>JAODBJ010000224.1 GCA_025463905.1 Actinomycetes bacterium
GGTGGAGGTGCTCGCAACGAGGACGGCATCGACTGCCGGCACGAACGCGCCGACGCAGATACCCGAAAGGCCCGCGCCGCCCGCCGCGGCGGTGACCGTGCCGCTGATCGAACCGCCTGCGACCATCGCCGCGTCCACGTTCAATGTCGGCGAACCGGTTACGACGGTCACCGGAGTGGCCGACGCTTGCGTGGGTTGGTTGTTGAACCACTGCGTGACGACGTTGACTCCGACACCGCCGGGGCAAAGACCCGAGCCGATGAATTGCATGTCGACGTTGCCGGTCGGCACCGTGGCCAGCGTGTAAGCACCGGTCGCATCAGTCGTCGCTTGCGCGACCAACGTCAGCGTTCCCGGTGTGAACGCGTTGACGCAGACACCGGACAATGGACCGCCGCCGGCGGCCGCGGTGACGGTGCCGCTAATGGAACTGCTGTCGGCCGAAGCCGGTGCCGCGCTGAGCGCGACGAGACCGGCTCCGAACAGTGCCGCGGTGCAGAGCAACGCGATGCCCCCGCGGACCAGACGAATAACGGACGCGAAATACCGTTCCACGTTCAGGACCCCTCCCCTGCTGTAGGCGCCGCCCCCGGCACCTGTTCCCTGCCAAGCCATTGCTGGCCTAAATCACTGTACGTGCGTATTCCGCCACGCCGAGTGACCAGAGGATAGCGGTCCGCGGCCCAGAGTTCGACCGAAATGTCGGATTTCTTGGAAAGTCCTGGCGGGCGCCGGGCCCGGAGCGGCTCACCGGCGGCTCGCGCACTTCGACCGGACGCTTCGGCGAACTCACTGGACACCGCTTCAGCGCGCGGCGCGCTTTCGCCGATGCAGGAAAGACGTGCTCGCGGGACGCACGTGCACGCGGCCGATGTCGCGCTGCGAACGGTTGCCGGTTTGCCGCTCTCAGGGGAGGAAGCCCAGTGCGTTCGCGCATTCGCCTGATCGTTGTGTTGTGTGTCGCCGCGCTCGGCGCGTCGGGAATGATCGCCACGGGCGGTTTCGTCGCCGCCGGCGGCTTGACCAACGCGTCCACGAGTACCGCTCGCGTGAACTCCGGCGTGGCCGCGCAGTCGAGCAGCTACCTCTTCGACGACGAGTTCGACGGCACGTCACTCGACCTGTCGAAGTGGCGCCCGAATTGGCTCGGTGGGTCGAACACCACGATCACGAAGCCGATCAACGGCGCCGAACTGTCGTGCTACGACCCCGCGCAAGTACGCCTGCCGGGTGACGGCTCACTACACCTCGCGGCGGCGCATCGATCCTGCACCGCGAGCAACGGAACGACGTACGCGTACGCGTCGGGGTTGGTCGAGACCTTCGGGCACTTCACCTTCACCGAAGGCACCCTCGAAGCGCGCGTGTGGCTGCCCGGCACCACCACGATCAACAACTGGCCCGCGGTGTGGACCGACGGCACCGGTTCATGGCCCGCCACCGGTGAGAGCGACATCATGGAAGGCCTCTCCGGTAAGGCCTGCTACCACTACCACTCGCCGTCGGGCGGCCCGGGCGGATGCGCGTCCGGGGCGTTCACCGGCTGGCACACCTTCGGCGAAGTCGTGCACGGCGGCACCGCGACCTACTACTACGACGGCGCGAAAGTCGGTTCCGAATCCACCGTCGTCGCGCCGCACTACATCATCTTGAACCTCGGGGTCGGAGGCTACGGCGGCACGATCGCCGCGCCCTCCGAGATGCTCGTCGACTACGTCCGCGTCACACCGGTGGGTGCTCCACCGTCGACGACGACCACCGCTGCACGGCCGACAACCACAACCACAACCACGGTGCGGCCGGCAACGACGACCACCACTGAACCGTCGACCGCACCGTCGACCGCGCCGCCGACCAGCCCGCCGCCGACCACTCCTCCGCAGCCGGGCGGTGGGAAGCCGGGTGGTGGCACGGCACCCGGTCACGGATATTGGACGGTGAGTGCGGCCGGTCAGGTACACGCGTACGGACGCGCGCACACCCGCGGAGACCTCACGGGCCGATTGCTCGCCGCGCCGATCGTGGCCGCCGCGCGTACCGCCACCGGGAACGGCTACTGGCTCGCGGGTGGTGACGGCAACGTCTACGCGTTCGGCGACGCCCACTCGTACGGATCGATGGCGCGCCGGCATCTCGCGGCACCGATCGTCGGGATGAGCGCGACCCGCACCGGCCGCGGCTACTACCTGCTCGGCGCCGACGGCGGGATCTTCACCTTCGGCGACGCGCGCTTCCACGGGTCGACCGGCAACATGCGCCTCGCCGCACCCGTCCTCGACATCGCGCTCAGTCCCAGCGGGAACGGTTACTGGCTCGTCGCGCGCGACGGCGGCGTCTTCACCTTCGGCGACGCGCGCTTCCGGGGGTCTGCGGGCGCCCTCCACCTCGCTTCACCGATCGCTTCGATCGCGGCGGGTCAACACGGCTACTGGCTCGTCGCGGGCGACGGTGGGATCTTCGCGTTCGGCGTTCCGTTCCGCGGTTCGGTCCCCGGTCTTGGGGCCACCGGCGTCACCGACGCCAAACGCATTCGCGCATTCCCCGACGACAGCGGCTACTACATCCTCACTGGCCACGGCTCGCTCTTCACGTTCGGCCGCGCGCCCTACTACGGCGCGGACGCGCCGTCCCGGCCGGCGACTCCGGTCGTCGACCTGGTGCTCGCCACCGGCTGAGCAACCTCGGCCGCCCGCGCCGGCGAGCCGGCGCGCCGTAGCGTCGCGGTCAGTGTCTACCGACGACATCCGCGATACGCGCCGGCAGGAGATCGCGGCACAAGGGCTCACACCGGCAGCCGTTGCTCACCTGACGCGCGACGCGCTGGGGCGGATCGACTTCGAGCGTCTCGCTCCACTGAAGCGGCTGCTCAAACGCTTCTTCTCCCCCGAGCCGTGGACCGCCGCCGAGGACGGCGCGCTGGCCGACCTCGTTGGGCCGGGAGACGGCTGGTGGCAACACGACCTCGACGACGGTTCCCGCCTCGAATTCGGCTGGCGCGGGGGCGCCTTCCGCATCGACCTGTCGGCCCCATCGCTCGACGAGACGTTCGGAGGACCGGTCACGCCCGAGGCGACTCCGAACCCACGCACGATTCGTTTCGTTACCGGACCGATTCACGAGGGCCCGAGCCGTTGGTACGAATCGGTGGGCGAGGTCGACGATCCCCGCGTCACGTCGTTGTTCGACGCATCCGACGACGTCGCCAACGTGCTCGTCGGTCCCGACTTCGTCGCCGTCGGACTCCGCCGTCCGGATCGTTGGGAGTCGATGCTCGTCCCGATGCTTCGCCTCGTAACCGCGCAGTTCACCGCGACCTCACCCGACGCCGCCCCGCTCGTTGCGCGCGACGGCGACACAGTTCATGCAAGCGCGCCGTCGGCCTCTCGCGTCGACGTCGGAGCGAGCGAGGGTCGGAGTAGCGCACTCGAGCGCGCCTGGCAGCAGTTCGGAACACTGCATCCGGACCAACCCGACGACGTCCGCGAGATCGTCGCCGCCGCGTCGTCGTCGGAAAGTGCGGTCCGCCAGGTGGCGGCGCGCCTTCTCGTCGGCGCCGAACCCGCTCCGGCGGAAGCAACCTGGGCGCGCCTGCTGCACGACCCGAGCCGCTCGGTGCGACGCGCGGTCGTCGATGCGATGGTCGATGCCGAGCGACCGTCGCTGAGGCCGCTGCTCGAAATCGCGCTTCGCGACTCGGACGCATGGGCGCGTTGGAAGGCGTTGCGGGGGCTCGTCGAACTCGGCATCGCGCCCAGCCGTGACGCCGTCGCGGCCCTCGTCGACGACCCCGATTTCCGGGTGCGCCTCGAAGCCGCCGGCGCGCTACGCCTTCCCTAGGTTGTGTCACTCATGATCCCGAGCCGGGCCAAAAGTGCCACAACCCGGCCCGGTTGGGCCCGCAGCGGTGCCGGTGCCGCCACCCTCGTGGGCGCGGCCGCGTTTGCGCTCTACTACGCGGGCGCGGGTCGGCCGTTCGGCTACGACGAAGCCGAAACCGTCGGCAACTTCGTCCAACAGCGTTCGTTCCTGCGGCCCTTCACGCACCAGATCGTGTTCAACAACCATCCGCTGTTCTCGTTTGCACTGGTACTGATCGCGCGCGTTGCGGGCACGGGCGAAGCGTGGATGCGTCTGTTGCCGGCGGTGCTCGGCGCCGCGACGGTCGGAGTGTTCGCGTGGTGGGCGCAACGTCGCTTCGGCCGCACCGCCGCAGTGGCCGGCGTGGCGGTACTCGCTACCACTCCGCTGTTCGTAGGCGAAGTACGCCAAGCTCGTGGCTACGCGACGATCGTGTTCTGTGCACTCGTCGCGTCGATCCTGCTCGTTGAGGATGTTCGTTCACGTGCAGGCCGCGTCGCGTACACCGGCGTCATCGCGGTTGCGGTCGCCACACATCTGTACGCGTTGCTCGTGGTGCTCGGCCACTTCGGGTTCATCATGGCGAGGCCACGCGAGCGACGCGAGCGTGTCGCGGATCTCGCCGCACTCGCAACCGGCGTGGCCCTCGGCGGCCTCGCGTACATCGGCCTTTGGCGCGCAATGTCGAATCACGCCGCGACGCGCCGCGGTTCGCCCCACAACGAGTTCCCATCGCTGGTCGCGCACGGGCTTCTCGGACGCACCTTCGTGTCGATCGCCCTGCTCGTGTTGCTCGCCGGAATCTGCGCCCGAGTGCTGGGGCGCAGGCCCGAGATCATCGCCGCGATCACGCTTCCGGCGATCGGGGTGCTGTGGATCTGGAAGGTGCAACGGCCGGTCGAGCTCTACCCGCGGTTCATGATCACGGCCGCACTCCCGCTCGCCGCCGCGGTCGCGTGGACGGTGCGCCGGTACCCACGACTCCTGCCAGTTGCGATCGTCGCGGCAGTCGCACTGTTCGTACCGCAAATCGCCGGCTTCCAACGGGAGCCACCGGTGAAGGCGACCGCGCACATCGTGGACTCCACGCGTGAACTGGGTCTGCGCCCGTGCGCCTTGAGCCCGTGGCCGCTCGCGGCATACACCCGGATGCCGTTCCAGCTCACGCAAGTCGAACAGGCGCCGCAGTGCGACGTGCTCGTCCAAGTTGGCGGCGCCGGCACCGATCTCATCCCGCGCTTGCGCTCGC
>JAODBJ010000268.1 GCA_025463905.1 Actinomycetes bacterium
GCGGCCGGGAATTGGCGCCGGTCGCGATCACTCACGACGCGCCACGCATCATCGAGATTGCCGCGCACACGCGCGTCGAGGAAGTGAGCAATCGCCGCTTCAGGTGTTGCAGCTGCGACGGTGCGAACAACGTCGGGCGCGAAGTTCCCGGCGCGCGGGTTGACGCCACCAACACCGTTGGGCAACGTCGCGACCGAGCGGTGTGAGTCCACGCGGTAGGGAACCGACGCACCCGCCGAATCGAACCAACGTGGTACGACGAACGCGCCCACGCCGGCAGCCAGCCCGATCAGCGTCGTCGCGATGACGAGCTTGGCGCTCCCCCGGTTTCGCATATGCCCTCCCCTGTCGGGAAGGGTTCGTGGTCGATCGATCGCGCGGATGCTCGGGCATCACAACCGCAGTTGCGAATCCTTCGCAACGCGACTCGCACCGACGGTCGTCGCTCCGCGAACTCGGCGCAACGGTCAAGTAACATTTCCTGCCAAGTGGCGCATCTCGAGCGGTTTCCCGGGAACGAGAGCCTGCTACCCCACCGCCAGCCCCACGCACGTCAGCGCGGCCTGAAGCTGGCGCGGGTAGCCGTTGTCGGCGCGACCGTGGTCGTGCTGCTCAGCGCGGCGATCGGCGGGTGGGCCTACGTCTTCGGCGGAACGGCGAAGGGCTCCGGTGTCGACGGGAAACTCGCCGCGGCGTTGCGGCGCGCGACCAGCACCACGCCGCCGACCACCACAACGCTTCCGCGCAAGCCCACCAGCAAGAAGCCCAAGGTGTCGGAACCGAAGATGCTCAAGCTGCCGCCGGTACCCGGCGGCGCGCTGCACATCGGCTCGACTGGCCCCGAGGTCCTCACGTACGAACTCCGCATGAAGCAACTGCACTTCGACCCGGGCCCGGTCGACGGCGTCTACGACCAAGACACCGCGTACGCGGTGCAAACCGTCGAGAAGTTGTTCGGCGGAACGCGCGATGGCGTGATCGGTGAAGGCGTGCGGTTCGCGTTGAGCACGTTCCGGTGGCCGAAGCCGGCGGAAGCCAAAGGCGAACCGGACCGGGTCGAGATTGATCTCGACCGTCAGGTACTCACGCTGTACCGCGGCGGGCAGATCGCGTTGATGACCACAACGTCCACCGGCAGTGGCCACGCGTTCTGCGGTGGCTCCGATGGCTGCCAGTACGCGGTGACCCCCACCGGAAAATTCGCGTTCGCCTGGAAGCACGTCGGTTGGGACAAGGGCAAGCTCGGCGAGCTGTACAACCCCTACTACTTCAACGGCGGCATCGCGGTGCACGGCTACCCGTCGGTGCCGACCTACCCGGCGTCGCACGGTTGCTCGCGCATCCCGATGCACATCGCCGATTACTTCCAGACGCTGGTGTGGAAAGACATGCCGGTCTACGTCGTGGGTACGGAGGCGCCCAAGGTCGGCACCTTCCCGCCGCCCACGGTCCCGACGACGTCGACTACGGCGCCCACTGCGACCACACACCACACGACGGCCACCACGAAGCCGAAGAAGGCGAAGCCGCCGACGAGCACTACGCCGTCGACCAAACCGCCGCCGCATACCTGACCGCGGTTTCGTATGGCACACCGCGTCGTGGTGCGCGTCCACGTCGATGCACCGATCGAGCGGGTGTGGCGCGCGCTCTGCGAACCCAGCGAGGTCGAGGCATGGGACGGTGCTCAGCCGCGCGTGGTACCCACCGGCTACCCCCAGCCCGGGCAACACGCCCAATGGCGTGTGCATGTCGGCCGCGTGCCCGTGACACTGCACGACCGCGTGGATTGCGTCGACGCGCCCATACGTCTCGCGGCCCGCATCACCTACGGGTACATCGACCTCGCTGAGGAATACCGCCTCGAACGCGACGGCGACGCGACGATGATCACCAGCGACAACGTCGTTCGATCTCGACCGCCAGGATTCGCTTGGCTGGCGGCGCGAGCAACGCGACGCGCAGTAACGGCCGCGCTGACGCGCCTCGCCGCCCACTGCGCTTCCTGACATTGTTTTCCATTGCCGTGGTTTTTCGTTGCGGGCCACTTCCGCAGTCGGTACGTTCCGGCGGCAGGCAGTGGCGTTCCGAGAGCGGGAGAACATGTTCCGACGTGTGGGGATACTTGCTTCGTGTTTCGCGCTGATCGCGGCGGCCGGGTTGGCGCCGGCAGGCGCGGCGCAGCAACCGAAGGGTGAGAGCCGCGCGGCTGCGCACCGCCAAGCCGAGCTTCTCATTGCGCGCGGGATGTCGGGCTCGGCGCGCTACGCCGCGTCGGCTGCGCCGGGCGTCACGGTGTCGGGCAACGACCCCATCGGTGATGTCGACGACCCGCACGCCGACATCACGCACGTGTCAGCGACGTACACGGCCCACCTGTTGACCATGTCCGCGACGCTGAAGCAGCCGACCGATCCGCGCACCAATCCGCTCTGGCAAGGGCTCGACAGCGCGGCCAGCCTCGAGTGGGCGATCAACATCGGCGATTCGAGCTTCCCCCAGGACATCGCGTTCCTCGGAGGGGGCCCGCACGGCACCATCGTCGCCGGGCTGAGTGATTTCGGTTATATCGGGGGACCCATCGGCAGCGGCTACCTCGGCGGGGGCCGGCCGCCGTGCGCGGGAGTGCAAGGGACCTACGACGCGGGCACTGGCACCTACACCATCCGCATCCCGTCCGACTGCCTGAGCAACGCCCCGGCCGTGCACGTCGCGACAGGGATGATCATCTGGAACGGGATCAACTCGCCGTTCCCGATCAACCAGCCACCCACCGTCGACGTTGCGCCTGACCATGGCTCGCTGACGCCCGCCGGCGTTCCGGGCGGCTACGCGCTCGTGAGCGACGACGGTGGCGCCTTCACGTTCGGCAGCGTGTCGTTTCACGGCTCCCTCGGTCGCGTGACGCTCGCGAGTCCGATCGCCGACGTCGCCGGTACCGCAAGCGGTAAGGGCTACCTGATGCTCGGCGCCGACGGCGGCGTGTTCACCTTCGGCAACGCGCTCTTCTTCGGTTCGGCGGCCGGGCGCGCGCCGGGCGACCCGTTCGTCGGCATCGCGCTCACACCGACCGGGCGCGGGTACTGGTTGCTTACGGCGAGCGGCGGCGTCTTCTCGTATGGCGACGCGCGCTTCCACGGCGCGACGTTTGGCTCTGGGGGCGGGCGCGCCGTCGACATTGTGTCGACCCCGTCCGGCAAGGGCTACTGGGTGGCACTGATGAACGGCGGCGTCCGAGCATTCGGTGACGCGCAATCGTTCGGGAACGCTGCCGCGGTCGGCCTCACCCACCCGATCGTCGCGATCGTCCCGACGCCGACCGGGCGCGGGTATTGGTTGATCGCGAGCGACGGCGGTGTGTTCACCTACGGCGACGCCCGCTTCCTCGGCTCCACCGGTGCCATCCGGCTGGAATCACCGATCGTGGGCGCGGCCGCCTCACCGACCGGTCGTGGCTACACGATGGTGGCCGGCGACGGCGGCATCTTCCGGTTCGGTGACGCACGGTGGTTCGGCTCCGCCGGAGACTTCTTCCTGCGTCGTCCGATGATTGGGTTCGCGGCGTTCTCGGACGGTTGACCGAATTGCCCGGCGCAGGTTCGCGCTTATAGCGTTGGGGACATCACGCAACGTCAGTTGCGCCGGACGAGCAGGGACACATGCAACGACGACTGATGATTGCGCTCAGCGCGATCGTCGTAATGATCGGCGCGACCACGGGCATCGCGGCGGCCAACAACACCGGCACGAGCAATACCGGCACCGTCGACGCCGCGACGCAGCAGCGGATGACGCGGTTGCTCCAGCGCGGGCGGGCCGCATTGTCGTCGCACGCAGCCGCCGCGCAGCCGGGCTACGTCCCGCTCAGCAAAGGTGGAACCACGGATCGGGTTGGCGACGCCGGCGATCCCCGCGCCGACATCACCAACGTGAACGCGTACTACAGCCCGGACGCGCTCGACCTCTCGCTACGGGTCGTGCAACCCACGAACCCGGCGACCGACCCGGCGTGGACGAGCAACAACGGGATCGTCGGACCGGAATGGGGCATCGACACCAACGGCGACAGCAATCCTGAGTATGTGGCGATATTCGGCGCCGGCGCGTCGGGCCACCTCTTCGCCGACATCGTTCCCTTCAGCAGCGGGGGCGTCGGGCTCCAGACGTGCAAGGGCGCCAAGGCCCGCTTCGAGCACGGCAGTTACATCGTGACCGCGACGCCGTCGTGCGTCGGGAACGCGCCGCACATCTGGGTCGGCACCTTCATGGTCTACTTCCCCGACTTCACCAACCCGAACGTCGGCGGGCTCGACCAAGCGCCCGACGGTCGCTTCTTCGGCCCGCTCGCGGGTCCGCCGGGCGGCTACATGCTCGGCGCCGGCGACGGTGGCGTCTTCACGTATGGCAGCGTTCCCTTCCACGGTTCGCTCGGCCAGCTTTCGATCCGTAACGCGGTAGTCGACATCGCGACCACCTCGACGGTGTCCGGTTACGTGATGCTCGGCGCCGACGGCGGCGTCTTCACGTTCGGCCGCACCACGTTCTCAGGCTCAGCCGTCGGCTTCCGTTCGGGACGATACGTGGGGATCGCGCTCACACCTTCCGGAAAGGGCTACTGGTTGGCAACGAGCGACGGCAACATCCTTGGTTTTGGCGACGCGCACTTCTACGGCTCGACGG
>JAODBJ010000095.1 GCA_025463905.1 Actinomycetes bacterium
CGCGAAGATCATCGAGGTCACGCCGGGACGGCTGCAGGCGGCGCTCGACGAGGGACGCATCGTGCTGGTCGCCGGATTCCAGGGCGTCAGCCAGGACACGAAGGACGTCACCACCCTCGGCCGCGGCGGCTCGGACACCACGGCGGTCGCGCTGGCCGCAGCGCTCGGCGCCGAGGCGTGCGAGATCTACACCGACGTCGAAGGTGTGTACACGGCCGACCCGCGCATCGTGCCCGACGCGCGCAAATTGCCGTTCGTTTCGTTCGAGGAAATGCTCGAGATGGCCGCCACCGGTGGACGCGTCCTGGCGTTGCGTTCGGTGGAATTTGCCCGCAACCACGACGTCGCCCTGCACGTTCGTTCGAGCTTCAGTTGGGCACCCGGCACGTGGGTACACGAGGAAGGCGCTGGCGTGGAAGACGCGATCATCTCGGGAGTCACGCACGACGTCTCGGAAGCGAAGGTCACGATCGAGCAGGTCCCCGACCGTCCCGGTGTTGCTGCTTCAGTGTTCCGTGCCCTCGCCGATGAAGGCGTCAACGTCGACATGATCGTGCAGAACGTGTCCACGGCGGGACACACCGACATCTCCTTCACGATTCCGCGCGACGACGTCGCGAAGGCGAATGGCGTGATGGACAAGCTGGTGGTCGAAACCGAAGCGAGTGGGTTCCGGAGCGATGCGGGTATTGGGCGCGTGTCGCTCGTCGGCGCGGGGATGAAGACCAACCCCGGTATCGCCGCGAAGATGTTCGAGGTTCTCGCCAACGCCGATATCAACATCGAGATGATCAGCACGTCGACGATTCGCATCTCGTGCGTGGTGAAGGAAGACGACGTCGAGCGCGCGGTGCGCACCTTGCACGGTGCATTCGGTCTCGACAAGGAGCCCCAACCGTCATGAAGGTCGGCGTGATGGGTGCGACGGGGCTCGTCGGCACCGAGATGTTGCGCATTCTCGAAGAACGTGCGTTCCCGGTCACGGAGCTGCGTGCGTACGCGTCGTCGCGATCGGTTGGACGCAACCTTCCGTTCGCGGGTGGCGAGGTCACGTGTGAGCTGTTGCGTGAGCGAGGCTTCGACGGGCTCGACCTCGTGATCGTCGACGTCGACGATCCGATCGCGCTGGAGTGGGCACCGGTAGCGGCCGCGGCGGGTGCCCAGGTGATCGACAACTCGGCCGCGTTCCGCATGGACCCCGACGTCCCGCTCGTCGTCGCCGGCGTGAACTCCACTGACCTTGCGGAGTTGCCGAAGGGCATCGCGTCGTGCCCTAACTGCACGACGATGGTGCTCGTCACCGCGCTCGCGCCGCTGCATCGTGCCGCAACCATCGACCGGATGGTCGTTTCGACCTATCAGTCGGTGTCGGGTGCCGGGCTGGTCGGTATGCGCGAACTCGACGCGCAATGGTCGAAGCTCGACGGCCGCTCAGAGGAATTGCGCCGCGCCGGCACCTTCGACGCGCCCCTCGTCGAAGGTGAGGTGTGGGCGAAGCCCATCGCCGGCAACGTGATCCCGCTCGCCGGTTCGGTCAAGGAAGCGGGTTACACGTCGGAAGAGTGGAAGCTCGTGCGCGAGACGCGCAAGATCCTCCACGACGACGCGATCCGAGTGAGCGCCACGTGCGTGCGAGTACCGGTGTACGTCGGCCACGCGATGACCGCGAACGTCCAGTTCCGCCGGTCGGTCGACCGCGCCGAAGCCATCGAGCTCCTGCGCGACGCGCCCGGTGTGACGCTCATCGACGACGGCGACGGTTACCCCACACCGCTCGAAGCAGCCGGCATCGATCCGGTGCTCGTCGGCCGGCTCCGCAACGACCCGTCCCAACCCGGTGCGCTCGACCTGTGGGTGACGGGCGACAACCTGCGCAAAGGCGCGGCGTTGAACGCAGTGCAGATGGCCGAAGCGCTGCTGCAGTACCGCTAGGTACGGCAGAACGTCCGGCAGCGGGTTACTCGCCGACGGCGTCGGCGATTGCCACCCGGCCGCGGCCGGTCTGCTTGGCGCGGTAGCAGGCCATATCGGCGGCTCTGAGCAGTGCGGGAGCAGCATCACCCGCGTGGCCGATCGCCAGGCCGACGCTCACACCGACATCCACCGCAGAACCGCGCACCTTCACTGGACGGTCGGTTGTTGCCCGGACGCGCTCGGCGAGCAGCGCGGCCTCGCTCGGGTCGCTGACATCGGGGCAGAGCACGACGAACTCGTCGCCACCGAGGCGCGCGACCACGTCGCCTTCGCGTAGCGCCTTCTGCATTCGCCGCGCGATCGTCACGAGCACCGTGTCGCCGGCTTCGTGCCCGTAGGTGTCGTTCACTTGTTTGAAGTGGTCGATGTCGACGAACAACAGCACCGGAGGTTTCGTCCCGCGTCGGGTAAGTGCGAGTTCCAACTGGGTCACGAACGCGCCTCGGTTGAACACGCCGGTGAGCGGATCGCGAGTCGCCTCGTGCGCGAGTCGGTCTTCGAGCAAGCGCCGTTCGGTGATGTCGGCCTGGATCGTGACGAGGTACGGCTCCTGGCCGTTGCCGGGATCGATGAGCGACGCACTCGACATCACCCACACGTCGCCGCCACCACGGTCCACGAGCCGGAACTCCGCGACATCGTCGGCACCTGACAATTGCCGGGTCGTGGCATCGACCGCGCCCTGTAGGTCGTCGGGATGCACGGTGTCACTGGCGAGTGAGCCGATCAGTTCCTCGCGGGGGACGCCCACCATCGAGCAGCCGGCGTAATTGACGTCGAGGACCGTGCCTTCAAGGCTGACAACCGAGACCGAGAACGGCGCATGCTCGAACACGGCTTGGAAGCGTGCTTCGGCTGCCGACAGCGCGGCTTCTATGCGCTTGCGTTCGGTCAGGTCGCGGGCCGTGATCGCCACGCCCCCGACAGCTTCGTGATCGCCGAGGTTCTGTCCGACGCATTCGAACGGCAAGTACTCGCCCGCTGCGGTGCGAAAACGCAGTTCAACCGACTCGTCAATC
>JAODBJ010000297.1 GCA_025463905.1 Actinomycetes bacterium
GCGGAGCGGTAGACGCCCGAGATCATGTCCGCACCGCCCGCGAACGCCAACATCGCCAGGACGAAAGCCGGCGCGCGGACGACTCCGGCGGCCGCGATCGCGACACCCCACGCGCTGATCGCCCAGAGCACGGCGCGGCCCTGATGTTGCACTCGAGCCGTCCACCCGCTGAGGAGTGACGCGACGAACGCGCCGGCGGCGACCGATGAGAGCAAGAGCCCATATAACGTCGCCCCTCCGCCCAGCCGGTCCGCCAGTGCCGGGAACAACGCTCGGGGCATGCCGAACACCATCGCCAGGAAGTCGATACCGAAGGTGCTCATGATGATCGAATGCCCACGCAGGAAACGCAAACCCTCGAGCACGGACGATGCCGCAGCACTGCTCGCGGCGACCACGGGGGGAGCCGCCGCGATGGCACCGAATACAACGAGCGCGATGCAATAGGTGGCGGCATCGGCGGTATAGGCGCTGGTGAGCCCGAACACGCTGATGATCACTCCGCCCGCCGCCGGCCCGAACATCATTCCGAACGTCCCGTAGGTCGTTTGCAACGCATACGCGGCGGGCCGCAACTCGTCCTCGACCAGTAGAGGCAAGAGCGCGCGCAACACGGCAGAGCTCACCGCGAACACGGCGCTTGCGGCCGCGCCCGCGACGTAGAGCAACCACAGCTGCGGTCGATGAAACGACGCGTTCACCGCGAGGGCAGCCGAACATCCGAGCGCGGCAGCGGTCGACCCGAGGAGCAGGCGTCGCTTGTCGACGCGGTCTGCGAACGCGCCGCCGACAACCGCGAACAACAACAGCGGTCCGAGCTGCACCACACCGAGCAGTCCAACCGCGAGCGACGATCCGGTCTGGTGGAACACCTGGTAGGGAAGGGCCGCAATCGTGATCGTGCTGCCGAGAAACGACACGGCCTGGCCGACCCACAGCCGCCGGAAATCCCGCGACACTCTGAGCGGTGTCGTATCCACGAGCAGACGCATGAGTTCTCAACCTAATGATGCAATCGAGAACGCCGGCGTGGATTAACGGACGTAACCGAGCTCGTGAGCTTGGCGGTCGAGTTCCTCTCGGAACTTCGGGTGGGCGATGCCGATGAGCGCGCGTGCGCGCTCGGCAATCGAGCGGCCGCGTAGCTCGGCGACGCCATACTCGGTCACCACGTGATCGACGGTGTTCTTCATCGTGGTCACGGGTGCGCCCTGATAGAGCCGGGCGACGATCCGCGAGATCGTTTCGTCGCTCGTCGTCGCGTGGGTGACCACGAAGCCCATACCGCGCTCCGAGTACATCGCGCCGCGAGCAAAGTCGGACTGACCTCCACTACCGGAGTAGTACTTCCCGGCGATCATCTCCGAGTTGCATTGTCCGAGCAGATCAACCTCGATCGTGGCGTTGATCGACACGAAACAATGTTCGCGGCCGATCACGCGCGGGTCGTTCACCCAGTCGACGGGGAGGAACTCCATCACGCTGTTGTCGTGCAGGAAGTCGTAGAGGCGCTTGGTGCCCATCGAGAAGGTGGCCACGATCTTGCCGGGACGGGTCACCTTCTGCGTGCCCGTGAGCGCACCCGACTCCAGCAGGTCCATCACGCCGTCGCTCATCAGTTCGGTGTGTACGGCGAGATCGCGGTGGTTGTGCAACAACGCGAGGATCGTGTTCGGGATCGCGCCGATGCCGGCTTGGATCGTTGCACCATCAGGAATCCGATCGGCCACGAGTTGGGCGATGCGTTCGTCTTTGCGGTCGACCGGAGGCGGTGTGAGCTCGTGTAGTGGATATTCGGCTTCGGTCCAACCGACGATCTGGCTCACGTGCAGCGTGTTCTCGCCGAACGTGCGCGGCATGTTCGGGTTCACTTCGAGAAAGAACGGCGCCTTGCCGATGAAGCGCGCGGTGTAGTCGGCGTTGGTGCCGAGCGAGAAGTAACCGTGCCGGTCGGGGGGCGAAGCCGCGGCGAGTAGGAGCGAGCACTTGGTGCTGCGGCGCAGCAACGCCGGCACTTCACTGAAGTTCGCCGGCACGAGATCGCAGCCACCTTCGAGGAACGCCCGGCGGCTCACTGCGCTCAGAAAGTACGCGATGTGGCGCAAGTGGTCGCCGTACGCGCCGTGCAGGTAGGGACGGTCGTACAGCGCGTGCATTTGATGCACGCGTACGTGTTCGAGTTCGTTCGCGTGCGCGTCGATCGTGTCGAGCAATACCTTCGGTTCGCCCACCGCGAGCGGAACGATCAGGTCGGCGCCGGGGGGGACGAAATCGAGCACCCGCTCGGGTGCAACGGGGTTTGCGGCCGGGTGCCGTCGATCGATCAACGTCACGGCGCCTTCCTACTTCGGTGAGAGCGCCACCGGTTTCGACGATTTCGACGGCTTCGACACCTCGGCGAAGAAGTCGTTGCCCTTGTCGTCGACCACGACGAACGCCGGGAAGTCGACGACGTCGATCTTCCAGACTGCTTCCATGCCGAGCTCCGCGTATTCGAGCACTTCGACATGCGTAATGCAGTCTTGCGCGAGGCGCGCGGCCGGGCCACCGATCGACCCGAGGTAGAAGCCGCCGTGGGCCTTGCACGCGTCGGTAACGACCTTCGAACGGTTGCCCTTGGCGAGCATCACGTAACTGCCCCCTCGCGACTGGAACTGATCGACGTACGAGTCCATCCGCCCGGCAGTGGTAGGGCCGAACGAACCCGACGCGTAACCCACGGGTGTCTTGGCCGGACCCGCGTAGTAGACGCAATAGTCCTGCAAATATTGGGGCATCTCCTCACCGGCGTCGAGGCGTTCCTTGATCTTCGCGTGAGCGATGTCGCGCGCGACCACCATCGGTCCCGTGAGCATCACACGCGTCTTCACGGGGAGTTGCGACAGCGTCGTTCGGATGTCGGCCATCGAGCGGTTGAGGTCGATGCGGACGACATCGTTCGACAGCGTCTCGTCGGTGATCTCGGGCAGGTACTTGGCGGGGTCAGTCTCGAGCTGTTCAAGGAACACGCCGTCGCGCGTGATCTTGCCGAGCGCCTGACGGTCGGCCGAGCACGACACCGCGATACCCACCGGGCATGACGCGCCGTGGCGCGGCAACCGGATGACCCGAACGTCGTGGCAGAAGTACTTCCCGCCGAACTGCGCGCCGATCCCGAACTGTTGCGTGAGCTCGAGAACGCGCGCTTCGAGTTCGGGGTCGCGTATGCCGTGCCCGAGTTCGTTGCCTTCGGTGGGCAGGCCGTCGAGGTAGCGCGTCGACGCGAGCTTCGCGGTTTTCAAGGTGTACTCGGCCGACGTCCCGCCGATCACGACCGCGAGGTGGTATGGCGGGCACGCGGCCGTTCCGAGCGTGCGTAGCTTCTCGTCGAGAAAGCGCATCAGCCCGTCGGGATTCAGCAGGGCCTTGGTCTCTTGGAACAGATAGCTCTTGTTCGCCGAGCCACCACCCTTCGCCATGAACAGCAGCTTGTACTCGTCGCCGTCGGTGGCTTCGATCTCTATCTCCGCCGGGAGGTTCGTGCCCGTGTTCACTTCGCGGAACACGTCGAGCGGCGCCAGTTGCGAGTAGCGAAGGTTGTCCGTCTGGTAGGTGCGGAACACGCCGCGCGCGATTGCTTCTTTGTCGCCACCTCCGGTAACGACCCACTGACCCTTCTTGCCCTTCACGAGCGCGGTACCGGTGTCCTGACACATCGGGAGCACGCCGCCCGCCGAGATACACGCGTTTTGCAGCAACTCGCGCGCGACGTAGCGGTCGTTGTCGGACGCGTCGGCGTCGTCGAGGATGCGCCGAAGTTGCGCGAGGTGACCAGGGCGAAGGAAGTGCGCGATGTCGTGCATCGCCTGCTGGGTGAGAAGTGTGAGCGCCTCGGGATCGACCCGCACGAACGACGCACCGTCGGCCGTGAACGTGCGCACACCTTCGGCACTGAGCTGGCGGTACGGAGTTTCGTCGGGGCCGAGGGGCAGCAGTTCCTGGTAGACGAAGTCGGCCATGGGGGCAAAGTAGTAGAGCGTGAGTACCGTCGCGCTTATGGAGAAAGCGCGTGGAGAGTTCCGGGTCGAGCACGACACGATGGGTGATGTGCAGGTACCCGCGTGGGCGCGGTGGGGCGCCAGCACGCAGCGGGCGGTGGAGAACTTCCCGATCTCGGGCACGCGCCTGGAACGCCGGTTGGTGCGGGCGCTTGCGTTGGTGAAGGGCGAGGCCGCGCCGGTGAACGCTCGTCTGAAAGATGTCCCGCACGTGACGAAGCCCATCGCCGACGCGATCGCCGCTGCGGCCGACCAAGTGGCGCGCGGCGAGTTCGACGACCACTTCCCGGTCGACGTGTTCCAGACTGGCTCCGGCACGTCGTCCAACACGAACATGAACGAGGTGCTCGCGAACATCGCGTCGGAGTATCTCGGCGAGACGGTGCACCCGAACGACCACGTGAACGCGTCGCAGTCGTCGAACGACGTGTTCCCAACCGCCATCCACCTCGCCGCGACCGAAGCCATCGTCGTCGACCTCATGCCGGCGCTCGAACATCTGTCGCGCGCGTTGCGCCGTAAGCAGCGCGAGTTCGCGCACGTCGTGAAGTCTGGTCGTACGCACTTGATGGACGCGACGCCGGTGACGCTCGGCCAGGAGTTCGGCGGCTACGCCACTCAGGTCGACGACTGCGTCGAGCGCCTGCGCGACCTCCTGCCGCGACTCGGCACCGTGCCACTCGGTGGCACCGCCGTCGGCACCGGTCTCAACGCGCCGAAGTCGTTCGCGCGCAGCGTTGTTCGTCGACTCGTCGAGAAGACGGGTCTGCCGTTACGCGAAGCACGCGACCACTTTGCCGCACAGGGATCGCGCGACGCGTTGGTTGAATGTTCCGGCCAGCTACGCACCTGCGCGGTCGCGCTCATCAAGATCGCCAACGACTTGCGTTGGATGGCGAGCGGACCACGCACCGGACTGGCGGAGATCCGTCTCCCCGACCTGCAACCGGGGTCGTCGATCATGCCGGGCAAGGTCAACCCTGTCCTCCCGGAAGCCGTCACGCAGGTGGGCGCGCAGGTGTTCGGCAACGACGCTGCAGTCGCGTTCGCCGGTTCGCAGGGAAACTTCGAGCTCAACGTGTACATGCCGATGATGGCCCGCAATGTGCTCGAGTCGATACGGCTGCTCACGAACGTGTCGCGAGCGTTCGCCGACAAGTGCATAGGCGGCATCGAGGCAAACATCGAACGCTGCCAGCAGTACGCAGAGTCGTCACCGTCGATCGGTGCGTCGCTAAATCCCTACATCGGCTACGACGCGGCGGCCAAGGTGGTGAAGGAGTCGATGGCAACCGGCAAACCGGTGCGCGACATCGTGCTGAAACAAAAGCTGATGACCGCCGAGGATCTCGATCGGGCGCTCGACGTCGAAGCAATGACGAAGGGCGGCATCATTCGGTGACACAGGCTGTTGCACCGTTACGCTCGCGCGTCTGAACGGTAGGAGGGCCACCCGTGAGTGAGCAGCAGCCAGGTTTCGGTGGGGGCGTCGACGGCGTGCGGGTGCTGTCGAAACGGTCGCTCGATGTCGATGGCGACGGCACGACGGACCTCGTGGAGACGGTCACCGAGACGGCGCTCGACGTCGACGGCGACGGCCGGGTGGACGTGCTGGTGACCACGACATCCGTCGAGATGGACGTCGACGGCGACGGAATCCCTGACGCGGTGGAGATCACGCAGGTGACCACGATCGACAGCGACGGCGACGGTATCCCCGACGAGAGCGAAGTCACGCAGTTCGACAGCACCAGCGTCCGCGGAACCGCTGCCGACCACCGTCCGGGCACTTTTCTCGGCGCCCGCGCCGAGAACAATCAGTAACAGACGCGATGGCCGAACCCGAGCACGACGGCGGCCGCGTCGCGATCCTCGCGGCATTCGCCGCGAACCTCGGGATCGCGATCGCGAAATTCGCCGGCTTCGCGTTCACGGGCGCGGCCTCGCTGCTCGCCGAAGCCATCCACTCGCTTGCCGACACGGCGAATCAAGCGCTGCTGTTCCTCGGGCGGGCGCGGGCCCGGCGCGAACCCGACCCGTCACACCCCTTCGGTTACGGGCGGGTGCGGTACTTCTGGGCGTTCATCGTCGCGTTGGTGCTGTTCCTCGCCGGTGGTGTGTTCGCCATCGTCGAAGCGATCGACAAGTTGCGCCACCCGCACAAAGTCGAGTCGCTCGGATGGGCGATCGGAATCCTCGCGATCGCGATGGTGCTCGAAGGATGGTCGCTGCGCACGGGCGTGCGTGAAGCACGACCGGCGAAAGGCAACATGACCTGGTGGGCGTTCATTCGTCACACCAAGCACCCCGAGTTGCCGGTGGTGCTCCTCGAAGACACCGGGGCGCTCGCCGGACTGGTGTTCGCCATGCTCGGAGTGGTGGTCGCTTCGATCACGGGCAACCCGCGCTTCGACTCCGTCGGCAGCCTCGCCATTGGTCTGCTGCTCGTGGTGATTGCAATAACGCTCGCGATCGAGATGAGCAGCCTCCTCGTGGGCGAGTCCGCTCGGCCCGACGAAGTGCGCGCGATCTGGCGCGCGATGGAAGCCGGTGACGACGTCGTGCGCGTGATTCATATGCGCACAGAGCATCTCGGCCCCGACGAATTGCTGATCGCGGCGAAGGTGGAGTTCGTTCGCGATCTGTCTGTGCGCCAACTGGCCGCGGCGATCAATGCCGCCGAGGTCCGGGCGCGCGCCGCGGTGCCGGAGCGTTGCGTGATCTATATCGAGCCCGACATCTTCGACGAGGAGAAGGTCGCCGCGGGGGCGCCGTAGCCGGCTACGACGACGCGCCCGGCGACGGTTGTTCCGTCGGTGCAGCCGCGGGCGCGTCGGCGGTCGTCGCAGCCGCGGTGCCTTCCTCGGCCGCCGGCGCCGGCAGCCCGAGTTGGGTACGCAGCTCCGACAGGCGTGCCTGCGCCTCGGCGTTCATCTGCGCTTGTTCCACTTCGAGCATGCGGTGCTCGACCGACGTGCTGGTGAGGTCGGCCATCCCTTGCGCCTTCGCCACCCGGGTCTCGATCTTGTCGCGGATCTGCTCGAACGTGGGAACGTCCTCGCCGACGGTGGCCGACAGGTCGGACATCGCCCGGTTCATCTGCTCCTGCATCTTCGCCTGGTCGAGCTGCGACAGGAGCTGTTGACGTTCGCTGAGCTTCTTCTGCAACGCGGACGCGTTCTGTGACACCGCCGACTTCGCGTTGTCGGCATTCTTGGTCGCTTCGAGCAGCATCGCCTTGAGTGACTCGACCTCGCGCTCGAGCGAGATCATCCGGTTCGCGAACGCCTCGGCCGCGCCCTGGTACTCGGTGGTTTTCCCGGCGTCGGCTTTGCGCGTTGCTTCGTCGGTGAGCATCAGGGCTTGGCGCGCGTTCGCGGTGACCTTGTTGAGCTCTTCGGTCGCGCGGTCGAGCCGCATCTGTGTCTGCTTCTGGTGCGCGATGACGTTTGCGGCTTGCTCGGTGAGGCGCTTGTGCTGTTCCTGGGCCTCGGCGATCGCCTGTTCGAGCTGCACCTTGGGGTCGGCGGCCTCCTCGAACCGTCCCGACAGCTTTGCCGTCACGTACTTCCACCAGCGGCGAGCGAGCTTCAACATGGGCGCGAGCCTAGACGTGTCGTTGTTCGGATCGGACCGAGCCGGCCGCGCTCGCTTCTTCGAGGCCCTGGCGGAGGGATTCGAGATCGCCGACGAGCGAGTCGACGTCGTCGCCCAGGCCGGAAAGCGCCTGCACGTCGTCGGCCTGGAGCGACAACTCCACGGCTCGCGCTACCGCTTCGTCGAGACGGGCGTCGAGCAATTGGAGGCGGTCGCGGGCGTTGGTCGCCACCTTGGCCAGCCGCTCGCCCGAGTCGATCTGGGCCTGTAACGCCTGCGCGGTCTGGTCGAGCGATGCGTTCCCGCCCGTGCCGGGCTGAGCGCGCTTCACGGCTTCGAGTTGTGTGCGCGCGTCGTCGAGGTCGAGAGATCGCACGCCTGCGACCAGCGCGTCACCGCGGCGGGCGACGCGCCAGCACTCGTGCACGGCCGCGTCGACGCGGGTGCCGATCTCCGCCAGCCGGTCGTGAATCGGCCCGGGGTCGACGGAGCGCACGACGCCGGCGAACCGGCGCTGCGCCTGCAATCCCGCCTGCACGAAACGCGACCACGGCTCGCTCAACGAGCGCGGATCGATCCGGTCCTCCCGCCGAGCGTGGGGGCCGCGCGGAAGCTTCACCCCGACAACGGCCGCGTACGCGAGCGCGCCCAATCCGATCGCGGCCAGGAGTGGTGCGCCGGCGAGGACTCCGATCGACGTGCCGATGCCCGCGCCCACGATCGCGGTCGGCGCCATGATCGCTTCACCAGTACGCCTCGCCTTGAGATGCTCGGGCAGCCGATCGATGAGGCCCATGAGCGGTTTAGAAGTTGCTCACGACCGACACGAAGACCTTCGAGATCGTCGTCGGGTCGGACGCGTCGTAGACCTGGGCGTTGGTTGCCTCGGCGATGCGGCGCAAGGTTTGGAGATCGGCGTCGGCGCCGTACGCGATGGCGAAGATGCGCACCGGTTTTGCCGACTCACCTTCGGCCTGCGTCCGCAACGTGCGTAACAAGCCTTCGAGATCGCTGTTGCGTGCGTCCTCGTTGCGACCGTCGGTGAGGAGCACCACGGCATTGATGCGTTGCGCGTCGAAGGACCCCGACATCGTGTTGTACGCGTCTTGGGTCGCGGTGTAGAGCGGTGTGCCATTTGTCGGAGTGAGGTCTTGCACGCGGCGGACGATCTCTTCCCGGTTCGATGCAAGCGGCCCGATCGGTACGAGGTCGAGCGAGTCTTGATTTTGTGACGGTCCGAGGTCGGTGGAGAACACGCGCAAGCCGACCTGGTCGTCGGGTTCGAACTGGCTGAGTGCGTTGATCGTCGCGCTCTTGGCGAGATCGAGTTTCGTTTCGCCCGTCGTCTTGTTGCCCGGTTCGCCCATCGAACCGGAAATGTCGAGCAAGAGCAGCACCCGGGCGCGCTTGCGGTCGGCGGCCCAACGGTCGAGGAGGGCCGACAGCACCGTGGGCTGCGGGACTTCGAGCAGCGTCTGCGGTTCGTTCGGATCGACCCCGTTGGCTGCGACGATCGGGCTGCCGACCGGCACCGACGGGTTCCCGGGGCGGAACCCGGCGCGCAACACCGTGCGCTGCGCGTCGGGTCGTTTCACGAAGGCTTGGAAGCGCGCCGCGCCTTCGCGTTGCGTTGCGTTCACCCACGGCGCCTTGAGCACGATGAAGGGGCTGTCAGAGAACAGCGTCCCTTCCTTCGGATAGATCGCGACGAGCGGGATGCGCGGTTTGCGGGGTTGCTCACCCGGATCGAGGATGCCGTCGGGGTTGCCCGAGTTGTAGTCGATGACCGACTTCTCCTCGATGGCCACCGCCGACACGTACGTGAGTGACGTTCCGCGCGCGTCGTTGCGGAACCAGTTGTTGAGGAATGTCATGGTGATGTCGCCGTAGTGCACGACCGACGCCTCCACGCCACGCGCGAACTGTCGGACTTTCGCGTTGTTGAGATCTTCGAGCGAGAGGCCTTTGGTCTTGCCGGTGGCCGCGTAGTACTGCGCGATGGTCGCGTTCAACGCGCTGGTGGAGTAGTTCGGGTTGGTCTTTCCGAGCCGGAACGGGCCCCACTCGGGATGCCCGTACTTGCCCCACCCGCGCGGGTCGCGCGAGAGGGCGAGGATGTCGGCATAGCCGACCGGTCGCTGCGGGTAGCCGAGCGCGTCGGCCATGGGTTTCGGCATCGCGATCACGAGTGGCGTGAGCATGAACGGATCGCTCGGCGGTGCCATCGCCGGTTGTTGTTTCGCGGCCAACCGCTGGTTGAGGATCGCAGCCCACGAACTCGCGGCCGGTGACCACACCACCGGGCGAGGACCGTTCACCGTGGGGTCGGGCCATCCCTGCGCCAGGAGCGACATCGCAGACCCCGACGCTTTGCTTTGCACCCGCACGAACGCGCAGCGGCCGTTGCTCAGCTTGGCGTCGTTCGAACGGTTGAAGTTGCGTGCGAGATCGGAGAGCAACGCGATCTTCTCCGACGACACGGCGACGTCGACGGCGCTGCACTTGCCCGGATCCCCGAGGCCGCTGCCGCCCGTCGCCGCTGCGCCGGTGTGCTTGCTCGAGCAGGCGGCGAGGGCAACGAGCACGCACGCAAGCAGCGCGACGAGCACCTTCCTCACCTTCATCCGCCCACCTGTTGTTTCCACAACGTCTGCAATGCGTCGAGCGTGCCACCCGAAGGAAGGCCGTTGCCGCTCGGCAATGGAGAAGTCGTGACGCCGTCGACTCGAGTTTGACCCGCCACGCGCCACCCCGTACGGGCGAATGCCATTGCTGCATTGGCGCCCGTCGCGAACTTGGCGAGATCGCCGTTTCCACCCTGCAGTGGCGCGAATACCACGTCCGCGCTCGCCACATCGGAAGGGTAGACCACCGCGACCTTCGTCTTCAGGGCGGTCTTCGCCAACCC
The DNA here is from genome assembly GCA_025463905.1 of Actinomycetes bacterium. Lineage (GTDB taxonomy): Bacteria > Actinomycetota > Acidimicrobiia > IMCC26256 > PALSA-610 > JAODBJ01. The sequence continues at coordinate 10,543 of JAODBJ010000297.1, forward strand.
CGGGCCGATCTCAGACTCGAGACCGCCGACCAGCGTCTCGCCCGCGAGCCCGGTTTGCAGCCACTGCACGAAGGGATCGGCGCCGACGGTCAGCGCGGCTCGAGGGATCGCCGACTCGAGGTTTTGGAACCAGCCGGGAAACGCGTCGCGGTTGATCCAGTCGTTGCTCGACAGCGCTTCGGCGGGACGCTGCGGCGTCGCGAGGTACGACGCAACGGCTTGCCCGAGCACCAACAGTCCGCTACCGCTGTGCACCGGCTCCGGGTGCGCGGGCTGCACGGTCCCTCCGACGGTGGGAGCGCCGAGGTCGGCGAACGACTTTCCGGCGACCGTGCCGATGCATCGCCACGTGATCGCTCCGGCGCAACGCTTCGCGAGCAACTGTTCCCGATCGCGGCGTACCGCGATCACGAGCGCCGACCGCGCCACGCGCGCCGAGACGGTGCCGAATACCGATGGGTCGCCGGCGCGTTGGCGCCGTTCGCTCACGATCTGCGGCCACGGCGCGAGGGTGAGCCAACCGTCGATCCCGACCGCGGTCGCATCGGGTGCGCTCACGATCCGCTGTGCGGTGTCGCCCGCCGCCTCGATGATCACCTGCACATGACCGCCGGACGCGCGCTCGATCGCGTTGCACGCGTCGGCCAGTTCCGTGGCGCACGCCAAACGAGCGACGCCTTTCGCGCTCGTGGTGCCGTTGTTCTTCTTGTCGAACACCGATGAGCGCAGCACGGTCGCGCCCAGCACCATCGCCGCCGCGACGAGGAGCGCGAGCAGGCGCTTCGCGATCACTGCGCCGCGCCGTGGTCCGCGGTGTCGTCGGCGAGTGGTGCACCCGGCTCGAGGATGTCGGCCGGGAGCAGCGTGCACAGATCGTCTTTGGTGGGCGACTCGATCTCGACGACCCGCGTCGCGTGGCGCGCCACCGCGGCTTCGAACAAGTTGCGCGCGAGGCGGGCATTGCCGAACGACGCGTCGCGCGGTTGCGCGTCGAGGAACTCACGCGCGCGGGCGATGACTTCTGGTGTCGAGTGGTACTGCGCCTCCTCGCCGATCGACGTGAACACCGACAGCAGGTCGTCGGTGGAGTAGTCGGGGAAGAGGATCGTCTTCGGGAAACGCGACCGCAGCCCGGGGTTCGAGTCGAGGAAGCGTTTCATTGGTGATGGATAACCCGCCGCGACCACCACCAGGCGTTCGCGGTCGTCTTCCATCAGCTTCAACAACGTCGCAATCGCCTCCGCGCCGAAGTCGGCGGAGGCGTCGACCCACAAGGCATACGCCTCGTCGATGAAGAGCATGCCGTCGAGTGCCGACTGCACGACGTTTTGGACCCGCTCGGCGGTCTGACCCACATACCCCGACACGAGGCCGCTGCGATCGGTTTCCACGAGGTGGCCTTTGGCGAGCGTGCCGAGGACCGCGTAGATGCGGGCGAGGAGGCGAGCGACGGTCGTCTTGCCGGTGCCAGGGTTGCCGACGAACACGAGGTGCCGGCTGCGGTCGGGTACGGGCAGATCGTGTTCGCGGCGCAGCCGTTCGACGCGCGTGAGGTTCACGATGAGCCGCACTTCGGTTTTGACGTCGTCGAGACCGACGAGGCGGTCCAGCTCGTCGAGCAAGGCGTCGAGCGTCGGTGCGATGACTGGTTGCTCGCCAGGCAGGCCACCGAGCGCCGCCGGGTCGGTCCACTCGTCGTGCGCGCGTGCCGACAGACCGCCGGCCGGCAACGGCCGTTCGATCGCGGCCCGCTTGAGATGCTCGAGCAGCATCGTGCGATAGCGGTCGAGCGCGCGAAGGCTGTCGGCCGTGGGCAGGTCGGCCAGCGCGCCCATCGCGTGCCCGATCCCGAGCGCGGCTTCGTAGTACGCCCATGCGTTTGCGGTGCGGTTGCGCACGTCGTTGGTGACGAGCTGCTCGAACAACACCGACGGTTGGTCGATGAAATGCGCGTCGCGCGTCACGACATCGCTGGTTCGCAGCTTCGTGAGCGGACCATTCGCGAGTTCGGGTTCACTGACCCCGAAGGTGCGGCGCAGCGCGAGGAGTTGGTCGTCACCCAACCGGCCGTCGGCGGAAAGGAACCCGGCCGCCAGGTGCCGCGTTTCGGTACGGAGTCCTTCGGTGATGCGGTCGGGGTCGGCGCCGCGAGCTTCGGGCCACGCGAGCACGACCGGTCGGAGCCGTTCGATGAACTCGCGTACCGCGTCGCCGAGCGGCCGCTCGCGTTCGGCAGTCACGCCGTCGTCGGTTCGGGCCGCGCCGGCGCGCCGCGGAGCCAACCGGCGACGACCTCCACGAGCAGGTCGGGCGCTTCGAAGAGCGGAAGATGGCCGCACTCGAGCACCTCGATCCGCCAGTCGGGGCGTTGGCGCGACACGGCCTCGGCCAAGGCCAGCGGCACGAGCGGATCGTCGCGACCGTGCACCACCAGCGTGCGGGCGCGAACGGTCGCGACATCGGATGCCATCGTCGTGGCGAGGTAGGGGAGCGTCGTTCGGATCGCGTCGTGGTATGCGCGCCCGGCGCCGCCGTCCGCGTAGCGCGTCGCCGTGAGCTCGATCAACGCGTCTCGTACGCCGCTGTCGAAGGAGCCCGGATCGACGCCGGACGCGCGCAGACTTACGTCGACGACGCGTTCCGCCCCGAGGCGTCGCGCCCGCGCGTCGATGAGCCACGGCCCGGCCATCGGGATCGACGCGGCCGCGAACACGGCGAGGTTGCGCAGGTGCCGGGGCGACGGCATACGGCGCACGAGCGGAAGGGCCGGGTTCACGAGAACGAGCGAATCGACATGGTCGGGTTCGCGAACCGCACAGCGCAGCGCGACCGTTCCCCCCATCGAGTTGCCGACGAGCACGGCTGGCCCGATCGAGCGGAGGTACGCCGCGAGCAGGCGCGTGTTCGCGTCGAGCGTCGAACGCGCGGTGGTAGTGGTGCGCCCGAAACCAATGAGATCCACTGCACTCACGGTGGTGCCGAGCGCGTCGGCGAAGAGTTGGCCGACCAGGTACCAGTTGATCGTGCACCCGCCGAGGCCGTGCACGAGCACGACGGGAAGCGGATCGCGATCAGCGCCTGCATGGGCTCCGGATGTGGGCAGCCACTCGGCGACGTGCATGCGGGCGCCGTCGACGCGCACGTAGTGACTACGCGGTTCGGCAATCACGCACGTACCTCGTCGGACCGTTCGATCCCCAAACCGAGGAGAAGGTCTTCGTGTAGCTGCATCCACACCGTGTGGTACGAGTCGAGCCGCGGCGACGTGAACCAATCGGCCTCGCCCTCCTCGACCTTGGCGAACGCCGCGGCGAGCCGACCGCGGTACGCGCCGAAGCGTTCGGACGACTTCGTCATCGAGCGGGCCACGGGACCGAGCCGTTCATGGATCCGCGCCAAGCGGTCGATCACGGCCCAGTCGTACTCGACGTCGGTGTGGTCGTTCGGGCCGCCGGAGTGCACCTGCCAGTCGTTGCACACGCGGATGAGCTCATCGTTGAGCGGGAGGAAGCGTTCGTACGCGAGTCGCAGATCGGCCTCACTTGCGGAGCCGGCCTCGATCCGCGCCCAGCGCGCGTGTCGCTCCCGCCCCTCGGCAGTGATCATCAACGTGGTGCGCTTGCGGACCGCGAAACCACTCTCCACGAGCACGTCGGCAGGGGACACGGAGGATTCGTGGGCCCCGCGCACCATGTCTCCCTCGACGTTGCCGTCGAGTTTGCCCCGGAGACGTAGCTCATGGAGCAGCGCCCACGCCGCATGGTCGAGCTCCATCGGCGCCGAGCCTACCGACGCCACCGGCCCGCTCACGACGCTCACAGCGCCCACGGCGCGCCAGACTGGGGCGTGCCCGAGCTGCTGACATCCGACGGTGTACGCCTGCACTACACATGCTCCGGTCCCGACGACGCGCCGCGCCTCGTGCTCCTCCACGGCCTCGGTTCCGACGGCACCGCCGGCGACGAGGTGATCGACGCGCTCGGCGAACGCCTCCACGTGGCCCGTCTCGACCTGCGCGGCCACGGTCTGAGCGAAGCGCTCGTAGACCCCGCGAAATACGAGTGGTTCGGACGCGCGGCCGCCGACGTCGTGGAACTGATGGACAGGCTCGGCTGGGACGACGCCGCGGTTGCCGGCGGATCGCTCGGCGCGGCCACCGCGGTCGCGGTGGCACTGGCGTACCCGGACCGGTTGCGCCGTCTCGGCGTGTTCGCGCCCGCTTTCGGCGCCGGCCCCGACGCCGGCAACCCGATGGCACACACCTTCTTCACCAATGTCGCGTCGATGGGCTTGATGGGCGTGCTCGACGTGTTGGAAAGCCTGCCCGAACCCCTCCCTCGGCATGTGATCGAGGACGCGCGGCGCAATTGGAGCCGCCAAGACGACGCGGCGATGCGCGCGTGCGTGACCGCGCTCGCCGACGCGGTACTGCTCGACGACCTTGCCGACCTCGACCACGTCGACGTGCCCGCGCTCGTGGTCGGTCATCATGGTGACCTGCTGCACCCATGGGAGCTGGCCGAGTCGTTCGCGGCGAACCTCCCTCACGCGCGCCTCGTTGGCTTCGACAGTTCTGCTGATGTCACGCCGGAGGCGATGGCCGACCTCCTCGCCAACTTCGTCACCGACCTGTAGCGCCACGACGTCCGCTGGGTGGTGCGCGTACGATGCCGCGCCGTGACTGAGATCGGGACGGGTAACGGGACAACGATCGGTGTAGGCACGAGGGTGTTCGCGACCGCGCCCGTGCGCGGCGCGTGGCGGCGGCTCGACACTCCCGACGATGTGCTCGCGCTGATGGACGACACGGCCGAAGGTGTAGTGGCGTGCGTTGCCGACGCGGGCGCGACGTTCCTGGCACCGATCTTCGACGAGCTGACGGCGGTGGTGTGCCTTTCGGGTACACCGCTCAGCCACATCGGCATCGTGAGTCGCGAATATCAGGTGCCGTGTGTGATGAGCGCAGTACTCGACGCCGAGCCGAAGAACGGGGACACGGTCGAAATCGACTGCAGCGGGGTCGACGGGGTCATTCGGTTGGTCGCAGAGTGAACAAAGCCGACGTCAACGCGTGGGTCCGCTATCACAGTGAGATCTCGTTCCGGCTCACCGCGCAGCGCACCGCGCTCGAGTCCGCGTTGATCCCGGTGAGCGCCTACATCCTGATCGCGTGCGTCGAGTGCTACCGGCGCTACCCGGCACTGATCGGGGACATCGCGTCGGCGATGCCGCCGGAACAGATCGGAACGACCGGCCGCGACCTCGGGAACGAGATCGATCTCGTACGCCTCTGGGGCGTCGCGAACTTTCCGCTGGTCGGGCGGAAGATCCTGCAGGCGGCCGGGATGGTCGACCCCGATGACGACGCGGCGCGTCTCTCGACAAACTTCGAATTCTGGAACCGTGCCGCCACCTCGTATCACGGCAACGGAAACGTCCAAGCCCACGACAACGGAGGCATCGTCACGCCGTTCGCGGATCACGTCGACGAAATCATGTCGTATTGCATACCGGTGCGCGACGACGAGCGCGCGACGGTGAGCCGGCTCAACGCGCTTCTCACGTCGTACCTGTTCCTCATGTGGTTCGACACGCGTTCGGGTTATCAGGATTCCGGCCCCTACGAGTTGCCCGACGGCAAGTTCCTTCTGCTCCGTGCGATGCACAAGCTCGGCCCGTCCGACTTCCCGTGGAGCGGCGACGTCGCGCGCGACATCCCGTACGGCGACATGCTGGCGGCGTTCGTTCTCGACGGCGCGTCGTTCTCCGTAACCGACTTCGGAACGTCACTTACCGACCCCGACGATTACCTCCCCCACGTGTCGCACTTCGCGTTGTTCGACACGACCGGCGCCATGCTGCGACCCGTGGAACGTTCGGAGTTCGACGATCTGCGGGCCACGGTGAAAGCCACGCAGAAGGATCTGTACCGTCGCATCGCTGCCATGGAGCACCGCGAGAAGATCGACGCGGGTGCCTATGTGTACTTCTCCTTCTTGCGCCCGTTCGCAGTGGCAGCCGGCAACGCGGACGCACTCGACTGGACAGTGCCGCGCGACAGCCTCGATCTGTACCCATTCCTCGAACTCGTCAAGGGCGACGAAGCCGGAACGGCATCCCAGGAAACGCCGGAGACCTACTACTTGCAGATCCCATGACCATCTCGGGGCGCGACGAACGGCGTCACCCGCCGGGTCCCGAGCTGTCATTCAACGAGTGGTGGTCCCTCGACTACGCGCGTGACGACGGCTTCGGTGGGTTCGTTCGGCTCGCGCTCTACCCGAATGCCGGCGTCGCGTGGTTCTGGGCCTACGTGGTGACGCCGGACGCGCCGGGACCGATCGCAGTGCGCGACCACGAAGTGCCGCTCCCACGCGGTGACGCGCTGGAGGTACGCGCCGACGGGCTGTGGTCGGAAGCGACGTGTGAGACGCCGCTCGAGCACTGGACCTACGGTCTCGAGGCGTTCGGTGTGCGGCTCGATGTGCCGGGCGACGGGTACCGCGGTGAGATCGGCGAGCGCATGCCGGTCGGTCTCGACCTCGAATGGGAGTTGCGCGCGACACCCCACGCAGAGGTCGATCGCTACGAGCAAGCCGGCTCCGTGCATGGCGAGGTGCTCATCGGCCGTGAGCGGATCGATTTCGACGGCAGCGGGACGCGCGCCCATGGGTGGGGCGTAGCAGAACCGTGGGTTTCCGGTTCGGTTCGTGCATCGTTCCAATCGGGTGATGCGTTCGCGCTCGGAGTAGCGCCCCCAAATGGCTACCTGTGGCGCGGCGGCACGACCGCAGCGACGCTGCAGGGCGTCTCCGCGGAGGCGCGCACCGGCATCGACGGCATCCCGACCGCGGCGCGCTTTATCGTCGAGGGCGAGTTCGATGTCGAGGTCGACGTTCTGGCGGCCGCGGCGATACCCCTGTCCGACTCGCTGCGGCTCCCACGTGCGTTGTGTCGCTTCCAACTCGACGATGGTGCGACGAGTGGTGTGGGGTGGGCCGAGTGGGCCCAGGCGGGGCCGGCCGCCTCGCGCTGAAATCATGAGCATCGCCGGCTGAAGGCTGGGAAACTGAGCTCATGTTCGAAGGAAAACTCGTCGGGATCTACACCACCTCGGAAGCGGGCACGCCAATGCAGCCGCGCGACGAGGTTGAAGCCATCACCGGCGTCGGGCTCGCCGGCGACCGGTACGGGGTCGGGGCGGGCAAGTTCTCCGAGCGTGAGGGCACCGGCCGGCAGGTGACGCTGATCGAACGAGAAGCGGTTGCCGCCGTCAACGCGGAAGGCGACGTGACGGTGGGCGAGCAGGAGACGCGCCGGAACCTCGTCACCGAAGGCGTGCCGCTCAACCATCTCGTCGACCGCACGTTCCGGATCGGCGACGTGGTGATGCGGGGCAAGCGTCTCGCCGAGCCGTGCGCATACCTCGCATCGCTCACCACGCCCGGCGTGTCGCGAGCACTCGTACACCGCGCCGGACTCCGGGCCGAGGTGCTCACGGGCGGTGTCCTGCACGTCGGTGATGTCGTGGCACTGGCAGAACAAACGGCTGGGCTCCCAACGGGCTGAGCCGCCGGGCTTCCCCACCGGCTGAACCGGTGCGCGAACATGCCGCCGATGGACAACCGACAGATCGCTCTCATCCTCGGCCGCGGTCGCGCCGTCATCGGGCTCGCGGCCCTCGTTCTCCCCGGCGCCACCATCCGGCTGGTGCTCGGTGCCGGCGCCGCCACGCCTCCGGCGAAAGCGCTCACGCGCATGCTCGGCGTGCGTGACTTCGCCATCGGTATCGGCGCGATCACGTCGGTGAAAGAGGAGACGCAGGGGCCCGAGTGGTTGAGCATGGGCGCGTTCGCCGATGGGATCGATGCGGTGGTGTTCCTCACCCTGCGCGACGCACCGCGTCGCGCCCGGCTGATCGGTGTCGCGGCCGCCGGGTCGGCCGTGTTCGCGATGAAGGTGTCACGCGACCTCGCCGACGCGCGCGCCGTGGAAGCCGCGGCTCGCGACGCGTTAGGAGAAACTGGGGCGTAGTGGCATGCCGCTGCGGCCGTGATCCCCTTTTACACCGAGCACCTGGTGGATCTGGATGTTGGCGTCTTCGAAGTTCACCGCCGACGCCGCCATGTAGAGCCGCCACACGCGCGCCCGGCCCACGCCGGCTTCGGCGACCGCGTCGTGCCAGTTGGCTTCGAGGTTGTGCACCCAGCGGCGCAACGTCAACGCGTAGTGCTCGCGCAGATTCTCGCTGTGACGCGCTTCGAAGCCTTGCCGTTGCATGGCCGACACGACCGATCCCACTTCGTGTAGTTCGCCGTCGGGGAACACGAAGCGATCGACGAACGATTGACGGGCGAAGCGCGGCCGTACTCCACCGAGCAGCGAACGCTTCGCGCCCGGCCGCGCGATCGCGTGGTTCAACAATCGCCCGCCCGGTCGGAGCAGCGCGTTGCACCCTTCGAAGTAGGTCTCGAGCTGCGATAGGCCGACGTGCTCGAACATCCCGATCGAGCTGATCGCGTCGAAGGGGCCGTCGTGCACGTCGCGGTAGTCCTGGAGCCTGATCTCCACGAGGTCGGCGACGTCGGCGTCGACCGCGCGTTTCTCGGCGAGTTCGGCCTGGCGGCCCGACACGGTGACTCCGACAACCTGCGCACCGTGGTACTTCGCCGCGTGCACCGCCATGCCTCCCCAGCCACACCCGATGTCGAGGAGTCGCATCCCGGGTCGCAGGCCGAGCTTCGTGCACACGAGCTCGTACTTCGCGGCCTGCGCGTCTTCGAGCGAGGTCGTGGGAGTGGAAAACACCGCGCATGAGTACGTCATCGAAGGACCGAGCACGTGGCGGTAGAACTCGTTCGACACGTCGTAGTGATGCGCGATCGCGGCGGCGTCGCGCTGTTTGCTGTGGCGCCGGCCCCTCAGGTGCGCTTCCTCTTTCGGCGGTGGCAGTGGCCGCAGCCCCGAAGTACCCACCAACAAGAGCGCGTCGCGCCACTGCTCGACGTTCAAGCGCAGCTTCGCGATGTGATTGCGAAGTTCGAGCGCGGCGAACATGTCGCCCTCGATGTCGAGGTCGCCCGCCACGTACGCCCGGCCGAATCCGACTTCGTTCGGCGCGGTCACCAGGCGCCGCAGCGCGTCGGGTGATCGGAGCACCAGCGTGGCGGGTGCGCCCGCCGGACCCCCCGAACTGCCGTCGTAAGCCCGGAACGCGACCGGAGCATCGGCGCCGAGCACGGACTCGATCAAGCTCGCGACGTTCATGCCTGAATTGTTGCCGGATCGCGGCCTTTGGGAAACCCTTTTTGTACCGCGCTAGGCGAAATCGATGCCGGACAGCTCGGGGATCCACTGAAGCGACCGCGCCACCGCGTCGTGCCAACGATCACGATCGAGCGGCGCACCGGGCTCCACTCGCGCACGCGGCGTCCACGTGCGCGCGAAGTCTTCGACGCCCTCGTAGGCGCCGAGTGCCAGCGCTGCGAGCAGTGCGGCCCCGAGCGTCGTTGCTTCGCGTACGGGCGAGATCTCCACTGGTCGTTGCGTTGCGTCGGCCAGTGCCTGTATGAACGTCGGGTTGTCGGTCATCCCACCGTCGACCCGCAGTACGGGGATGCGCAGGCCGGCGTCCGCCTCGGCCGACTCCACCAGGTCGGCGCCGCGATGCGCGATGCCTTCCAGAACGGCGCGCACGATCTCGGGGCGGCCGCTACCCCGAGTAAGCCCAAACAGCGCGGCGCGAGCGCCGTAATCCCATGCCGGAGTTCCCAACCCGAGCGGCGCGGGCACGAACACCACGCCGCCCGTGTCGGCGCAACGCGCGGCGACCTCGTGCGACTCGTCGGCCGAAGCGATGATGCCTAGGTCGTCGCGCAGCCACTGCACGTTCGTTCCCGCCGCGAGCATGATCGCCTCGACGCCCCACGTCAGCGCGTTGCCCACCCGCCACGCGACGATCGGAAACGTGCCCGCCTCGCCGCGATGTTCGAACGCAGGCCGGGTCGGCCCGAGTGTGAGGTCGAGCATGCCGCCCGTCCCGAACGTGATCTTCGCGTCGCCGCGGTGCACACACGCCATGCCGGCCAGCGACGCTTGCTGATCACCCGTCATCGACGCGATGGGCGGCACACCGGGCAGCGCGCGGGCCTCCCCGACAACGCAGGCGGTGTCGACGATGGTGGGAAGCATCCGAGGATCGATACGCAACACGTCGAGGACGCGCTCGTCCCAACCCTGCGCGTCGATTGCGGGCTGGAGCCCGGTAACGGCTGCGTTCGACGCGTCGGTGACGTGCAATGCACCGTCGGACAATGCCCACGCGAGCCACGTGTCGATCGTGCCGAAGCACAGGTCGCGGCTGCGGTCCGGGTCGTACGCGTCGAGCAGCCACTGCAACTTCGTCGCCGACTGGTTTGGCGCGAGTTTCAAACCGTCGCCGCGCAACACCAGACACGACCCCACCGTTCTCAGGTCCTGCCACCCGAGCGCGGGGCCGACCGGCACTCCGGTCGCTCGATCCCACACCACCGTCGACGCGCGCTGGTTCGAGATCCCGACCGCGTCGACGGGACCACTGCGTTCGAGCGCCGCGCGCGCGACATCGAGTGCCGCGGCCGCATACTCCGCGGCGTCGAACTCCACCAAGCCGCCGGCCGGTGACGACGGCAGCACTTCACGCGCGATATCGGTGACGAACGATCCGTCTTCGCGTACGACCGCAGCGCGCACGCCGCTCGTGCCGGCGTCGATCACCAACACGGTTACGGCCACGGCAGGTCTCCGAACGGCGAGGGAAGGCCGAGTTTGCCCGGGTTCAGGATGCCGTGGGGATCCAGTGCGCGCTTCACGGCCGCGAGCACGTCGAAGCCGTTCCCGAGCGCGTCGCGCATGAAGCGCGCACGGTTGAGACCCACCCCATGGTGGTGGCTGAGCGCACCGCCCGCGGCGAGCACCGCCCGTTGTCCCGCGTCCCACGCCGCGCGGTAGTAGGACTCGCGTTCGTCTTCAGGCGGCCGCCCTGCGAATGTGAAGTAGAGGCACGCGCCATCGGTGTAGGAGTGGCTCTGGTGGGCCGAGGCCACCATTGTGTGCGGTACAGCCCGCAGTGCTTCGGTTGCCCGTTCGTAGATCACCGGGAGTGTGCTCCACGTCCCGGCGACCTCCATCGTGTCGACCACGAACCCGCGCTGCACCAGCGATTCCAGTGCGCTGACGTCGTTGCGGTGGTCCAGCCAACGCTCCACGAGTTGCTCGTCGAGCACTTCGGCACCGGCACATTCTTCGCGCACGATCTTCATGGTGGCGTCGACGATGTGCGGGTCGCCTTCGTCGAGCACGAGCAACACGTTGCGTTCGCCGGTCTGGTAGCTGCGGTCGGCTTCGATCGCGTCGTACAAGCGCAACACGGCCGGCGTTGCTCCCCGTTGCAGGATTCGTCGTGTCGCGTCGAGGCCGGCGGTGAATCCGGGGTAGGCGAACGCAGCGCGTACTTCGCTCGCCGGAAGCGGGTGCAGTCGCAAGCGCGCGCCGGTGATCACGCCGAGTGTGCCCTCCGACCCGACGAACAGCTGCGTCAAGTCGGGGCCGACGGCTTGGCGCGGCGCGCCGCCGGTGTGCACCACGGTGCCGTCGGCGAGTACCACGTCGAGACCGATCACGATGTCTTCGATCTTGCCGTACCGCGTCGACAACTGGCCGGCGCCGCGACACGCGAGCCAACCGCCCACTGTCGACAGCGCGATCGACTGCGGCCAATGGCCGGCCGTGACGTTGTGCTCGGCCCGCAACTGGTCTTCGAACACGTCGCCGAACGTTCCGGGCAAAACATCCACGACCATCGACGTGTGGTCGACGTCGACGATCCCGCTGATGCCGGTGAGATCGAGCAGCACGCCGCCGTATACCGGCACGCTCGCGCCGCACACACCGCTGCGGCCCGCAGCCGCGGTCACCGGCACGCGTGAGCCGCTGCACGCGGCGATCACCGCGGCGACTTCTTCCGCGCTGGTGGGCCGGGCCACCACGCTCGCGCGCGCTGCTACTTGGTTGTCGAGCGCCCAGATCATGGCCAGTGGCCACCAGTCGCGGCTCGCCTCGCTGATGACATCCGCGGCGACGACGATGTCGTCGCAGGCGTCGCGAAGCCGCCGCAGCGCGACGTCGTCGACCTCGACCCGTTTCGTTGCCAGATGATCGCTGACGCTGCTCGGGTCGCCCGCAAACGCGATCGGTGGCGTGGGCGCGCCTCGGTTCGTGTGCAATCTTCCCCCTCAGTGACGCCGGCGCGCGTCGGTGGACGACGACGCTACGACGGTCGGTGCAACAATGCGTCGAGCGCGGTCTCCGGGAGCGCAGCCGTCGTGCGCTCGCGTTCGATCGACGAGCGGTACGACGCCACCTGGCGGCGGCGTTCGTGGTCGGACCACCCCAGTTGCGCCCCCATGAGCGCGGCGACGGATTGGGCAGCGTCGGCGGACGCATCTCGGGCGAGGAGCCGCGCCCGGGTGCGTCGCGACAGCACGTCGTCGATGGTGCGGGCCATTTCGTTGGTCGTGGCGTATACCGCTTCGGCTTGCCAGTAAGGCAACCCGGGCACGAGTGGCTCGCGCAACGAAGGATCGCGTTCAGCCACCGCGACCACCTCAGCGGCGTCGCTGCCGTAGCGCTCCACGAGATGGGTCGGAAGCGACGGCACCTGCCATCCCTCGGCGCCGCGCAGCGGCAGGTGTTTCGTGTGGCTGCGGGCGTGCCGGTCGAGCATCGCCGACACGGTGTCGACGGTGTCGGCCGCCATGCGCCGGTAGGTGGTGAGCTTCCCACCCATCACGGAGACGAGGCCGCTGCTCGAGGTGCGTACGGAGTGACGCCTCGAGAGGTCCGAGGTGCGTTCGCTCTTCGCGTCGCGTACGAGTGGCCGCAAACCGGCCCATGTGCCGAGGATGTCGGACTCGGTAATCGTGGTGGTGACGGAGAAGTTGATCGCACGCAACAGGTATTCGATGTCGTCGGGCGTGCAGACCGGGTCGTCGATCGGACCGTCGTAGTCGGTGTCGGTGGTACCGATGTAGGTGAAGTCGCCCCACGGCACGACGAACACCGACCGCCGGTCTTTGGGCACGGGCACGACCGCCGCGATCGTGTTCTGCACCAACGACCACGGCACAGTGATGTGCACACCCTTCGCCGGTCGGATCGACGCCGGGTGCTTGCCTTCGTCCATCGCGCGCACGTCGTCGGACCACACGCCGGTTGCGTTGACCACTGCCTTCGCCCGGATGTCGAACTCGCCGCCGCCATCGACCCGCACCCGGGCGCCGCTGACGCGCCCTGCGCCGTCTTTCAGGATGTGCACGACGCTCACGTAGTTCGCGACCGTCGCCCCGTGATCCGAAGCGGTGCGCGCCACGGCGAGTGTGAGACGCGCGTCGTCGGCTTGCGCGTCGTAGTACACGTACGAGGACGCGAGCCGGTCGGCAGGCAATGTCGGCATGTAACGCAGCGCCTCCTCCTTCGAGATGCGCTTGTGCAACTTGCCGATGCGTGCGCCACCAGTCGCGTCGTACATCCACATCGCGGTGCCGAGCGCGCGTGCGAGTGAACGCGGCATCAACCCGTCTTTCGTGAACACCGGGAGGAGAAACGGGAGCACGCGGACGAGATGGGGTGCCGTCTTCCGAAGCACTTGCCGTTCGGCGAGTGCTTCGTAGACCAGACGAATTTCTTTTTGCTGTAGGTAGCGCAAGCCTCCGTGCACGAGCTTCGACGATTTCGACGAGGTACCCGATGCGAAGTCGCGCCGCTCGACGAGTGCGGTGTGGAATCCCCGGCTCGCGGCGTCGAGTGCGACGCCGGCACCGGTGATCCCGCCACCGACGACGAGGAGGTCGAACGGCTCACCCTCGAGGCGCCTCAACGCGTCGGATCGGTCGAAGCTCACCGGGGCAGAGTACCCGCACCTTCGCGACGCTCGTCTGGTCACCCGGGCTCAAAGTTCGAGCGCGAGCGGCACCATTTCGAAGGGATATTGGTGCACAGGCGGCGCATCGGCGAAGCCGAAGGAACGATAGAGAGTGATCGCTCCCGTGCGGTACGGCGCCACGTCGAGCACCATGTTCTCGAATCCCAGCGCGCGGGCATGCTCGATGCATGCCTGCACCAATGACCGGCCGAGACCGTTGCCGCGATACTTCTCGCGCAACCACAGCCGATTCATCTCGCAACGCGCGTCGTCGACGCGCGTGGTTCCGACTCCACCAGCCGGACTTCCGGCGACCGTAGCGAGGAGGTACGCACCATCGCGATAGCGGCCGGCGAAATCAACCCGGTCGGGGATGAGTCGGGCGATGACGGCGGGCTCCAGCGCGTATCCCGTCACCCGTTCCATTTCGTCCGCAGTGAACGTCACGTACTCATCGATCAGCGCGCGTCCGAGGGCGACTTCGTCGTCGGATTCGAGATCAAGCGGCCGGATCTGCAAGCTCACGGAGCGGTCACGGTCATCCAGTTACGCGACGATGCCCTCGGTGCCGTCGTCGGCTTCGACGTCCAAGCCGGTGGCAGCCCATGCCTTCATCCCACCCGCGAGGTTCACCACGTCGAAGCCTTGCGCGACGAGGAACTCCGTCGCACGCGCCGAGCGCGCGCCGGAGCGGCACACCGCGACGATCTGACGGTCGCGCGGTAAACGATCGACAAACGCGGGCACCTCGCCGAGTGCAACATGCTTGGCATCGGGCGCGTGGCCGGCGATCCACTCGTCGGTCTCTCGCACGTCGAGCAGGTACGCGCCCTTCTGCACGAGTTCTTGGGCTTCTTCCGGCTCGACTTCCGGCATCGTCACGACCGTTCCTCCTCTAATGCCATCATGCGTTTCGCGGCGACGTCGCGCAGCAGTTTGTAGTCGGCTTTGCCCGCGGGCGAGCGTTGCAACGACGGAAGCAACACGAACTCCTTCGGCCGTTTGTACCCGGCGAGTTCGGCCCGGCAGTGCGCGTGCAGCGCGCTCCCGTCGGGCGCGCGGCCGGAGGTGGGCTCCACCAGCGCGACAACCATCTCACCCCAGCGTTCGTCGGGAACGCCGACCACGACGCAGTCGAACACATCGGGGTGCGCGCGCAATACGAGTTCCACCTCTTCCGGGTACACCTTCTCGCCACCGGTATTGATACACGCCGATCCGCGCCCGAGCAGCGTGATCGAGCCGTCGGTTTCGACGGTGGCGTAGTCGCCCGGGATCGAATACCGGCGGCCGGCCACGGTACGGAACGTCGTCGCCGTCTTCGCTTCGTCCTTGTAGTAGCCGAGCGGGATAGCGCCGCCCACGCCGAGCATGCCCACCTGCCCGTCCCCCGGTTGCACGACATCGCCGTCGTCCGTGACCACCACGATGCGGTCCGACAATCGGAAGCGCGCCGGTTTGATGTCGTCGCCACCGCGCGTCTCGGTACGAGTCATCAAACCTTCCGAAGCGCCGAGCGAATCGATCAACGTGACGCGGGGGAGATGCTCGAGCAGACGCCGTTTGGTGTCGGGGCTCCAGGTGACGCCCGACGATGTGATCGCGCCGAGGCTGCGCAGGTCGAACCGGTCGGGTTCGTCGTCGAGTGCGGCCAGCAACGGGCGCGCGAACGCGTCGCCGACGATGGTGAGCACGCGCACTTCCTCGCGCTCCACCGCTTGCCACACACGTTCGGGTTCGAGGCGCGCGTCGTCGAGTACCACGACCTTCCCGCCACCCGCGAGGGTCGAGAGCGCGATGAACAAACCGGTTCCGTGCATCAACGGGCACGCGGGGAGCGCGGTGGCCGACTGCTTACCGGCTCGAGCGGTTGCCGCGGGGTCGGGCGGGAGGCTCCCAGGGCGCGCCATCTGCCACAACGACACGTAGAGGTCGTCGCTGCGCCACATGACCGCCTTCGGATACCCGGTCGTTCCCCCCGTGTAGAGGAACACCAGGTCGTCGCCGCTTGGCTCTCGATCTACGGGCGCACCCCTCGCACCGGACGCGATCGCGGTTTCGTAGTCGAGGGCGCCGGCGCGTAGTTCGCGGTCACCCGCGTGAGGTACTTGCACCAACACGGCCGGCCGCTGCGGTGGCGCTAACGACTGGAGTGCGCGCTCCACGGTCGGCGCGAATTCGTCGTGGAACACGAGCGCGACGGCGTCGGAATTCTCGAGCAGGTACGCGAGCTCATGACCGACGTAGCGATAATTCACGTTCACGGGTACCGCGCCGAGTTTCAGGCTCGCGTAGAACGCCTCGAGATACTCCGGGCCGTTCACGCATTGGATCGCAACCTTGTCGTTCGCGCGCACGCCGGCGTCGCGAAGGAAGCGAGCGAGGTGCTCGGCCCGCTCGTCGAACGCGCCGTAGCTCAGGTGACGGTCGCCGCACGCGATCGCGATGCGCTCGGGTGCGATGGTGGCGACATCGTGCCATGCACGCGCAAAGGAGTAGTCAGAACCGTCCGGCACGAACCGAGGCTACGCGCCCGCCCTTGCAGGCGCGGAATCTGAAGGTCGCGCGTGCACGCGAAGCCTCGGTCGCTGCGACCGGGGCCCGAGCGGCCCGGCGCGCCGCTGTGAGCGGAAAACAGAGGCTTAGGCGGTGAGACCGGGGATGGCGCCCGC
Organism: Actinomycetes bacterium; assembly: GCA_025463905.1. GTDB lineage: Bacteria > Actinomycetota > Acidimicrobiia > IMCC26256 > PALSA-610 > JAODBJ01. Next base: position 27,175 of record JAODBJ010000297.1, read on the forward strand.
GTAGTTGAAGCGGCTCGTGGTTGCGTCGAAGATGCCCACGCCGTATGCGCTGCCGCGGGCCTCGATCGTCTTGCCGTTCCCGAGGCTGATCGCCACGTGCGCGTGCGCCGGGTACATGTTGCCGGGCGCCGGCTCACTCGAGAACGAGAAGAGCAACGCGCCCGGCGTCTTGATGGCCTGCTCTACCGGCATCAGCTTCCCTTGGTTCTTCAACCACAGGTACTGGTTCTGCGCGACGTCGGGCACCGTCACCCCGGCGCGGCCCGCCGCCCACTTCACCAACTCGGAGCAATCGAACGCGGTCGGGTTCGTATCGGTGGGTGACGTCGATGCGCCGTACACGTAAGCGTCGCCGTTCTGCGCGAGCGCGTTCTGGAGGAACGCTTGGTTCGCGGTCGAGCCGCCGGCCACTCCGGTCATGCCCGTCGTGCCGGTCGTACCGGTGTTGCCCGTTGCGGTGCCGCTGGAAAGCGACTGCAGCAGCGCACTCAGCGGGTTCTGCGAACCACCGGCCGCATTGCCGCCGAGAGCGTTGGCGAGCGCGGTTGTGAGCGAGTTGGTGCTCGTCCCGTTCGCGCCGGTGGTGGTGCCGTCGGTCCCGATAGAAGACGCCGCGGCGAGCAGATCGGCGAAGCCGGCACCGCCGGACGCGCTCGACGACGAACTGGAGGTCGATTTCGCCGGCGTGAATTGCTGCTGGATCTGGGCGATACGGGCCTGGATACTCGCGATTCCGTCAACAGACATCGGTACTAGATCGGCAGATCGGCCCTGATTTTCAAGCCGGCCGGCGCAATCAGCGCCTCCCAGTTGTCGGTCAGTTGCCGATCAGCGTCGATCAGTGCCAAATGCCGCCTTCGAGCAGGCGCAGGGGCGCGAGGTCCGCTTGCCATTCGTAACTCCACACTCGTTCGCCGGCGACGGTTTCGACCTCTTTGCGGACGTACTCATGACCCTCGAACGAGTCGAGGTGTGCCAGCGTCGTTTCGGGATCCCACAGCGTCAGCACGTAGCCGCCGACTTCGGTGCCGGCGGCGTGAAAGATTGCGGCCGGGTAGCCGCGGCCGGTGTCGTACAAGCGACCGCGCACCTGCGCCGGCCGGTTCGAAACAACCGCGTCGGCAACCTCTGACCAGTACCGGCCGCCCGGCACCAGCGTGCCGTACACGAAGAGATCTGGATTCACGTTCCGGTGGGGGCGTCGGACTCGCGCTGATGGCGCTTCTGATGCCAGCGCAGCCCACCGTTCAACGCCGCGAGGATCGTGTCGTTGTCGCGCGACAACCCTTGGTGCACCCGCTTCTCGAACAGCACCCGCATCACCCGGTTGAACGCTTCGTACTCCTCGGCGAAGTGAACGCGGGTGCGGTTGTTGCCGAGGTCTTCGAGGCGCGTCCAACCAGTGGCGCGAGACCACAACGGCTTGCCGATCGCGTCGTAGCGCCACGACTCGTGCGGTTTCACCTCGGTCAGCCATTCCCACGACTGGCCGACGCCGCCGGAGAACAACCACCGCGGCACCGGGAACGTGCAGTGGCGCACGAGCCCGTTGCCGGCGTCGTCGCCGGGATGGAGGATGTCGATGCGGGTCTTCACGTCGCGTGGTTGCGGACGGTCGGGTGCGCGATACCAGAACACTTCCCACACCGCCGCCGGTGGCGCGTCGAGTTCGATCGAGTACTCGTGCCGTTGCATTCAGCGAGTCCTCATGCCGCGATCAACGACTGGATGCCACGCGCCAGGTCGTCTTCCCAACGCCAGTTGTGTTCGAAATGACGGTTGCCTTCCACCATCAAGTCGTACAACCACCACAGGCCGTAGAGGCCGCACGTGAAGAGCGTGGCGATGATGCGGCCCACGTAGTTGTGCCGGCTCTTCAGGCGCGTCGGGTCTGGTGGCGCAACTGACACACCGAGGCGTTCATAGATTGCCGAGAGCTCCGCTTCGATCGCGCCTTCGGCATAGTCGTGCCGCACGAGGTCACCGTCGATCAGGATGTACGCGATCACGTGCGCGATCCCGCTTGTCAAGATCGAAAGCACGAGCCAAATCGTCGGGTCGCGAAACTCGGTTGTGAGCTGGCGGAGCTCCGCCATCTGTGTGCCGATGCGTTGAAACGCGGGACGCAGTTCGTCGGCGAGCCCGCGCTCGTTGCACCGGTCCCACGCGAACGCGGTCGCACCGTCGAGGAGTTCGACGCGTCGAAGGTTGTGGTCGCGGGAGCGCCGCATGAGCTGGAAGAACACGTAGTACGAGTAGATGCCGCACGTGAGGAGCGACCAACCGAACGCGGTCCAGAAGTCGAAGATGTAGTCGGTTGCGTGCCGGCGCTGCCATGCCGCGCGCACCCGATCGGCGGCCGAGACCGGCGCGTAGGTGGGGGCCGCGGCGTACGTCGGGGGCATCGGGTACGACGCTTCGGGCGGCGGAGGTGGCGTTGCGCCCGGCGGCGGAGGCGGGGGAGGTGGTCCGGGCGGCGGCCCGGGCGGACCCGGCGGGGGCGGCGGTGGTTCGCCGGGCGGTCCGGGCGGCGGGGGCGGGAGGTCGGTCACGGGTGAGGAGACTACGAGCATGCGGCCCGGTGCGATTGCCTATGCGCTGAGCATCGGCCGGTCGGCGGTGCGCTGCGAGACGAACATGTACGTGACGCCAACGACGACGCCGGCGACGAGGTAGACCAGCCACGCTCGTCTTCGCATGTACCGCTATCGACCGGCTCGCGACGCGGCAGTTTCTCTATCTCTACCTCGCGGGCGACTGAGCGAGCGCTTCGGCGAGCAGCGTCCGTAATTCCGCGCGCCGAGCGCCGATCGCGCGTGTGAACTCGCGCTCCGCGCGTTGTTGGCGGGTGGTCGCGTCGCCGAGCAGCGCCCGGCCGGTTTTGGTCAACGCGAGGCGATGCTGACGCCGATCGTCGGCCGCCCGTGTGCGCGTCACCAAGCCGCGTTCCTCGAGTTGGTCCACCAACTTCACCACGACGGTGGGGTCGACGCTCAACTTCGCCGCGAGGTCCTGCTGCGAGAGTTCGTCGTGCGTCTCGACCAACGCGAGAAAGAGAAACTGGCGGGCGGACAGGTCGAGGTCTGCCAGCGCGGCTTCAAGGGCAGCCAGCGAGTGCTTGGCCGCCTTCTGCAGCAGGTAGGTGAGTGATTCCTGCGGGTGTCCCATCGGCCCCTCGTACGCTATCGTCGCAAACGACGATCGTAGTCAATTTCAATGATCACAAATCACAACGAAACAGCACAACCAAAGCGGTCGGAGGGTTCGATGATCAAGACTGCACTGCAGATCCCCAACTTCACGTATCCAGGCGCCACGCCGGCGACCCTGTTCGAGCGCGTCGCGGCGATCACCACCACCGCTGAAGCAGCCGGTTTCGACGCGGTGATGGTGATGGACCACTTCTACCAACTCCCGCTCATCGGGCCGCCCGAACTCGAAATGCTCGAGGCGTACACGTTGCTCGGCGCGCTGGCCGCGCGCACGGACCGGGTTCTCCTCGGAACGCTCGTCACCGGCGTGACCTACCGGAACCCAGCGCTGCTGGCCAAGATCGTGACGACGCTCGACGTCGTCTCCGGTGGCCGCGCGTTTCTCGGCATCGGTGCCGCATGGTTCGACGTCGAACACCGCGGGCTGGGTGTGGAGTTCCCGCCGACCGGCGTGCGGCTCGACATGCTCGAAGAGGCGGTGCAGATCTGCCGGGCAATGTTCCGTTGCGAACTCCCGACGTTCGAAGGCCGCCACTTCCACACGGAAGACGCGATCAACTCGCCCGCGCCGGTGCGCGCCGGAGGGCCGCCGATCATGATCGGCGGACAAGGCGAACGACGAACGGCTCGTCTCGTGGCGCAGTACGCCGACATGTGGAACTGCAACAGTGGCTTCGACGAGATCCCGCGGAAACTGGACGCGCTCGCCGCGCATTGCCAGACCGTCGGCCGCGACCCGGCGACGATCAACAAGACCCCGCTCGGTTCACTGATGCTCGCGCCGACGATGGAAGCCGCGGTCGCGAAGCGCGACGCGCTGCTCGCGGCGCGCGGCTTCAGTTGGGACTCGTTAGGGCCGGAACTGCAGGCGCAGCTGGGGGCCCGTTTTGTCGTCGGTGACCCTGACTCGGTGGCGGAGCAGGTACACAAGTTGCTCGATCTCGGTCTCGACGGCGTGGTCTTCAACATGCCGGCCGACGGTTGGGACCTCGAAGCGGTCGCGCTGGCAGGCGAGGTGCTCGCCAAGGCCGTCGTGTAACTGCCGGTCATATCCGGACGGGGTGTACGGGCGCACCGGCGACGTCCACCCGCGTCCGGAACACGGTGCCCCGCAGGAGGGGATCGTCGATGTTGTCGGCGGTCGTCACGTAGATGTCGCGGAGGTCGTCGCCGCCGAAGCACACACTCGTCGCGAACGTTGTCGGTACCTCGACCCGCTGGTCGAGCTTCCCGCCCGGAGTGAGGCGAGCCACCCCGAAACCGCCGAGCACCGCGGCCCACACGCAGCCGCTGCTGTCGACCGCAAGTCCGTCGGGTGACCCGTACGGCGATACGTCGATGTGGCGAGCGCCGGTGACGTGACCGTCGTCGTCGAGTTCGTGCACGAGGATCATGTTCGACCGCGTATCGGAATGGAAGATCGCTCGTTCGTCGGGCGCGAGCGCGATGCCGTTGGCGTGCACCACGTCGCCGTAGAGCATCGTCGCGTCGCCTTGGCGCTCGACGCGCCACGCTTCACCGGGGATGGCTTCCGCTTCCCGGTCGAACACGGGGAACCGCAACGCACCGCCGTAGACGCGGCCTCGCGCGTCGGTGCAGATGTCGTTCCAGCCGGGAAGTCCGTCGATACTGAACAACACCCGTGTGTCGCCGTCGCGTACGTGCACGATGTCGCGCCCCGAACAGACAACGCCACCGTCGGCATGCAAAGCGAGGCCGCCGATGCCGCGGCGTTTCGGGACGACCGTCTCGACCGTGCCGTCGTTTCCCAACCGGTACACGCCACCGCCGAGAACGTCGCTGAAGTAGAGGTTGCCGGTTGCGTCGATCGTCGGTCCTTCGACGAGCCCGTAGCCCGTTGCGAGCGTCTCCCATTGCATCGGCGGCACGCTACGTCGCGCTGAGTGGTCGGGGTACGCGCCGCCGCCCCGGGGGTAGCGTCATTGCGTGGTTGACGCTGTGATGGACGTCGCCGATTCGGTCCTCGACCTGGTCGGCAACACGCCGCTCGTGCGGCTCGGCAAACTCGCCGCCACCGACGGCCTCCGTTGCGATTTCCTGGCCAAGGTCGAGCTCACGAACCCGGGTGGCAGCGTCAAGGACCGCGTCGCCATCACGATGATCGACGCCGCAGAGAAGGCCGGCCTGCTGAAGCCGGGTGGGACCATCGTGGAACCGACGTCGGGCAATACCGGTGCCGGGCTCGCGATCGTCGCCGCGCAACGCGGGTACCACTGCATCTTCGTGATGAGCGACAAGATGAGCGACGAAAAGGCAGCGTTGCTGCGCGCCTACGGCGCCGAAGTCGTGGTGTGCCCAACCGCGGTGCCGCCCGAAGACCCGCGTTCCTACTACTCCACCGCGGAACGGCTGGTGCGCGAGACGCCGGGCGCGTTTCGCCCGGACCAGTACTCGAACCCCGCGAACCCTCTGGCACACGAGCTTGGTACGGGTCCGGAAATCTGGCGTCAGACCGCGGCGCGCGTCACCCACTTCGTCGCCGGGATCGGCACCGGCGGCACCATCACCGGCGTTGGTCGCTTCCTCAAGCGCGAGAACCCCGACGTGCAGATCATCGGCGCGGACCCGGAAGGTTCCGTGTACTCCGGCGGGAACGGCCGCCCGTATCTCACCGAAGGGGTCGGCGAAGATTTCTGGCCCACCACATTCGACCCGTCGCTCGTCGACCGCGTCGTGATGGTGAGCGACGCCGACGCCTTCCTCACCGCGCGACGCGTCACGCGCGAAGAAGGTTTGCTGATGGGCGGTTCGTGCGGCACCGCGGTGTACGCGGCGTTGGAAGTGGGTCGCGAGCTCGGTCCCGACGCGGTCGTGGTGGTGTTGTTGCCCGACTCAGGTCGCAACTACTTGTCGAAGGTCTTCAACGACCAGTGGATGTTCGACATGGGGTTCTTGCGCTCCGACGGCATCACCGCCGGCGACGTGCTCGCAGGAAAGGGCGACGAGACGCCGGCGCTCGTGCTGATCACCCCCGACCAACCGGTACGCCGTGCAATCGGCCTGATGCGCCAGACGGGCGTGTCGCAATTGATCGTGAGCGTCACGACCGAGTTGCCGCTCGCAGCCAAAGAAGTGACGGGCGCAGTACACGAACTCGAACTCATGGACCGCGCGTATCGCGACCCCGGCGTCGTCGACCGCCCGGTCACCGACATCATGACGCCACCGATGCCGATGATCGGCGTGGGAGAGCCGGTGAACCGGCTCGTCGCGTGCCTCGACCAGGGCCCGGCGGTGCTCGTCCTCGAAGGCGGTCACCCGATCGGTGTGGTTACCCGCTCCGACGTGCTCGCCTTCATGGCCACCCGTACCCCAGGTTGATTCGCCATGCCTGATGCCTTCGAAACTCGTGCGATCCACGTCGGCCAGGAGCCGGACTCGTCGACGGGGGCGATCGTGCCGCCGATCAGCCTGGCCACGACGTTTGCGCAGCGCGGCGTCGGGGATCATGCGGGCTACGAGTACGCGCGAAGCGGCAACCCGACGCGCGCGTCGCTCGAAGCGTGTCTCGCGTCGCTCGAGGGCGCGCGCCACGGGTTCGCGTTCGCGAGCGGTCTCGCCGCCGAAGACGCGCTGCTGCGGCGGCTGCGCCCCGGCGACGACGTGATCATGGGCAACGACGCGTACGGCGGCACGTTCCGCTTGATCGCGCGGGTGCACGAGCCGGCCGGCGTGTCGTGGTCGGCAGTCGACCTCACCGACCTCGACGCGCTCGACGCTGAGTGGCGGGATGAAACGCGCATCGTATGGATCGAAACGCCTACCAACCCGTTGCTCACCGTGGTCGACATCGAAGCGATCGCGGGTGTTGCGCACGCACGCGACGCGATCGTCGTCGTCGACAACACCTTTGCAACGCCCTACCTGCAACAACCACTCGCACTCGGCGCCGATGCCGTGGTGCACTCGACCACCAAGTACCTCGGCGGCCACTCCGACGTTGTCGGTGGCTTCGTCGCGCTCAACGACGAGTCGATCGCCGACGAAATCGGGTTCTTGCAGAACGCGGTGGGTGCAGTGCCGTCACCGTTCGACTGTTACCTGGTGTTGCGGGGCGTGAAGACACTTGCGTTACGCATGGAACGGCACTGCGAGAACGCACACGTGATCGCGCAGATGCTCCAAGAGCACGACGCGGTCGATCGCGTGCTGTACCCAGGGCTGCCCGAGCACCCTGGGCACGACGTCGCCAAGCGCCAGATGCGCGACTTCGGCGGCATGGTGTCGTTCACAATGCACGAAGGTGAGGATGCCGCGCTGGACGTGGTGGCACTCACCCGCTTGTTTACGCTCGCCGAATCGTTGGGTGCCGTGGAGTCGTTGATCGAGCACCCGGCGCGCATGACACACGCATCGGCGGCGGGATCACCGCTCGAGGTCGATGCCGCGCTCATCCGGTTGTCGGTTGGGATTGAAGCCGCCGACGACCTCGCCGACGACCTGCGCCAGGCGCTCGACTACACCCTCGCCTGACGTCACCCGGTTCGCGGCGACGCCGGTTGGGTACCCGCGCGGGTGTGAGCGACTCACCGAGGTTGCCCGGCCTCGACGGGGCGACGCCGCTCGAGGAATTGCGTGCGTTTGCGGAGGCGTGCACCGCCTGCGCCCTCTACGAGCACGCGACCCAGACGGTGTTCGGCGAGGGGCCGCCCGACGCGTCACTCATGTTGATGGGCGAACAACCCGGCGACCAGGAAGACCGACAGGGTCACCCGTTCGTCGGGCCGGCGGGTGGCGTGCTCGATCGCGCGCTCGACCAAGCGGCCATCGACCGCGGCAGCGTGTACCTCACCAACGCGGTCAAGCACTTCAAGTGGGAACCACGCGGCAAGGTGCGCCTACACAAGAAGCCAAACGTGTCCGAGATGGCCGCGTGCCGGCAGTGGTGGGAAGCGGAACTCGAAGCGGTCCGGCCCAAAGTGCTCGGTTGTCTCGGCGCAACCGCCGCGCAGGCGGTGTTCGGCGCGGACTTTCGCGTCACGAAACAACGCGGCCAGTGGTTCGAGTTGCCATCGGGCGTTGCCGCGATCGCGACGATCCACCCGTCAGCCGTGCTGCGCGCGGAAGACGAGTTGCGTGACGAGTTCTTCGACGGGCTCGTGCGCGACCTCGCCTTGATGGCGACCCGCCTCGACTGATCCCGTACTACATTCCGCGCGGTGGCAGAACGCGGTCAGGACGGCAACGCGCAGCCAGATTGGAACGGCGCACTCGGCGTCAGCTGGGTTGCCCACGCCGACGCGATCGACACCCTGTGGGAACCGTTCGGCAAACGCACGATCGACGCACTCGCGCCACGACCCGGAGATTCGGTACTCGACATCGGCTGCGGCGCGGGTGCGACGACGATCGAGATCGCGCGCCGAGTCGCTCCGCGCGGCCGTTCGCTCGGTGTCGACCTCTCGGGCCCGCTGCTCGAACTTGCCGCGAGGCGCGCGAAGACGGCGCAGGTCAGCAACGCGACGTTCGAACAGGCCGACGCCGCCAC
>JAODBJ010000327.1 GCA_025463905.1 Actinomycetes bacterium
GAAGTGTCGAGAAACTTACGAATGCGCTGCAACAGGTCGTAGCGCGAGAACGGCTTGACGATGTAGTCGTCCGCGCCGAGCTCGAGGCCACGCGTCACGTCGTTCGGCGTCGAACGCGCACTCAGCATGACGACGGGCACGCGATCATCGCGGTGTCGGAGATCGGCCAGTACCTCGAAACCGTCGCGGCGAGGCATCATGATGTCAAGCAGCACCAGGTCGGGGCGACTGCGCTCGAAGACGGCAAGTGCCTCGAAGCCGTCGCTCGCCGTGACAACCTGGAAACCCTGCCGTCCGAGATGGAACGCAACCAGCTGACGGAGGTCGGAGTTGTCGTCGACCACGAGGACCGTCGGGGCCACCGTCCTGCTCGCTGTCGCAACCGAATCAGCCGATGATCTTTCCTTTTCAAGGCAAGCGACCACGGGTTCGACCCTTCTCGTGACAATAGGAACGATAAGGACTCGACGCGAGGGCCGCTCGGCCGGATACCCAAAGCCACGAACGTTTTTTCGAACATTCAGCGCGGCACATCCGGCGGCGTGATGAATCCGGCACGCGGCATGGCGCCCCACGGCGCCGGCCGGCGCAAGATTGCGGCGACGAGGCCGCGCAAGCGCCACCACGCGTGCAACTGACGGAACCCGATGTTCTCGAGGACCGCGGCCACGAGTCCGGCACGCAGGTCGCTCCAACGGCGGTACCGCCGCGCCGAAAATTCTTCGACGGTGAGCGCGGCAACTGACAAGAACACGCTGTACGCGACCGAGACCGTTGCAAAGAGCAATCCGAACTGCACGTTGAGGTAGCCAAGCGCGAGACCGGTGATGACGGCGGCGAGACCTACCAATTCGACGACCGGACCGAGGAGTTCGAACAACAAGTAGTACGGGAGGACCAGCAGGCCGATGAGGCCGTAGCGCGGATTGCCGATCATCCGCCGGTGGTTCCAGAGGACCTGCGCGAGGCCGTATGACCAGCGGCGCCGTTGGCGCGCCAAGATGCGCGCCGTCGGCGGTACTTCGGTCCAGCACACGGGTTCGGAAGCGAACACGACCCGGTAGGGCTGCTTCGTCTCTCGCAAGTGTTGATGAATGCAGCTCACGAGTTCAGCGTCTTCGCCAAGCGATTCGAGGTTCAGACCACCGACCTCGATCACGACGTCGCGGCGGAACAAGCCGAACGCGCCCGACACGATCAGCAAACCCTTCATGCGGGACCAGCCGACCCGGCCGAGAAAGAAAGCTCGGAGATACTCGATCACCTGGATGCGTTCCACCCACGTTTTCGGCATGCGGGCGTCGACGATGCGACCACCATCGACCGTCGTTCCGTTGATGGCCCGCAGGACCCCACCGACGGCGACGACGCGCTCGGGGTCGTCGACGAACGGCTTCGCGACGCCGAGTAGTGCGCCCTCTTCCAGGATGGAGTCGGCGTCGACCATGCAGATGAGCGAGTGACGTGATGCATTGACACCCACGGCCAGTGCGTCCGAACGGCGGCTGGTATTCACCTTGCGGACCACGACGAGCGGCTCACCGCCTCGAGGCATATGGACCGAGAGCACTTCGCCCATCGCTCGTACCAGCGGCGGAATCACGCGCGGCACTTGCACGAGGTCGAACGCTTCTGCGAGGCGCGCAAACGTGTCGTCGGTGGAGCCGTCCTCGATGACAACGACTTCGAACTCCGGGTAGCGGAGGCCCAACATGGCACGCACGCTCTCGACGATCTCACTCGCCTCGTTGTATGCGGGTACGAGGATCGATACGGAAGGCGTGAGCGGGTTGGCAAAGATGTCGTCGTAGCCACTGAACGCCGCGCGACCGACCGCGCGCGCCATGGCGACCGCGGCGATGGCCACGAGCGCGAGGTAGATCGTATTGAGTACGACGAAGTAGCCGAGGACGAACCAGTCGAAATCGATGATTGCTTGGCGAACGAGGTGCGCCATTACGCGGCCGCAAATTGCGAGGGTGCGTGGCGCTCATGCTCGAGTGCGTGGACGATCAGGGCCTCGGTTGCATACCGGCCGGCTCGAAGCGGGGTCGCGCCGATGGTTTCCAGCGTGCGCATTCCTTCCGGCCCGAGCGCTGTAAGCGCCGCGGCGGCCGCGAATGCGACGTCGTGTTCGTCGTCGAGAGCCGCCACGAGCTCCGCAATCGCGTCCGTCGCGCCGAGCCTCCCGAGCGCCCTCGCCGCCTCAGCCCGATGGGCATGCCGGTCGGCGTGCAAACAGGTCAGCAACGGTGCGAGACACTTCGGGCTCCCGATGCGTCCGAGCGCGCGTATCGCGGCGAGGCGCGACCAGTAGCCGGGGTCCGTCGTCGCGATTGCGGCGATCGCGGGGACTGCCCCGACTGCGCCGAACAACCCCAGCAGCTCGCAGCACACGACGCGCGAGGGAACGCTGGATTCCCGCAGCGTCATCTCCAACAATGGGGCTGACCGGTCGCCGAGTCGCATCAGCGCCATCGATACGACGTTCGCAGGCACGAGCCCGTTATCCAACGCGCGCAACAGGGACGGCGCCGACTCGACGTCGCCTTGCTTGCCGAGCGCGCGCGCCGCGGCCGCGCGCACCTCGGGGTGGCGATCATGCAAGAGCCTCGCGACGTCTGGTTGCGTGCGGTGCAGACCGATGTTGCCGAGTTGTTCGGCCGCTCGGGCGCGCAGCACGGCGCGACGCGACATGGTCGCACGGCAAGCTCGGTCGACCGCACCGCGCCGTTCGAGTAACTCCACCACGCCGGCACGGTCGGAGCCGCGGAGTTTCGGCAGAAGTCCGGCTGCGAGCGCGTCGAGGACACGGCCGGCGTGCTTGCCTTGGGGTGCGAGGGCGTCAAGATCGGGGTCTTCGGTTGCCAGCAATCGCAGCAATCGTGGACGTAGTGCTGCCTCGAGCCGTCCCTGTCTGCGGTCGTGCGCGTTTACGAACGCTCGGCGCATCGCGGTCGCGATTGTGAGCAGAGCAAGGATGCCCGCGAGGACCGCGAGCGCGATCGAAATCGAAACGTTGTAGGTCATTAAGGGGTCCGGCGGGCCAGCACTGCCTCGACTCGACTCACGAGTTCCCGAGGGCTGAACGGCTTCAGGATGTAGTCGTCGGCGCCGGCGGCGAACCCACGCTGCACGTCAGCTTCCTGGCTCTTCCCGGTGAGCAGGATCACGCCCACGCGTTCGAGCGCCGGAGTCGCGCGTAGCTGTGCGCACACTTCGAGCCCTGACAGCTTCGGCATCATCCAGTCCAAGACGACGACGTCGGGAAGGACGTCGCACGCAGCCGCGTACCCCGACTCCCCGTCGCCTTCCGTGTGGACTTCGAAACCCATCTGATTGAGCTTGAACTCCATCAGCTCGCGAATGTCGGGGTCGTCATCGACGATGAGCACCCTGGTCATTTTTTTCGCTCCCTAACTCATCGACTCCGCGTTGGCGCGTTGAGCCGGGTCCTACATGCTGTCGATCGCTTCAAGTAGTCGGTTGCTGTTCCGTTCGACGATCGCGAGCAGATCTGCCTGCGGTGGCGTCAACGGGCCCACCTCACCCGAGGTGAGCAGATCGACATACGTAAGGACGTTCGTCAGCGGCGTCCGAAGGACGTGCGACAAGTTGGAAACGAATTCGGCGTGCGCTGCGCCAGTGCGCGCCAGTCGCCGTCGTCGTGCGGTGACCGAGCCTGCAAGCACGACACCCACGCCGCACGCTGCGAATGCACGCCGCAATGGTGGTCGCGTGCCTCGATGGGATTCGGTGCGGGCCATACATCCCGCAACATCGGCTCAGCGGAGCGCGGTTGCACGTTCACCGCTTTCCAAAACTCTCCGCGGGCGTATCCGGACGCGGTGAGGCGGGCGCGTACGATCCAGGCGTGACGCGAGCGATGCGTTCGCGCCTACCGCGCGTGGGGCCGGGTCAAGCGCTCGCCGCGATCGCCGTTCTGTACGCGGCCGCGCAGCTTCTCGTGGTCGGCGTCCATCACTACTTCGGCTTCGACGAAGCGGTCTATTTCTCGAAGGCGTCGTCGCCACGCATCGTGGGAATCTCCTGGGTCACGTCGAGAGCACTGGGCTTGCCGTGGCTGCTGCGACCAGTGACAGCACTCGACGGCGGTCTGGTCGCCATGCGCGGGTGGCTCCTCTTTCTCTCGTCGATCGGGTTGTTCGTCGCGTTCATGCCGTGGGTGCGGCTGCTGCGCTGGCCGGCCGTGATCGGTGCCGCACTGTTCGCGGGCTCGTGGCTCGCGTTGTTCTACGGCTCGGCTGCGTACCCGAACCTGCCCATGGGGCTCGCGGTGGTGTGCGCAACCGGGTGGGCGGTCGCCGCGATGTCGTCCGAAACGCGGCGCTTCGCGTATGCCGCCAGTGCGCTCGCGTTCGCGGTCGCGGCGACGATCCGCCCGACAGACGCGCTGTTGCAATTCGGGGGGTTCGCAATCGTGCTCGCGGTCGTACGCCGCCGCGACGCGTTCGGCGCTCTGGCCGCGGGCGCTCTCGGCGTCGCGGTCGGGTGGCTCGTCTGGGTCGTCGAGGCGTACCGCGACTTTGGCGGCCCGTCTCATCGGTGGCACACGGCGTTCGCCCATGTCGCCGGCCGGCCGGTTCGAACGCTGCTGTTCGCGACGGCGGTCGCGCCACTGAACGCACGAATTCTCACACCTCGCGTTCTCTTCGCGATCGCGTGGTGCACAACGATCGTGCTCACCGCAGCGTTCGCCTGCGTGGCCAACCATCGCCGCGACCTCTTCCCCGTCACCGTCGGAATCGGCACCGCAGCACCACTACTCGCGGCCTATCTGCTCTTTCCTTCCGACACGGAACCACGTTTCCTCATCCCGGTGTACGCGTCGCTCGCAGTCCCTTCGGGCGTTGGCATCTTCCCGCTACTGCGCGGTACCGGGCCGCGAGCTTCCTGGCGCTTCGCGCGAACCGGGTTCGTCGTTGTCGTGCTCGGCGCGCTGCTCGCGTGGCAGATCGACTCCGCTCACCTCACCGCGAGCGTCGCGACGCAAACCGGACGCGTGGTGGAGGCCACCGGGCGATACGTGCGCCACGAAGCGAATGGTCACCCGTGCCGCGTCGGCACCGACGACCGTCCGCCCGTCCTCGCGTTGGCATCTGGGTGCGCGCCGGCGCGCATCCTCCTCGGCACGATCAAGACACTGCCGACGCAGTTCTCGCGAGCCCCGGCCGACGGCACGCGGCGCTACCTCGTAGCTCGCAACATTCCGCCGCCAGGCTCGCCCGTCGACGGCTGGCGCGTCACGAAAATCGAACCCCATCGAGGTGACGTTGCGTTCGTCTTCGAGCCGCCCGGCCAACGATGACCCCAAGCAGAGGCCGGGTTGTCGCAGTTATGCGCCCATACGGGAGCGGAAGTGCAACAACCTGGCGATGGCAGCTGCGATGGGGGTTGACGACGTTGCTCAGGCGATCGGTTCGCGCACCGGGATGGGCTCGTAGATCATCGTCGGTGACGTCTGGCCGCGTAGCGCAACGGTGCCCAACGCCATCCAGCGGCCGGCCTCGGCGGCCGCCCGGTCCACGCTGCTCGCCGCAGCCATCACGCGGCCGGTGCGTTCCTTGGCCAAATCGGTAAGCCGCGCCGCGACGTTCACCGGGCCTCCGATGATCGTGTACTCGTAACGCTGCTCGGTACCGACGTTGCCCGCGACAACCGGTCCGGACGCCACGCCGATGCCCGCATCAATGCCGGGGTGCGTGACCGCCAACCGGTCGAGGTCGCACCGAAGCGCGCACGCGACCCGTAAGGCTCGCGCCGCATGGTCGGCCTGCGACGCCGGCGCACCGAACACGCACAGTGCGCCGTCGCCTTGGAACTTGTTGACCCAACCACCTTCTCGGGCCACTGCGGTGGCAACGGCGTCGAAGAACGCGTTGAGCGTTTCGAGTACCTGCTCGGGTGCCAACACCTCCGCGAGCGCGGTCGAGCCGATGAGATCGACGAACAACGCAGTCGCGTCGCGCTGTTCGCTCGTGAGACCCGTGCCCTGCTCGAGCGCGAGGCGCGCGACCTCGGGACCAACGTGGCGACCGAACAAGTCGGCGAGGCGGCGCCGTTCGCGCAGGCCCGCGACCATTTGGTTGACGCCGCTTTGGAGGAGTCCCACCTCGCCGCCGTCGTCGACTGCGACCGAGACGTCGAGCTGCCCCTTCCCGACCTTGTCGATCGCTCGTTGGAGCGCTTCGAGGGGATCGGCGACGGAACGCGCCGTGATCACCGTCGTAAACAGTCCGACGACGAGCCCGACGATCGACAGCGCGATCACCGATCCGGCCATGTTGCCGCGGGCCGCGTGCTGGTTCGCGTACGGAAGCATGGCGAGGCCGGCGAGCGGAACACCGGAGCCCAATGCCCATGTGAGGAGCAGCCGCGGTCGTACGCCGATCGTCATGGCGCGCTCCGGCGCCTGCCGCGCGAGCGCGGCCGCGAACGCGGGCCTGAGCGCACGCTCGAACAACAAGAAGACGATCGCGCAGGTAACGAGACCACCGTCGAAGATCGTGAGGCCGACACGAACGGCTTCACGCGCAGGGGCACCGAAGCTCAACGCATACAGGGAGAAGAACACCGAGGCAGTTGCCCACGCGACGAATGACCTGCCCGCCTCGACGAGTGGTATCCGCAAGGTCATGTTCTGTTCGGCAAGCGTCGGTTCGCGTTGCTCGGCGAACCATCCGAGGGAGCGCTGCCAACTCATCTCCGACCAGACCGCCTCGAGGCCGAACGCCACCAGCGCAAACACGGAAAACGTGATTGCGTCGACAACCCAGCTGTGCGCGCCGTAGCGCTGCGGCGCGATCAGGTCGAGGTACAGGAAGACGAACACCGCACCGTCGAGGTTCGCGAAGGTGCAGATCGCGACCAGACGCTTGTGGAGCTGCTGATACTCCGCCGAACCCATCGGCCGCACGAGGAAAGTGTTACCCCGCTGTTTCCACCGCGCACTGTGTCATCCGTCACAGTTGCGATGCAGCCGCGGCTCAGGGATGCAGTGCCGAGCAGGCTGCGGCGCCCGCTGGATCGATCGGCGCATCGGGCAAGAACGGTGGCTGCCGGAACGTCGGGTGCGAGAAGTTGAAGAAATCGAGCATCGGTGACGCGGCTGCATCCCGTTTTGTCATCGCGGGCAGGCCGTATCGCGCCTCGATGAACCGAAGTATCGACGTGTGGTCGTACACGACGTGCGACACGTAATGCGCTTTCGCGAAGGGCGATATCACGATCGCCGGAACGCGAATGCCGTACCGATCGAACCGGGCGGGTGTGTCGCCGGGGACGAGTATCGGGCCGATGTTGTCGGGCACGGGTGCGCGCGGCGGTCGGACATGGTCGTAGAAACCGCCGTGCTCGTCGTAGGTGAGGAACATCGCTGAGCTTCTCCAGTTAGGGCTTTGCATTAACGCGGCGATGACGTCGTGCGTGAACTTTTCGCCTACCTGGATATTTGCCGGCGGGTGCTCGTCGGTCTCCTGGTTCACGGAACCGAACGGGCTCGACTCGACGAACGCGACTTGCGGAAGCTTCCCGTTCGCCGCGTCGGTGTAGTACTGCGAGATCGGCACGACGTTGCTCGCGTGCTGCTGCACGTCCTCGAAGAGTTGGAAGACCGAGAACGACGACACGTACAGCTTCCAGCTGATCGGCGGGTTCGCCTCGTCCATCTCTCTGAACACGGTCTTTTGCGGGAAGACAGCGAGGTCGTTGCGGATGTGCCCGAACGACGTGCCGGCCGCCAGGTAGAAGCGGTTTGGGAATGTCTGCGACAGCACCGACGAGAAGTAGCGGTCGCCGATCCCGAACGTGTTCGCGAGCGCGTAGTAATACGGAAGCTGTTGCTGGTCGTAGTAGCCCATCGTCCGACTGCCCGTTGGGTCGCTCGACGTTGTGTTCGCGGCGGTGAAGCCGTCCATCCGCCCGCCGTTCCACTCGGCATGCGTTCCGTTCCACGAGTGGTTGAGGTCAGCGACCGAGCACAGTTGCGTCTGGTGGAACGGACTGATGCCCGGGGCGTTGGGGTCGAGCGGGTTCGGGTTGGGCTTGTTTGGTTCGGCCCCGACGTTCGGCTGCCCCTCGAAGTGCAGCTGCGAGTAGTACGAATCGAACGATCGGTTCTCCTGCATCATCACGACGACGTGGTTGATCTTGCGGATGCCCGTTCGCTGGCGCGCACCGAGCGGGCTTCCGCCACCGGTCGCCGCCGCGCCTACCGCCGTCGTCATCGTCGTCGCGAGCACCAAGGCCGCGATTCCCACCGCGATACGTCGTTGTCCCATGCAGAAACACTCGCGCAACAATCGAGCGAACGCCACGGGCACCGGACTCGGCGCTCCTCCTGGGCTAGGAGCGGTTCCGCCGGTGGCTCCGTTCACGGGCCCGACGAGTGGCGCGATTCGGGGGGATCGAGGCGACGTCGACACGGGCGTGGGCATTGGACAGCAGCGGTTGCCGGTCGCCGTGCTCGGCACAGAACCACCCGTGCGGCATCACGATCTGAACTGCGTCGAGCTCTTCTGCTTGCAAGAATCCAGCCGACTTCAGGTTGTGCCACATATTGAAGGTGTCGAGCCGGAACTGCACGTTGTGCACTGCGCCGACGCGGGCGACGTCGCCCCCGAGCCGAATCGTGTCGCCGATCTCGAAGCGTTCCCCGTCCATCACCGAGCCGGCGAGCGCTTGGAGCAACCGGCCACTTGTCTTGACGTCAGCACCCGCAGCGACAAGCTCGGGATGACCCGCGCTATCCAGGAGACCGATCGTGTACGCCCAACCGGGCGCGTCGACTTCTCCGTCGCTCCCCTGGACCATCTGGACGACGAATCCTCCTTCGGCGATTGTCGCCGCGTCGCGTTCGAGCACTTCTTCCAGCGTGAATCCATCGCAGATCAAGCACATGCGATGACTGTCTCAGAAGGGTGAGACATCGGCTCCCAACGAGCGCGGCCGCATCCCCCAAGCCATCAGGTTGTGGGAGTTGTGCGCCCTCGCGGGGGCAGAAGTGCAACAACCTGCGATGGGTTGGATTAGCTGAGCTCCAACTCGGCGCGGAACGCCGTCGCCATACCGGCGAGGAGTTCTCGCCATTCGGCGGGTGCCGAGGGTGGTAACGGTGTGCGGAGGCTCAACGCTTCGACTAACGCCGCGGCTCCACCGCGCAGGCATGGCGCGTCACTCGAAACCGGACCTTCGCGCACAACCACCGAGTCGCCAACCACCAGCTCGAAACACAACTCGGGGTCGCTTGCCTCGAGCGCGAACGCTCCGACGCACGTACCGCCGAAGCTGATTGCGAGCGCGGAACTCAGCGCGGCCGCAAAGCGCAACGAAGACATCATCTCGTCGGGCTCCACTATGGGATGCAAACCGAGTGGAAGCGCGATGTCGCGCTCATGTATCCACGAGTCCCACAACGCGTGATGCGCGAGCACCCGGATCGGGACATGCCCGGCCGGTGACTCGGCGAGCATCGACCATGCAGGTTCGTCGAGTTCGGCGATCGTGCCGAGGAACGCGTCGTTCGATGACACGAATTGTTCGAGTACCTCCGCCGGCGTTAGCGCACGCATCGGTTCGACCATCAACGGAGGCGTCGCCGCGGGGTCGAAACCCGTCAGCACGCGCGTCGGCGTGCCCGCGAGACCGGCCGACACCGAGTGCTGCCAGAAGCCGTTGACTCCGACGAGGTGAGCAACCACGTCCTGGACGGTCCAAAGGTCACAGCGACTCGGCGACTTCCAGTCGTCGTCGCTGAGATCAGCGAGCGTCGCCTCGAGGCGTCTCCGCTGCCGCATCACGGGGACACGCTGGTCGTCCGCAGGACCCGCGATCGAAATAATCACCGGACCGTCGTAGCGCGGCGCCAGCCTCATGCGGCGGAACGTACACGAGCGCGCGCCGCACCGAGCACGCCGACGCCGATGCCGACGGCCGCGCCGCCGAGGCCGCGTGCTTTCTGCGTCGCACTCATGCGGTCGTGGTTGGCCAGGCCGCCGAGCAGGTCGGCCGCGTCGGCCCCCGCCGACGCCAGGAACCAGCCTGCCGCGCGGCCGTTGCCCTGCAAACCGCTACGCAGGAGCAGGCCGCCGATCAGCGCGTCGCGATAACCCATCGAGCGCAGCAGCAGCGACGCCGTCGGGCCCGAGTCCTCGTTGTCGCCCCACAAACGGTTGGCCGCGGCCGGCGCGACCAGGAACGAGAGACCCGAAGCCAGGCGGATCGAGCCCGCCACGATCGCCATCACATCTGTTCGTTGCGCCATCGCACGATCATGGCGCATACGGGCGGAGCGCCTCGCTCGAGGCGAGAATCGCCGTCGAGCGTCATGCGGGCGGCGAGCGGGCAAGATGCGTAGGTGGAGCCAAGGATTTCGCCTACGCGCAACCGCGCGGCTGTCGTCGGCGTCAAGGCCGTGCACACGCTGATCTGGGCCTCGATCGAGGCGTGCGTGCTCTATGTCCTCGCCGCGGGCTTTGCGCGGCGTAGCGATCGCCGGGTCGCAATCGCGGCCGGCGCCGTCGCGGGCGAGACGCTGGTGTTCGCCGCCAACGGTTTCCGCTGTCCTCTTTCCGACGTCGCCGAATCGCTGGGAGCGGATAGTGGTTCGGTCACCGATCTCTACTTACCGGCGTGGTTCGCGGACAACCTTCCAGCCATCCACGTTCCCCTCATCGCGCTGGCGACGTTCCTTCACGCGCGGAACCTCTCGCGAAGAC
>JAODBJ010000329.1 GCA_025463905.1 Actinomycetes bacterium
GCGTTCCCGCCGAGTGGGTGCGAGCCGACGGTGCGCGTGCCGGCACCGCGGTCCTCTACCTCCATGGCGGCGGCTACTGCATCGGTTCGATCCGCACCCACCGCGCGCTCGCGGCGCGCATCTCCCGAGCCACTCGTCTCGAGGTGTTGTTGATCGACTACCGCCTCGCGCCGGAGCACCCGCACCCTGCGGCCGTGACCGACGCCGCGCGTGCATACGACTTCCTCATCGCCTCGGGCATCCCCGCGAATCGGATCGTGATCGCCGGCGACTCGGCCGGCGGTGGTCTCACGTTCGCGACGCTCCTCGCACTGAGAGACAACAACACGCCCTTGCCGGCGGCGGGCGTTGCGATCTCGCCGTGGACCGACCTCGAGTGCAACAGCGAAACGTTCACAACGCGCGCGGAGCTCGATCCCATGTGTACCGCGGTAGGGCTCAAGCAGATGGCCGACTGGTTCCTCGACGGCGGCAACGCGCGCGAGCCGCTTGCCTCGCCGCTGCACGCCGACTTCGCGGATTTGCCACCGATGCTCATTCACGTCGGCGATCACGAAGTGCTTCTCGACGACTCGGTGCGGATCGCCGAGCGCGCCCGCGCCGCGGGTGTCGACGTGACGCTCGAAGTGTGGCCCGAGATGATCCACGTTTGGCACGCGTTCGCCGGGATGGTGCCCGAGGCCGACGAAGCCATCTCCCGCATTGCCGCGTTTCTCCGCGAAGGGCCCTTGTCCGAAATCGGATGAACCATTACATTGCTGGCGTAACGGGGCTATTGGGATTCAGCAAGCGGCCGTCGCTCACGCCAGTTGGACGCGACGATCGCCGGCGCCGGGAGGCAGATCCGGGGGGACTGCCTCTCGGCGGCCCTGTTCTCTAGGCCCCGGCGGGCGGCCGGAATGCTGCCGCGAACTCCCGCGCCCGACCGAGGTGCACCGGGGCAACCTCGAAGGTGGCGCACCGGCCGTCGCGCAGATCGAAGCGCAACAGACCGAAGCGAGTGCCGAGGAGTTGCGCTCCGCTCAGCACCAGGGCGTCGACCACGCCGCGGGGCAAGGTTGCGAGCACCTTCTTCGGTCTCCCGGTCACGGTTGTGCTGCACCACAGGAATCGGCGGTCGGTGAGCGCCAACACGAACTGCGGCGCGTAGGGAACACCGAGCAATGTCAGCTCGTCGCGGCCGGGCGCGAGGTGCCGGCTGCCCGAGCGGGCGCCCCACAGGCAACCGGGGAAGGAGAGGCCCGTCGGGCCGTCGGCGCGCACCATCGATTGCATCGCACCCTTCGGCGCGGCGGGAGTGGCCGCGAGTACCCGTTCGCCGGCGTCGAGCGCGCCGGCGACATGGGCCTCGATCTTGGCGCTGTATGCCCGCATCCCTGCTCCCTTAGGAGCAGGCATCGACGTGCTCCGGAGCCGCCTGTACAGCCATTTGGCCGGGCTCGCGCCAATGCGGCGGTCAGGGTTCGCCTGCTGATCACCTGGCGGTCACCTTGTGTGCATTGGGGCGACGGTGAACTGCTGTTGGATACCGAGCGTGGCCCGCGACAGCGGACCGTGCAATACACAACGCAATGCACAGATCATCCACAGATAGCCCACAAGTTTGCCCACAGGAGGACTCGATGGCGCGCAACGTCGTCGATTTACGCTCTCGTCGGGCCCCGGCGGCCCCGCCGGACCGTTGGTTCGAATGGTGCCTCGAGCACGACGGCGCCGAAGTCGCGGTGGTCGAGTCGCCGTCGGGCCATGGCCCCGGCTCCCATGACGCCTGGCTCACGCTCGGTCGCGACGCCGGGCTGCGTCTCGCCGCCATCGATGGCGCGAGCGTGCCGACCAGCCCGGCATTTTGCGGCCTCGACGCCGCGACCTGGGCGGCGCAGGTGACTCGAGCATCGCTGCTCGCCGAAGACGACCTCGCCGTCTGCCTCTGGCGCGCCAACCGCAACCTGTTCGATCCGTCCTTCGGACGTGCCGGCGCGCGAGCGCAGGCCGCGGTGGCAGTCGCCGACATCCGCGCCCGCTGGGACGGCGACGCGCACGCGAAGGTGGTGCGCGCGAGCGACTGCACCGTGTTTGCGCGTTTCGGGCGCCGCTGGGTGGACGTTTTTCCCGCGCCGTGCGTGACGGCCGAAGCCGCGCAGGTGTGGGACGCGTGGTGCGCGACGCATGCGACTGCGAACGCGCGCGACCGGGCCGAGGCACAAGACCGCGCACTGGGCGCGCCGGAGGCATGGCGTACGGCGGCCATCGGGCGCTTCGCGGAGCCACTCCTCGAGTGCAAGGAGATCGAGGGCTTCGACGAACTCGTGCTCGCGTCCGGTGGTGCGCGGCTCGACGTCGCGCGTCTCGACGAACTCGACGAATGGCTCGACGGCCTGCGGCGCTGGGAGCGGACCGCCCCGCGAGGCGCAAAGGTGAGCGACGACGTCCACGACGACGCGACCGTCCTGCGGTGGCGCCGACCCGACGCGCCGTTACCGCACCCCAGCCGCGCCGGCTTCAACCAGTAGTCGAGTCTTCGGCTACAAGCCGCCGCGTGTTTGCATCATCACCCACGCGGTGATTTGTTCGCGCGTCGGGACCGACACGTCGCAGAACCTGACGCGGATGCGATGTTGACCACGTTTCGACGCGCGGCACTCGAGCACGGTTCCCCGCACGTGCACGCGCCCGCCCTGCGTGCGGAAGCGCAGTTCGACGAGCGTTCCCTCGACGATCGTGCCGCAATAGAGAAACGCGCAACCACCGGCGCTGACGTCGACGAGGTCGACCAAACACGCGTCTTCGCCGCCGGCAGGATTCGGCAGGAGCAGCGTTGACTTGGTCCATACCTGCACTCGCAGATGCTCGCGACGCTGGACTCGTCGAGTGTCGTCCACGACGAGCCACCACATCTCGCCAGTTCGGCTCTCGAGCGTGCCGACGACGGTGTACAAGTCGCCGTCGCGCAGGTACTGAACGTCGAGGCTCGTGCCGACGCTCAAGCCGTTGGCCGACTTCGGCCGCAGCAGTAGACGCCGGCCGTCGGTGGCTTCGACCGTCGCTTGCTGCGGCGCGATCCCGAAGCCGACGATAGTGACGGATTCGCCCGCGAACGGCGTGGCGTTCCCCGTGAGCAGTTCCGAATCCAACATGATGCAACTGTGCTATCGCGGGTCGCTCGGGTCAACGAAGCGGGGCGCTGCAGTTGCGTAGATCACATTTCCTGGGTGGGGACTAGGTCCATCGACCCAACGAGCGCACACTCACAACGGGCGCGAGCGCGGACCAGGGTCTGCGAACTCTTCGGTGGTGTAGCGCGACAGCGCAATACCCGACGGCCAGCGGCCGGGCGAGAGCCCTGCCTTGCGCCACAGCACCTCGAGAAATTCTGCAACGTCGCTTAGCTTCGGCCACACCGACGGCAGCAACGTCGAGCGATGCCGTCCGGCTTGCAGCAGCAAGCCGTCGACGCCGGGCCGTACCGAGCATGCCAGTTCGTCGTACGTCGCGACGCGCAGCGGTTCGGGGCACGAGAGCACCGAGATTTTGATCGACATCCGCGCGTAATCCTCGGTGGTCACCGCGGGGAGCCGCGGATCTGCGAATGCCGCCGCGAGTGCGTTGTGCGCGACGTCGAGCACGAGAGGGCGAACGGGTTCGAGGCTGCCGATACAACCGAGGAGATCTTCGCCGTCTTCGAGGGTTACGAATGTGGCGCCCGGTGAGCGCAACTGTTCGTCGAACATGCCCGCATCGGGGACATGTGGGCGACCCGTTTCGAGTTGGTAGTGCACCGCGACCGCCGCGACGTCGAGGAGCACACGGCGGTGGTATTCGTACATCATCGGGATGTGAGCGCGAACGCGCCGTACCCCACGACGCGGTCCCGCGGTCCTGCGGTGTCGCCGGAATGTCGGAGATCGAGGAGCGCAACACGAAGGTCGCGCCGGCTGGCCGCCGTGAGGAGCCCGCGCACAGCCGAGGCGCCGCACGCGTCGTACGGCCCGATCGCGGCTACGTCGCCGGCGAGGATCCAGTCGGCGGTGCGACGGTCGTGGCGTGCTGCCGAGACGTCGTTCTCATAATGCGAGAGATCGCTGCTGACCACGATCAGCGTCTCCGCACCACCCCACAGCGCGTCGAGCACCGTCGCCACCGTGTTCGGGGGCGCGTCTCCTACTGCGAGCGGGAGCACCCGGAAGCTTGTACCCAACGCGCGCTGGAGGAACGGCACCTGCACTTCGAGGCTGTGTTCGGCCGCGTGCGCGACATCGTCGACCGCGACACCAGGACACGCGAGCGCGATCTCGCGCGCCTCGGCATCGATCTCCACCGGCCCGAGGGGCGTGACGAATGTGTCGACACCTGGTACCGCGAGACCCGGAACGGGAACGCGGTGCGACGGACCGAGCAGCAGAACTCGCTGGATCACGCCTGCCAATCGTTCGATCGCGGCGTATCCACTTCCCGCTACCGGGCCCGAGTACATATACCCGGCGTGCGGCACGACGATGGCCTTCGGCGGCGAGCCGTCGTAGTGCGCGTCATGCAGGTAGCCGTCGACCGCGGACCGCAATGCGTCGGCGTGTTCGGGATAGAACGAGCCGGCCACGGCAGGGCGCCGTACGCGCACGCTCAAGTCCTCCGGTAGTCGGCGAGCCGCACCGGTACCCGCCGAGTGCCCCACGATCCGCGGCCGCCGTCGAACCGGCCCGGGATCGTCGCGCCACACGATCCGCACCGGCCGTCGTCGGTCACGTCGTAGTGGCCGAGCTCGTACCAGTCGCGTTCGATAAGGAGCGCGGAACAGTCGCGGCACCGGGTGCTGCCGCCCTCGCGGTCGTGCACATTGCCGGTGTACGCGTAGCGCACGCCGTTCGAGATCGCGATCTCCCGTGCCTTTTCCAGCGTGCGCGGTGGTGTTCCTTCGATATCCATCATGCGGTAGTCGGGATGGAAGGCGGTGAAGTGCATCGGCACGTCACGGCCCAGATGTTCCACGACCCATCTCGTCATCGCGTCGAGTTCGTCGTCGGCATCGTTCTTTCCCGGGATCAACAACGTGGTGATCTCTACCCAGACGTCGGTGTCGGTCACCAGGTACACGAGCGTGTCGAGCACATCGTTCAAGTGTGCGCCGCACACGTGCGAGTAGAAGTCCTCGGTGAAGCCCTTGAGGTCGACGTTCGCAGCGTCCATGTGCGCGTAGAACTCACGGCGCGGTTCGTCGCAGATGTAACCGGCGGTCACCGCGACGGACGCGATGTCGTGCTCGTGGCACGCATCGGCGACGTCCATCGCGTATTCCATGAAGATCGTCGGGTCGTTGTAGGTAAACGCGACGCTGCGGCACCCGAGATCAGCCGCGGCGCGTGCGATCACGTCGGGTGACGCCTCGTCGGCGAGGGTGTCGATCTCCTTCGACTTCGATATGTCCCAGTTCTGGCAGAAGCGACACGCGAGGTTGCATCCTGCAGTACCGAACGAGAGCACCGACGAACCGGGAAGGAAGTGGTTCAGCGGCTTCTTCTCGATCGGGTCGACGCAGAAGCCGCTCGAACGCCCGTAGGTGGTGAGCACGATGCCGTCGTCTTCTCGCGCGCGCACGAAGCAGACGCCGCGCTGCCCTTCGCGCAACTTGCACGCCCGAGGGCACACGTCGCACTGGATCCGACCATCAGCAAGCGGGTGCCAGTACTTCGTAGGAATGGTCGAGGGCGATTGCGCAGAACTCGACATGATCAACCTAAGGCGTTGGGATGATCTTTTCTGACGATTGCAGATACACGGCGATACGTGCGATGAGGCCGTTGTCGTCGAGGTCGAAGACGACTGCTTCCTGTGTGCGCAGGCGCGTACCGTCGCGATCGTCGACCGTTTCGCTCAGCTCCACGACCGCAGTGTTGCCGTGCTGGACGATGCGGTCGACGACGAGCTCGTAGCCCGCCAGCGCTTCGACCGTGGACGCGAGGAACTCGCTGTACGCGTCGCGACCTCGGTACACGTCGCGGTACGGACCGATTCGTTCGACGTCGGGGGCAAGGCACGCAGCGAGTTCCTGCGCGTCGTGGCGGGGGAGCGCGGCGAGGTACCGCTCGAGCGTGTTCACGCGCCGTCCTTCAACGCCCGCAGCAGCAGGTCGCGCGCGCCGGGTTCGAGCGGAAGTGCTCCGGCGAGCTGAATTGCTTCAGGACTCATCTTCTTGGCGGTCTTCGCGAGCACGTCGATCGTCTTCTCGTCGTCGAACTGAGCTGCGACGGCGCTCAGCTGGGTTTCGAGGAACACGAGGCAAATCGCGTCCTCCAACACCTGTACTTCGGGGTCATGGCCGAGTCCTGTTCTCTGCACCAGCGCACCGACGCGGTCGATGGTTGGCTGGTCGTAATCGCACTCTGCGAGGAGAATGGCCAACTCTTCGGCGTGGCGACGTTTCAGTTCGCGTCGCCACCGTAGATAACCCGCGCGACCAGTCGGGTACGACGCGCGCGGCAGTGCCCAGCGTCGGAGGTGGTGTCCGCGCGCCGCGAGCAGCAGCGGCTCACTCGCATCCGGCTGCAAACGCCGGACCCAGGCGGACACCATGTCGGCGTGGGCAAGTTCTTTCGGACGGGTTTCGCCGTCTACGACCAGCACGTTTGGATCGTCGCCATTGCGGGCGTCGATGGCTTCGATCGCGCGCATGAACCGCTCCATACAAAGAGCGTACGTGGAGAGGGCGCGCGTGTGCGGGCTCGGCTATCGGGTAGACCGGCGCGATGGGACCCGATCCCGGGGCGACAGTGGTTGCCGACCGGTACGTGCTCGGCCCGCTGCTCGGTAGGGGTGGCATGGGGGTCGTACGCCTCGCGCGTGATCAACGTTTGACGCGGGACGTGGCGGTGAAACTCCTCGACCACGGCACGCGAGTCGGCGCCGAGGCCCTCGCGCGGTTCGAGTACGAAGCGCGGGCCGCGGCGGCCGTCGAACACGCGAATGTGGTCGCGGTCTACGACTACGGCGACGACGGTGAGCGCGTGTACCTCGTGATGGAGGCGCTCACCGGCCGTACCCTGCACGACGAGATCGAGCACGGTCCGCTGCAACCGAGACGCGTGGTCGAGGTCGCGCGCGACGTGCTCGCGGGACTCGGCGCCGCGCACCAGCGCGGCATCGTCCATCGCGACGTCAAACCGGGCAACGTGCTGTTCGACGAGCGCGGGCGCGCCAAGATCGGCGACTTCGGCGTCGCGACGTCCGGCACGAGCGACCTCACGCAGGCGGGCATCGTGCTCGGTACGCCGGCGTATCTCGCGCCCGAGCGATTGGCCGGACATCCGGCGACCGCGCGCAGCGACCTGTACGCGGTCGGCGTCGTGTGTTACGAGGCGCTCGCGGGCGAGAAGCCGTTCGGCGGCAACGACCCCATCGCATTGTCGCTCGCTATCGAACACGGACACGCACCGCATTTGCGCGAGCGTGCTCCCGACGTTCCGGGGGAGTTGAGCGACGTCGTGATGCGCGCGCTGGAGCGCGATCCGCTCGAGCGTTTCGCAACCGCCGAGGCGTTCGCCGATGCGTTGCGCTACGCCCTGTACGGCATCGGCGAAAGCACCGACGAAGTCGCGGCGCTCGCACCGCCGACGCAAGCCGTGCCGCGCGTCGGGCCCCCGGCGCTCGCGACGCAAGCGGTGCGCGCCATTCCAGCCGACATCGTGCCGAGCCGCGCGCCGTCGAGGCGGTTTCCGGCCATCGCGTTCGCAGTCGCGGCCGCGGCAATCGCTGCGGTCGTCGCGCTCGTCGTGTACGCACAGTCGTCGAACACGAACGGCACACCGTCGACCACCATCGGGCGGCCGCCGACGACGGTCACCATTGCGCCCACGACACTCGCCACTACGGTGCCGACCACCCAACCGCCGACGACGACGACGGTACCGCCGACCACCACGACCGCACCGCCGACCACCACAACGACGATCCCGCCGACGACGACGACGATCCCACGGACCACGACGTCGCTCCCGGTGGCGACGACCGCGCCGTAGTGCGCGTCGGCAGCCTCAGGTCTCAGGTCTCAGGCCTCAGGCCTCAGCCTGCGATGTGCTCGTCGAGGAAGCGCAGTGCGCGGCCCCAGGCGTCCTTGGCGTCGTCGGGGCGGTAGTCGGGTCGCCGATCGCAGTGGAAGCCATGCCCGGCTTCCGGGTAGCGAACGATGTCCGTGTCGACGTTCGCGGCGGGTAGCGCCGCGCGCAGGCGTTCGACGTCCTCTACGGGGATCGAGCCGTCCTGGTCGCCGAACAGGCCGAGCCACGGCGTCTGCAGTGACGCGACCTCGTCGATCAGCGGCGGGAACTGCGGGAACCGGCCGCTGACGATGCCGCCGCCGTAGAAGCCGACCGCCGCGCCGATCGCGTGCTTCAGCGCCGTGAGGAATGTGACTCGGCCACCGAAGCAGAAACCGACGATGCCGATCTGCCCGTCGGCGAAGCCGGCGCCGCGCAGGTGTTCGAGCGCGGCGTCGACATCGTTGATGACGTCCGCGTCACCTTTGACGGCTTGGAAGTGCTCCATCACCTTGTCGAATTGCCCATACGGGACGGTGCCACCACCTGACCGGTGGAAGAGATCGGGCGCTACCGAGTGGTATCCCGCTTCGGCGCCGCGGCGCGTCACGTCTTCGATGTACTCGTTGACCCCGAAGGCTTCTTGGATTACGACCAGGCCGCCTCGGATCGGGCCGTCGGGGACCGCTTCGTAAAGGCGCATCGGTCCGTCTTGGGTATCAAGCGTGAGTGAACGTGTCTGCATGGGCAGTGACGCTATGCATTGGGGCCGCGTGACGCACGACCAGACCCGCAAGACTGTTCGCATGCATCCCTTCGTCGTCGCCGGCACGGCATTCGTCGCGGGTGCAGTGCCGTTCTCGAACTTCGCGGCACGACGGCGGGCGGGTGTGGACCTGCGCGAGGTGGGTACCGGCACGGTGTCGGGCACGTCGCTCTACAACGTCGCCGGGTTCGGGCCGCTCGCAGTGGCCGGCGTGTGCGACGTCGCGAAGGGCGCGGTCGGGCCGTTGCTCGCGGGTCGCGACCATCCGGTGCTCGGCGCGATCGCGGGTGGTCTCGCGGTCGCCGGCCACAACTGGTCGCCGTTCCTGTCGGGCGCGGGGGGCCGCGGTCTGTCGCCCGCGATCGGCGCGCTCCTTCCGCGCGCGTGGCCCGGCGCGGCGATGTTGCTCGGCGGGATGGCCGCGGGTCGCGTCGTGAAACAGACCGGTCTCGGCGCGTTCGTTGCGCAGTGCGCGCTCGTGCCCGCGCTGGCACGTATGAAAGGCCGCGATGCTGCTCTTGCCGGCGCGTGCGTGCTCGCGCCGATGTTGCTGAAGCGCGCGACGGGCAATGAGCCGCCCGCGCGTCGCGATGCGCGTATCTACGCACGTCGCATCGTCTTCGACTACGACGAGCCTCCGAGTCCGTGACGCTCGTCGACGTCGTCCGCCGGCGGGGTTACCGCACGTTGCTGATCGGGCAGGGTGTGTCGGCGTTGGGCGACTGGATGGGCACCTTCGCGTTCATCGCAGTGGTGTCGAACGAGTCGGGATCTTCCACCGCCGTCGGCGGGATCTTGGCGCTGCGCCTTGTGCCGGCGGCGCTCGGCGCGCCGCTCGCCGCGCGTGCGGCCGGGAAGTGGGACCGGCGCAAAACGATGGTGGCGATGGACCTCGTACGCGCCGGGATGATCGCGGTGGTGCCGTTGGTGCGCGCACTGTGGTGGATCTACCTGTGGGCGTTCCTGCTCGAGGTCGCGAGCATCGTGTTCCTGCCCGCGCGCGACTCGTCGATTCCCGATTTGGTCGACGAAGACGATCTGCCGGTCGCGAACGGGCTCGTGCTCGGCTCGTCGTACGGCACGATCCCGCTCGGCGCGGCGGCGTTCGCTGCCGCGGCCGCGCTGCCCGGTGCCGACCTGTTCGGCCGTCCCTACGCGCTCGTGTTCTGGATCGACGGCCTGACGTTCGTGGTGTCGGCCCTCATGATCATGCGCCTCACGCAACTCGGCCGTGCGACCGCCTCCGCCTCTGCCTCCGCCTCCGCCCCAGCTGAACACGACGTTCGCTTCCGAGACGCGTTCCGGTTGCCGCTCGTGCGCGCGGTGCTTCCCGCGACGATCTCGGTTGCGTTCGGGCTCGGAGCGTTGTTCTCACTCGGGATCCGGTTCGTTCGCGACGTGATGCACGCGAGCGATGCCCAGTTCGGTGTGCTCGTCGCGCTGTTCGGCGTCGGCGCCTCGGTCGGGCTTGGTTTGTTGCAGATGCGGCGACCCGCCGACGAACTCTCCGCGACGCGTGCCGGAGTGGCCGCGCTCGGCATCATCGTCGGCGCCTTCAGTCTGGCGCCGGCGCTCGGATTCGCGTTCCTCGGTGCGGCCGCGTTCGGCGCGGCGGCGGCGTGGACCCTGGCCTCCGGGATGGCCGCATTGCAATCACAGCTCGACGGCCGCGAGCGGGTGCTGGCATTCACCGTGTTCCACGTCGTGATTCGGTCCGGTCTGGCCGTCGCGGCGATCGGTGCGGGCCTGGCCGGCGACGTCGTGAGTAGCGTCCACTGGCCGGTGGTCGGCACCCTCGAAGGAACCCGTCTCGTGCTGCTCTGCTCGGGTGTACTGGTGTTCCTCGCGTCCGCGAGGGTGTCGTTGCGCGAACCCCAGCGGTAGAACGGACCCGGATGCCGGTTGCCATCATCACTGACAGCGCGGCGGCGCTGCCGCCGGAACTCGTAGAACGTCATCACATCGTCGTGGTCCCCATGTGGCTCACGGTCGGCGGCGAGTCGGTGAAGGAAGGTGACGTCCCGCTCGAAACGCTCGTCTCGCGTTACGACGTGACGACGTCAGGCCCGACGCCGGGTGAATTCGAAACCGCGATCAAAGAACGCCTGCGCGACCCCGACGTCGACGCGATCTGCGTCTGCACGATCGCGGCGACGATGAGCTCAACCCACGAGGCGGCGGTCCTCGGCGCACGCGCGGCGGGCGGGCCGGTGCAAGTCGTCGACACGACGACCGCGGCCGGTGCGCAGGGGCTCGTTGTACTGGCAGCAGCAGCCGCCGCGGCCGCCGGGAGTGGTATCGACGAAGTGGTCGCCGTCGCGCACGCCACGATCGCAAAAGTACGGCTCGTTGCCATGGTGGGGAACCTCGATCACCTCGTGCGCAGCGGCCGCGTCCCGAACGTCGCGGGTTGGGCCGGGCGGCGCCTCGGGATCGCACCGCTGTTCGAGTTCCGCGACGGCGCTGCCCACCCGCTTCGCCCCGCGCGTGGAGCCGACGCCGCGCTCGATCGCATCGTGTCGCGCTGGCGGCGTTCCAAGGTCGAGAACACCCGCCTGCACGTGGCCGCGCTGCACGCGCAGGCGCCCGAGATCGCTGATGGGCTCCTCGCACGGGTGACCGCCGAAGTAACGCCTGCGACCGCGTTCACCGCGTCGTTCGGCACGGTGATGGTCGTACACACCGGGCCCGGTCTCGCCGGCCTCGCCTGGTGGTGGGAGCCCGAGAGCAGCGTCTCGGGCGATTAGACGGGGAGCGCCGCCGCGTGGCGGTCGCGGACCCATGCGACCGACTGGCGCACGGCCTCGATCGACAGCGGTTCGAACGCGTGGCCGAGCCCCGCGATGATGTCGATACGGGAAGGGCTCGTGGCCGCCTCGTGCAGTTCGAACGCATCCCGCACCGGGATGAAGTGGTCTTCCGTACCGTGCACGACTGCGAAGGGCGCCGTCACGCGAGGGACGAGCGCCATCGGCGGTTCGGGGTTCGTCCAACGGTTCGCGACGCGCACGCCGACGAGCCGGGAAGTGAGGCGACGGCCGGCGCCGGTGCGGGTCATCACGACGGCGAGGAGGCCACGCACGTTGCGAGGGAGGCGCCATTGCGACGGGCAACTGACCGTGACGACGCCGGCGAGGTCGGCATCAGTGGCGGCGTAACGCAGCGCTGCGATCGCGCCCATCGACGCGCCGACGAGGATCACGTCGGGAGTGCGTTCGCGGGCGAGTGCCACCGCGGCGGCGACGTCGTGCTCTTCGTGATCACCCAACGTCGATTCGCCGCCGGAGGTGCCGTGACCACGCGCGTCGTAGGTGAGCACGTCGAAACCGTCTTCGTGAAGGGCTTCGGCGACACCGGCGACATTGGGGCACTGCGACGACGCACTGAACCCGTGCACGATCACCACGGTGGCCGCCGCGGGCTCGGCCGTCTTCCACCGTCGGCCCGTGAGGTGTACACCGTCGATCGTCAACAACGTGGGTTCGGGCATGGCCTTGTAACCCTATTGCTGTACGGCAGGTTGACTGCCGCGGCGCATCGAGGACGCCACCGTCACCAAGATGCCGTGGCGCGCCATCGAACGGCGGAACCACAGCGTCGAAAAGACGATCGCGCTTACGGTCAGCATGGCCGATGCGGCCGACTTCGCCAACATGTATGTGCCGATCGACTGGGTGAACAGCAACCACAGCGTCAGTACGACGTTGATCGTCTGGATGAACGCCCACAGCAACGACACCTGGCGGAAGAAGCGCCGCACGTGCGTGTTGGTGCGGAAGTCGGCCGGGATCGGGCAAAAGTCGTCGGCGAGCTTGCCGGCGAGCGGTCGATCGAGCGGCACCGACAGGAGGAACGCGGTGGCGATCATCGCGGTGCCGAGCGTCGGCTGCAGGAAGAACACGAACGTGCTGTGCGAAATCACCGCGATGAGAGTGCGAGCGGTGAAGGTGGCGGTGCCGATCATCAAAACGCCCGGCACCCGGCGGCCGAGCAGAAGGCGCAGCCCGATCAGGCCGTAGCCCCACACCAGGCCGACGCCCATGGCGCCCCACACGCCAAGGAGACGCAACGTGATCATGAACAGGACGAGCGGAATAACCGTGCCCTCGAGGACACGGGGCACCGCATGGCGGGCCAGATCACGCAAACTGGGAATCTCGAAGTCCACCGACGCCATGGGTCTCTCATCGGCGCTCAAAGCGCCTGAATGAAGCGGCCAGAGTCTCCCATAGCCCTAAGTCACCGGGAGGATCGGACCGCGACTTTTAGCGCTCCCTTTACCCGTGCGATCCTCAAGGTAGTGATAAGCCCGAACGACTCGTCTGCTCAACCCGGCACATGTGCCCCGAACGACCCGTCCGCCCACCGCTGGACGCGCGTTCTTGCCGCCATGGACTACGCGTTCGTGTTGCACGCCGATCAGCGCCGCAAGCAGCGAGACGTCCCCTATGTCGGGCACTTGCTTGGTGTCGCGTCGATCGTGATGGACGACGGCGGCGACGAAGATCAGGTCGTGGCCGCGCTCCTGCACGACGCGGCGGAAGACCAAGGCGGCCGGCGCGTGCTCACCGAGATCTCGCGGCGATTCGGGCCGCGAGTGAGCGCGATCGTGGAGGCGTGCTCCGACACGCTCGAGTCGCCGAAGCCCCCCTGGCGACCGCGAAAGGAAGCCTGGTTGGCCAGCATCGCGGGCGCGCCACCGGAGTCGTGGCGGGTGATGCTGGCCGACAAGTTGCACAACGCGCGTGCGACGGTTACCGACGTACACGCCGAGGGCGTCGCCGCGCTCGATCTATTCAACGGTGGGCGCGAAGGCACAGTCTGGTACTACCGCTCCGCCGCCGAGGAGCTCGCACGCGTCGCGCCTGGGCTCTTGGCCGACGAGCTGCGCCGCACGGTCGGCGAGCTGGACGCTACGTTGCGGGCCGCAACCACCGACCGAGAGGGGCCGTGATGGCGTTCAAAGTCGTCGTCGACTTCGACCGTTGCGAAAGCAACGCGCTCTGCATGGGCGCAGCACCAGAGGTGTTCGAGGTGCGCGAAGACGACTTCCTGTACGTGCTGCAGGAAGAGCCGCCCGACGAGCTGCGCGCAAAGTGCGAAGAGGCTGTGCGCCTGTGCCCGAAGCAGGCGATCACCCTCGAAGACATCTGAGCAGCCTGAGCGGTCTGAGACCTCTGACGGCGATGCGGGAACGACCATGACAGGCATCGAGGGGTTCACCGCGCTCGTCACCGGTGGCGGCAGCGGTATCGGGTTGGGCGCCGCCAAACGTTTCGCCGCCGACGGCGCGCACGTGACGATCTGCGGGCGCACCGAAGACAAGCTGGCCGCGGCGACCGACCAGATCCGCGCCGTGGCCGCCGCCGGTGTGCGCGTCCAACACGTTGTCGCCGACGTGACTGTCGAACCCGATGTCGCGCACGCGGTCGCGATTGCGTCCGAACCCACCGACGGCCTCGACATCTTGTTCGCGTGCGCGGGTGGGTCGCTGCACCTCGGCCCCATCGTCGATGCCGACGCCGCTGCGTGGCGCGCGACGATCGACCTCAACATCGCCGGCACGTTCCTGTCGATCAAGCACGCCGCCGAGGTGATGGCACGCACCGGCGGGGGATCGATCGTCGCGACGTCGTCGATCGCGGGAACCAACACGCACAAGCTGATGAGCGCATACTGCGTCGGCAAAGCCGGTATCGAGATGCTGGTGAAGGTCGCCGCCGACGAACTCGGCGCGTCGAACATCCGCGTGAACGCGGTGCAGCCCGGTCTCGTCGACACCGAGCTCGTGAGCTTTATCACCGCCGGCGGGGCGTTGCTCGACGATTACCACCAGCAGATGCCCGTGTCGCGCGTCGGCCAGGTCGACGACATCGCGGCCGCGGTGCGTTACCTCGCCGGCCCCGAATCGTCGTGGGTGACGGGGGAGATGCTCGCGGTCGACGGCGGGCACCACCTGCGACGCGGACCGAATTACGAATTGCTGTTCAATGGAGAGCGATGACCGACACGGACGAAGAAATCGCGGCTGAGGCGACGTACCGCGCGGAAGCGCGCGCGTTCCTCGAACGTCATGCCAAGCTGCGCCAAGGCTTCGGCGACCAGACGATTGCGCTCGCGTCTACCGACACGAGCAAGGAAGCCGAAGACGAGCACATCCGTCGTTGCCGAGAATGGCAGCGGACGCTGTTCGAGAACGGTTGGGCCGGTATCACGTGGCCCACCGAATACGGCGGCCAGGGTGGCACCGGACGCGAGGCACGTATCTACGCGCAAGAAGAAGTGCGGTTCGACGTGTCGGCGGCCGCGTTCGCGATCGGCACGCAAATGGTCGGTCCCACGATCATGGCGCACGGCACCGACGAGCAGAAGGCGTTCTTCCTACCGAAAATGCTTTCCGGTGACCACCTCTGGTGCCAGCTGTTCAGCGAACCCGGCGCCGGCTCCGACCTCGCCGGCATGACCACCACCGCGGTGCGCGACGGGGACGAGTTCGTGGTGAACGGCCAGAAAGTGTGGACATCGGGCGCGCACTTCAGCGACTACGCGATGCTGCTCGCCCGCACCAACTGGGACGTGCCCAAGCACCGCGGCATCACGTACTTCCTCGTCGACATGCGCAGTGCCGGCATCGACGTTCGCCCGTTGCGCCAGATCACGGGCTTCGCGCACTTCAACGAAGTGTTTCTCACCGACGTGCGCATTCCTGCCGACGCCGTGCTCGGCGGTCTGAACAACGGTTGGATGGTCGCGCAGACCACGCTCGCCAACGAGCGCAACATGATCGGTAGCGGCGGCACCGGCATCAACTTCAACGCGATCTTGCGTCTCGCCCGCGAGTGCGGTGTGACCGACGACCCAGACTTCCGCCAGCAACTCGCCTCGTGTTACACGCGTTTCGAGATCCTCAAGTGGATCGGCCTGCGGGCGAGGGCGCGCGCGGCGGCGGGGCAGAAGCTCGGGCCAGAAGCGTCGGTGATGAAGCTGTTCGTTTCGCAGCGCATCGCGCGCGACGGCGACCTCGTGCTCGCGATGGAAGGCGCCCACGGCATGCTGCGCAACGAGGATGCCATGCAAGACGGCATGTGGCAGCAGGTATTCCTCAACCAGTGGAGCATCCGCATCGGCGGAGGCACCGAGCAAATTCAGCGCAACGTGCTCGGCGAACGGGTGCTCGGTCTCCCCGGCGACATCCGCGTCGACAAAGAACTCCCCTTCCGCGAGATCCGCCGCAACTAAGCGTGCGTCGCTAGACAACACTATTTGTTGCGTAGCGACGCACGCCCCTCGTTGTCTCACCGTGGTGCTTTCATCCCGGCATGAGGCGGAAGCTGGAACAAGTCTTGGGCGGTTTCGCGCAATCGCACCTGGGCGTCGTGCCGAGGTCGCACCTTCTTGACCTCACGGTTACACCCCGCCAGATCCAGCACCTGTTAGCGCTGGAACGGCTGGATCGGCGCTTCAAAGCCGTCTACCAAGTGGTCGGAACTCCCGAGTGTTGGGAGCAACAACAGCTCTCGGCGTGCTGGGCCGGCGGTGTTCGGAGCTACTCGTCCCACCGCGCTGCGGCCGAGCTGTGGGGCCTGCCCGGCGGCGAGAAAATCCTCGAGATCACCAGCCCTCGGTGGCGCCGTGCGCGTCACACCGGTGTCATCGTGCACGAGAGCAGGGTGCCCGAGTCGATCGACGTGACTGTTGTGAATGGCGCCATCCCTGTCACCCGACCGGCCCGCACGATCCTCGACCTCTGCACGTTGGCGGCGCGCGGACTCATCCCAATGGCGACGGTCGAGCTCGCGCTCCAAGAGGCAGTGCGGCGAGACCTCGTCGACATCGCACTCATCGGCGTTCGTTGGGAACAGCTCGGGCGTGAAAATCGGATGGGCGGCACCGCGGCCAAGCGTCTCATCGACCGGTGGCTTCCGGACGCTGCGGACGTCGACAGTCGTCCCGAGAACAAGCTGCTGCGATTGTTGTCAGACGCCGGTTTGCCGAACCCGACGCCGCAGCACCGGGTGTGGCTGAAGGAAGGCGATTATGTCGAGATCGACTTCGCCTGGCCGGATCAACGCGTTGCGCTGGAATTCGATTCTTACCGATGGCACGGCGGCCGTATGAAGCACGACGCAGACAATCGGCGCGGGTTACGGCTACGCGAGCGGGCCTGGGACGTGGTCCCCGTCACCGATCAAGAACTCGACGCCGGCTGTCCGCACGCGCTCCCCGTCCTCGTGCGACTCCTCGAGAGCGTGCGTCGCTAGACAACACTATTTGTTGCGTAGCGACGCACGCCCCCCGGGGGGTCAGCGTTGTTTGACGGCTTCGACGACGCGGTCGGTTTGGTGCTGCTGCTCGTAGCTCAGGCGGGCGAGCCAGAACCGGAGGAACTGTGCCATCGAGTAGCGCAGGAACAGCGCGGCGCCGGCGACCGTGACGGCGAGGCCGATCACCGAAGTGATCACCATGTCGTTCTGCAGCAGCGTGTTCGTCGTGCCGTGCGACACGGCGTACGCGCCGATGGCCACCGCGATGCCCACCACCATCAGCACCACGCCGCCGCGTAGCAGCATCCGGTCGCGCGCGGTCGCGGGGTCGCGCAGGCGCATGTCGGCGATCTCCTGCTTGAACTCCTCGACGCGTTGCTGCGTTTGTTGCGAATCGACCGTCGTCATTTCCACCTCAGGCTCCAAGGTACGCGGCGGAGAGCTCATCTTCGAGCTCACTCGGTGCGCCCACGTTCACGATCCGACCCCCGACCATGATGGCCGCATAGTCGGCCACCCCTAAAACTGTCCTTGCAAACTGTTCCACGACCAGGATCGCCACGCCATCGCGGGCGACCTGCGCCACGATCTCGTAGAGCTCCTCGACGATGATCGGCGCCAGCCCCATCGACAGCTCGTCGAGCAGCAGCAGCGCCGGGTCGACGGCCAGTCCTCGGGCCATCGCCAGCATCTGCTGCTCGCCACCCGACAACGTGCCCGCCGTCTGCTTGCGCCGCTCCTTCAGCCGCGGGAAGCGCGCGTAGGCCGTCTCCTCCACGTGGTGCAGCGACGCGCCCGTGTAGGTGGCCATACGGAGGTTCTCTCGCACCGTCAGGTTCGGGAACACGCCCTTGCCCTCCGGGATGAGGCACATTCCCGCGCGGGCGAGGTCGTCGGCTCGGGCGCCGCTCACCCGCCGTCCCGCGATCACCAAAGTGCCCGACGTCGGCGCGTGCAGCCCGGCAATCACCCGCAGCGTGGTGCTCTTGCCCGCGCCGTTCGGACCGAGCAGCGCCACGACGCTCGCGGCGGGCACCGACAGGTTGACGCCGTGCAGCACTTCGATCTGTTCGTACGCCGCGCGGATATCGCGTAGTTCGAGCAGGATGTCTTGCACGGGAGCGTCGGTCATGCGCCGACCTTCTTGGTTCCGAGGTACGCCGCGAGCACCGCGTCGTTCGTGCGAATCTCTTCCGGTGTCCCGGTGGCGATGATGCGGCCGAAGTCGAGTACACAGATCGTGTCGCACACCGACATGACGAGTTGCATGTCGTGCTCGACGACCAACACGGTCATGCCCTCGTGGCTCAATTCGCGGAGCAAATCCGCGAAGCGTTGGGTTTCGCTCTCCGTTTGCCCCGAAGCCGGTTCGTCGAGGAGCAGCACGCTGGGCCGCGACGCGAGTGAGCGGCCAAGCTCGACGAGTCGGGCTTGGCCGGTGGGAAGTGAATCGACTCGTTCGTCGGCGCAGTCCTGCAGCCCGATGCGTTCGATGATGGCGTCGATGCTGCTCGCTTTGTGGGCGCCGTCGTGCGCCCAGCTGCGGCGCGTTTCGGCCGCGACGGCGATGTTTTCGCGCACGGTGAGCACGCTGAAGAGTTCGAGCCGCTGGAACGTGCGCGCGATGCCGCGCCGCGCGCGTTTGTAGGGGGGCAATTTGGTGATGTCGCGATCATCGAGCTTGACGCGGCCGGCGTTTGGCGTGAGCAGACCGGTGATCACGTTGAACAGGGTTGTCTTGCCGGCGCCGTTCGGCCCGATGAGGCCCGTGATGCGGCCCGCGTCGGCGCGCACCGACACGTCGTCGACGGCGACGTGTCCGCCGAAGCGGACGATGACATCCTCAACTTCGAGCTGCGCCATACATCTCCACTTCGCTGATGCCGAGCGCTGCATCCATCTGTCGTACGTCTTCGTCGGTGAACGGGCGTGTGATGCCGACCCATTCGAGTGGAATCTCGGCGCCGGCGCCGGCCCCGGGTTCCTCGGCCACTTCGGCCGGCGCTTTGTGAGCGAACATCTCGCCGATCGGGACCGACGCGACGAGCACCACCAGCGCGGCGAAGAACGTCGGCCAATTGGCGATCGTGTTCGTCGAGCGCAGCACGACGATCGCGGTGAGCGAGGCAGCGAGGAACCCCAACGCCACTTTCGATTGCCGCATCGGTGCAAAGCCTTCGCGTATCTGCGATACCGCGCCGCTCGGGTTACGACCGAGGCTGATGCCGATGAGGCCCGGCGTTATGAGCAGCAGGTGCGACAAGCTCGGCACGACGTCGGGGAGGATCGTGGTGAGGAGCGCGAGGGAGATCCCCGCGAAGAACGCGCCACCGATCGCGCCGATACCGCCAACGACCGCGAGCATGAAGATCGGCAGGCCGTTGATGAACGAGAACATCTGTGCGTTCACCGACTGCTGCACTCCGCCGTAGAGCGCGCCGCCCACTCCGGCGATGGCGGCCGACAACGCGAACACCGCGACTTTGGTGCCGACGAGGTTCATGCCGAGCGTTGCGCACGCCGCCTCGCTGTCTTTCATGGCGAGGAGGCGGCGGCCGAACCGGCTGCGGCGCAGCGCGACCACGAACAGGGCGATGAGGGAGAAGGCGACCGCGCCGAGTACGACCTGTGCGCGCGGGCTCGACGTGTCGAGACCGAAGACCTTCAGACGAGTGACGGCAACTGATCCCTGCTCGAACAACTTCACGTTGAACCAACCGAACACCCGGAAGTTCGGGAGGTTGAAAATCCAACGATCGAGCATCACTGCGAACGCGGCGGTGGCGAGCGCGAGATAGATGCCCGAGAGACGCAGTGCCGGGATGGCGACCAGGGCGCCGATGCCCGCGCAGATCAGGGCGGCCCACAGCAGGCCGAGCGGGTCTCCACCACCGCCGAGGTGCGCCATGGTGACGGCGCCGATGCCCGCGAAGCTCAGGCTCGCCAACGACACCTGTCCGGCGAAGCCAGTGAGCGGTACGAGCGACAACGCGATGATCCCGAGCGCGAACACGTTCGCGAGGTCGATCTGGTGCGATTGCGTGGTCCACGCGGAGATGAACGCGGCCCCGGCAATCACGATCCCGACGAACACGAGGGACCCTCGCAGCGACGGGGTGGGGAAGAACTCACGTACCCGTGAGTGCCCGCGCAGGCGGGGGTTGGGGAGCAGCCACAACACGACGAACAGGATGATCACCGCGATCGCCGACGCGAACGTGTCGAGGTACGTCGAGGTGAACACGTGGAAGTGCTGTGAAAGGTCGTTGCGGTAGATCTGCCAGAACGCTTCGGCGAGGCCGATGATCAGCGCACCCAGGAACGTCATGGGCAGGCTGCGCAGCCGCCCGATCATCGCCGCCGCGTACGCGTTCACGATGAGTAGTGAGAGTGTGCCCGCGTCGAGCGCGAGCGTGCCGAGGAACAAGATGCCCGACAGCGCGGCCAGGGAGCACCCGATCGCCCACGCGAGCATCGCGGATCGGTCGGAGCGGGCGCCGTTCAGCGCGGCGAGCGGCCGGTCGTCGACCGTGGCGCGCATCGCCACACCCGCGCGGAGGTTGTACAGCACGAACCGCAACCCGATCGCGACCGCGATTGCGATCAGCACCGTCGCGGCTTCGTGCCACGTGACGCGCGTTCCGAAGAAGTCGAACCCCTTACCTTCGAAGAAACTCGCGGTGAAACGGTTCTGGGTGGGGTCCCATATCCAGTTGGCCGCGCCGACGAGCGCCGCGAGCAACGAGATCGACACCACGAGCCGTACCGCTTCGCTCGTTCCCTCGAGATTGCGCATGATCGCAACCTCGAGGAACACACCGAACAGCGGCGCCATGACCAACAGCACAATCGCGAGCGCGATCGGTGCCGGCCAGCCCCAGTCGAACCGAAGCTGCCAGTACAAGAACGCGCCGAACATCCCCACCGCGCCGTGGGCGAAGTTGAAGACACCGGTGGTCGTATAGGTCAGCACGAGGCCACTCGCACCGACGGCGTAGATCGCGGCGGTGGTGAGCCCTGTGATGAGGAAGGTCAGGAACGTTGACACCCTGGACCCTTCACCGCCTCATTTCGCGCAGTTGGACGGCTTCGGATCGGACGCGTACGCCGGGTTCGGACACTTCGTACCCGTGCCGTAGTTGCCCTTCAAGGTGAAGAGCACACTCGGGTCACACGAGTAGATGCCCTGGTTCGGGTTGATGGGTGCGAGCACGAACTTGGCGCCCTGCACCTGTTCCATGGCGAAGCAGTCTCCCGGCTTTTGCGTCGCGACGTCTTGCGGTGCATGCAAGCCGCCGCCGGTCCACGTCGTGATCTTGCCGATGTTCGCCCATACGCAGTCGCGGGTGAGGTTGGCGCCGCACTCGGTGGCGGCCTTTGCGAAGAGCAGCCAGCCCGAGAGACCCTGCACGCCGAGGTACGCGATCTTGCCCTTCGACCCGACGTACTGGTGGACGATCTCCTGGTATTTCTGGGTGGCCGGGTCGCCCTTCGCGTCGTCGGCGGTCAGGAACGGGTGGAAGACGCTGCGGATGTAGGCGATGCCGCTGGCGCCGGCACCGGCGTTCGCGATCAGGCCGGGGTCGTAACCGTTCGCGTCCATGCGGGCGAAGTCGAGCTTGTAGCCGATGTCGTTGAACGTCTTCAACATCGTGCCGAAGAACGTGGGTTCACCGACCCAGATCAGTGCCTTCGCGCCCGACTGCTTCACCGCTTCCGCGTCCGGTCGCCACGACGGCTCACCGGCCGCGTTGTAAACGATCTTCTTCACGACCGTCCAGCCGAGCGACTTGATCGCTTCCTCGTAGCGGTTGGCCACGAGGACGGTGGTGGGGATGGAGCCGGTCATGATGGCGACCTTCTTCACCGCGTCCGGGTACTTCGTGGTGAGCCACTTGAAGTCGCCGATCGACAGCGTGCCCACCGGGTTCGGCACCGGCTGGTACGTGAGGTCCGCGCCCGAGGCTTGTGGTGTGACGACGTAGCCGGCGACGGTTGGCAGGTTGCAGCCGAGGCGGGTGCTCTGGCCCTGGTCGTCGAAGACCGCGCCGCCGCCCACCATCATGAAGTCTTTCTCCGCGCAGGCCTGGATCGCGACCTGCTGGAACTGGGTGAGCTTCGCGTCGCGCAGCTTCAGGGTGATCTGACGCCCGGCGATGCCGCCTTGGGCATTGCACCACTTGGAGAACGCGGTGGCGGTGTCGAACAGCTCCTGGTTGAGCCCGGGACGCCCGACGAAACCGGGGTCCGACACCGTCGAGATCTGCACCGATTTGGCGGTGACGCCGGCGTCGGTGGCGGTCAGCGTCGTGCCCGCGGGGGCCGGGCCGCAGACGTTCGTGAGGTCGCCGAACGTGCCGCCGCTCGGTGCCGTCGTCTGGGTCGACGACGACTGTGGCGTCGTGGACGACGCGGTTCCGCCACCGCTCCGCCCGCAGGCGCTCGCGACCACGACGATCG
This sequence comes from Actinomycetes bacterium, assembly GCA_025463905.1. Classification (GTDB taxonomy): domain Bacteria; phylum Actinomycetota; class Acidimicrobiia; order IMCC26256; family PALSA-610; genus JAODBJ01. Next base: position 22,515 of record JAODBJ010000329.1, read on the forward strand.
CGGCGAGCGTTGACAACCAACGAAGGTTTCGCACGTGCTCCCCCTGGTTCATCTCGGCTCGCGCTACGAGGGCTCGAGCCGGGATCTGATGCACCGTCAGATTTGACTGCGCAGCCTGCCAATTCTCTGTCGCCTGCGCAACACGAAAACATCACGAGCTGGAAATGTTCGGGGCTGAGTGTCGCATGACCGGGGGCGCGTGTCCCGTCAGGCCTGCCATCATCGATCGGTGGAGATCACCGAGTTCCAGCAGTTGATGGAGCACACGTACGGCGCTCGCGACCGGGCGCGGGGAGTGCCGGCGACGATCGCATGGCTGACCGAAGAGGTCGGCGAACTCGCGCGCGCAGTTCGCAAAGGGACGCATGAGGATCAAATGCACGAGCTCGGCGACGTGCTCGCCTGGCTCGCATCGCTGGCCGCTCAACTCGGGTTGTCGCTCGGCGACGCCGCGGCCCGATACGCGTCGGGGTGTCCACGATGCGGTTCCGTACCCTGTGCCTGTTGACGGTGCGGGTGGTCGTAGTCGGTGGTGGGATGGCAGGCCTCGGGGCCGCGCTCGCCCTCGCTCGCGACGGTCACGAGGTCACGATCCTCGAGCGCGACGACACGCCGATGCCGGACAGCCCGGAGGAGGCCTTCTCGCACTGGGAGCGCCGGGGCGCGCCGCAGGTGCATCATTCGCACGCCTTCCTCGCCCGGTTGCGCCAGCTGCTCCTCGAACGTGCGCCCGACGTTCGTGACGCGCTGCTGGCGGCCGGCGCCACGGAGCTGCACTTCACCGACAACCTCCCCGACACGCTGTCCGATCGCGACCCGCGGGCCGGCGACGACCAGCTGGTAGCACTCGCGTGCCGTCGCACGACGTTCGAATGGGTGCTGCGGCGGTGCGTGCTCGCCGAAGCGGGAGTGACACTCCGCCACGGTGTGGTCGCTGACGGTCTCGTCGCCCGCGGCGCGACCGGCGGTGTGCCCGTGGTTACCGGCGTGCGCGCGGGCGCCGACGTGCTCAACGCCGATCTCGTGCTCGACGCGCGCGGCCCGCGATCGAATTCCGACGACTGGCTCGCGGCGATCGGCGCGGCGCCGGTACCGGAGGTATTGCACGAGAGCGGCATCGTCTACTTCTCGCGTTTCTACCGGCTCGACGCGGGCGCGTCCTTTCCTGCGACCACCGGACCGGTCGCGGGAGATCTCGGTTACCTGAAGTTCGCCGTGTTCATGGGCGACAACCGCACGTTCTCTGTGACGTATGCGGTCGACGCGCACGACGACGACCTTCGGCGGCGGCTCGCGCGAACCGCGCCCTTCGAGGCGGCCGCGCGTGCGTTGCCGTTCACTGCGCCTTGGCGTACCGAGATTGCTGCGCAACCCATCACCGACGTTGCCGTGATGGCCGGGTTGCGTAACCGGTACCGCCCGCTCGTCGTGGATGGGCAGCCACTCGTTTCGGGTTTCGCGGCGGTTGGCGATGCGTCGGTGTGCACGAACCCGCTGTACGGCCGCGGCTGTTCGCTCGCGCTGGTGCACGCGTTCGGCCTCGCCGATTCGCTGCGCACGCACGGAAGCGACGTGCACGCGTTTGCGGTGGCGTTCGGCGAATTCACCGAGCGCGAGCTCGTGCCGTGGTTCCGCAACGCGGTACTCCAAGACGAGCAGTCGCGCGCGATGGCGGCGAGCGCGACTGCCACGTCTGAGAGCTCGGCGGAAGATCCGCGCGCGTTCATGCGTGAAGTGTTTCGCGACGGTTTGCTGCCCGCGGTGCGTACCTCACCCGCGGTGTACCGGGCGTTCTTGCGCTGGTTCAACCTGCTCGAACAACCCGAAGCGCTGATGACCGACGCCGAGGTCGTGGCCGCCGTCCTCGCGACCTACCAGGACCGCGAGAACCGCGCACCCGAAGCGCCGCTAGGCCCGGACCGCACGGAGTTCGACGCGGCGCTCAACGCCTGACGAACAGGTGCCAACCGAGCCAGAGCCACCCGAGCATCACGAGCACGAAACCGACCATCGTTCTCGTGAGGAATGCCAACACGTCGGCCAATGACGGCACGCGGTCGTCGACGATGCTCGCGATGACGACGCCGACGAACACCGCGCCGACGAACCCCCAGATCACGAAGGCGGTGTCGCGCGTCACGCTCGCCTCGCGGCTCGCGTCAGTTCGACTCCGAACCAGATCCACAACAGGAACATCAACGTGCGCAGCGGACGGCGTGACGTGACCTGGTTGATGAGATAACTCACCGTCGGATATGTCGTGCGGGGGCTGTGGAAGAGCGTGTACATCTGCCACGCTCCTATCAGCACGATGGCCACGATCCAGGGCAGCCACCCCCACCCGAACTTCCGGGGTTGGAACTTGGGGCGGCCGCGCCGGGCGAGCGGAACCGACACAAGCGCGTACACGACGAACAGCGCGCCCGGACCGACGACGGCGTAGAGCATGCGATCCGTGAACGGCGTCAGCCCGACGACCCACCACGAATACGCGACCAGGACGATTGCGACGACCACCGCGATTGCGACGCGTGCGCGTTGGTTGCGGTCGGCGACATGCACGGGAGCGGCCATGGTCAGTACGCGATCAGTAGGCGAGCAGCGCGGTGAGATCGCGGGCGATGTCGCTCACCTGCGGCAGGATCGCGTTCTCCAATGTCGGCTCGTAGGCGACGTGCGTGTCGGTGGCGGCGAGACGCCACACCGGGGCGTCGAGATATTCGAAGCATTCATCGGCAATGAACGCGGCCACCTCACCACCGAAACCACCGGTGAGCGTGTCCTCGTGGAGCACGAGGACACGGCCGGTTTTCGCGACCGACTCCGCCACGATGTCGTGGTCCCACGGCGTGATCGTGCGGAGGTCGATGATCTCGATTCCGGCGTCGTCGCCCAACTGCGCGGCGGCGAGCATGGCGCGGTGCACGGTCGCACCCCACGTGACGACGGTGGCGCGGTCGCCGCGCGCCATGTACGCACCTTGTCCGAAGGGGAGCATCCAATCCGCGGGCGGTAACGGGTCACGGTTGTAGCCCTGGCGGTAGAGGTGCTTGTGCTCGAGGAACAACACGGGATCTTCGCAGCGGAATGCGGTGCGCAGAAGCCCGGCGGCATCACGCGCGCGTGATGGAAACGCGATCAAGAAGCCGGGGATGTGGGCGAAGATCGACTCGCCGGATTGCGAATGCCAGATCGATCCGCCGGTGAGGTAGCCGCCGATCGCGACGCGCACGATCATGGGGCATGTGAACGTCCCGTTGGAACGCCAGCGTGTCGTGGCCGCCTCAGACTTCAACTGGTTCATCGCCGGCCAGATGTAGTCGAAGAACTGGATCTCAGGACTCGGCCGCAAACCGCGGATGGCTTGCCCCACGGCGCGGCCGATGATGTTCGCTTCCGCGAGCGGTGTGTTGAAACACCGCGCCTCGCCGAACTCGCGCTGCAGCCCGAACGTGATGCCGAACACGCCGCCCTTGCCCGGTACTTCGTCGAGTACGTGGGCATCGGCGTCGGCGACGTCTTCGCCGAACACGCGGATGCGTTCGTCGGCTGCCATCGACTCGTGCAGCGTGAGCCGGATCGCCTCCCCGAACGTGACGGGGTCGCCGGTTCCCGCGGGTGGTTCGCCGGGATCGACCGTCACCGGCATCGGCCCGACGACGTTCTGGGTGACCGTGCGCGGGTCGGGGCGTGGCGCGGCCAGCGCGACTTCCGCGGCCGCGCGCACGGTTTCCTTCGCCTCGGTGCGGATCTGGTCGGCTTCGTCCTGCGTGATCGCGCCGAGCGAGATAAGGGTGCGTTCGAGCAGCAGGACCGGGTCGTGCTCGGCTTCGTCTTGGAGTTCTTCCGGGACGCGGTACTTCTTCTGATCGTCTGACAGCGAGTGCGAGTACGGGCGGGTGACAAGCGCGTGCACGAGCGCGGGCCCTGCGCCGGCACGAACTCGCGCGATCGCGTCGGCGCCCTTGCGGCGTACGTCGAAGTAATCGCGGCCGTCCATCTTCGTGACGTGCAACCCGCGGATGCCGCGCACCATCTCCGATATGGGCGCGGGATGTTGATCGGTCGAGCGCACGGAGATCGCGTAGCCGTTGTCGGCCACGACGTAGAGCACGGGGAGGTGCAACCGGCACGCGGTGTTGAGGCTCTCCCAGAACTCGCCTTCCGACGTTGCGCCCTCGCCGAGCGATACGTAGGTGAGTTCGTCGCCGTACGCCTGGCAGCCGGAAAGGTCGGGACGGCGGCTGATGTAGCGCGCCGCTTCTGCGCAGCCGACCGCCGGGAGGCATTGGCTTCCGGTGCACGACGTCTGGCTCACGATGTTGAGCGCCGCTGCGCCCCAGTGGCATGGCATCTGGCGGCCGGCCGACGACGGATCGGTCGCGGCGCCGACGGCCTGAAGCAGGATCTCGGTGGGTGTGACACCCAGTGCGAGTGCGAGCGCTCGGTCGCGGTAGTACGGGAAGAACCAGTCGTAACCGGGCCGAAGGTTCCGCGCGAGCCCGAGGAGCAACGCTTCGTGGCCGGCGCCGGAGATCTGGAAATACACCTTGCTCTGCTGGCGCAGCGTGATTTCGCGATCGTCGAGGAAGCGCGAAAGCCACGCTAAACGGAAGTCTTCAACGGCCTCGATGAGCGAGACCTCTTCCTGGCGCTTCGCCAACCGCATGTGCAGCGAGTGTACGGCCGGCGCGAAGCGATGCCAGGCCTACTGTGGCGCACGGTGACCGACCCGCAACCAGCACCGGTTCTGCCGTGGCGTCTACGCAAGCCGCGTGCGACGGCCGGCTTCCTTTCGCCGAGGGTCCGGCGCATGGTCGCCGACCTCGGTATCGACGCCGCGACCGTGCAGGGCACCGGCGCCGGCGGTCGCGTGACGGTGTCGGACGTGAACGCCGTTGCGACCGCGGCGGCGAGCGAGCGGCGGCCCTTCAACCGGATGCAACAGCGCGCCGGAGCAGCATTGCTGACGTCCAAACGCACTGCAGCGCACGGCTACACGGTTGCCGTCGCCGACTACAGCGCACTCGACGAGGTCCGCCGCGGGAACCGCGAGCGGTGGCGAGAGACGGAAGGCTTCTCGCTCACGTATCTCCCCTTCGTTGCGCGAGCGGTTGTCGACGCGATCGCCGAACGGCCACTGATGAACGCGACCGTCGGCGACGACGCCATGACGCTGCACCGCGACGTGCATCTCGGCATTGCTGTCGACCTCGCGCACCAAGGTCTTGTGGTCCCGGTCGTGCGGTCGGCCGACACGTTGCGGATGCGCGGCATCGCGCGGCGCATCGACGACGTCGCGCGCCGCGCCCGCGCCAAGCAGCTCGCGCCCGACGACGTGAGTGGCGGGACCTTCACGATCACGAACCCTGGCGCGTCGGGTACCTACCAGTCGTTCCCCATCGTCAACTTGCCCCAGGTGGCCATCCTGTCGACCGACGGCGTCGCCAAGCGGGTTTGCGCCGACGAACGCGGTCGTCTCGACGTGCGGACCGTGGGCCATCTCTGCCTCGCGTTCGACGCACGCGTCATCGAACCCATGTACGCGGGCGCGTTCGTCGCGCGGGTAGCCGAGTTGCTTGCATCGCGCGATTGGGCCGCCGAACTCTGATCGGTGCGGCGGGCGATCCTCGAGCTCAGGTGAGGGCCGCGGTGTCTCGCGCGAGATCGACCGCGCCGAGCACGAAGAGCCCGCTCATGACGGCGAGCGCGCTTGCCTGGATCACGTGCCATCTCGAGGTCTGGCTCCTCCCGGCGGTGGCGAGCCAGTTGAACGCGACCGCCGCGAACGCCAGAACGACGAAGGGAGGGATCAGCACCAGGATGAGCGGCGGCCCGAGGAGCCACCAGCTGCGCCTCTGTGGCCACCCACCCTCGGTAGCGGCGGAATTCACCAACCGTGCGCTGACCGCGCCGAACGCAGCGCAAATTGCGACGAACAGCGCGATGGCCAGCGCCGCTGGTTTCAAGACCTTGAAGTCGATGCCATCACGATGAACCATCATCGCCCCGCCGAGTACCCCGTAGAACGCCGCCATCGCCGGCACGACGGCACTGCCGAGTGGAGCAAGGAACGGTCGGGCTACGAGGTACAACAGTGCGGCAACGACACCGATGACGGCTGTCAATACGACGAGTCCCGCCGTATCGCTCAGGGTGAAGCGACCGATCTCGAAACCGTCGTCGCTGGTTACTCCCTTGACGGTGCTGTCGGACGTCAGGAACAGCACGCGCATCGCCAGGCGCCCACCGATCCCGCCGATCACAGCTCCGGTCGCCGCGCCGATGAGCACAGTCGCAGAGAGCAAACGCACGACCGGCTCGAGTCCCCGCCACCACCGGGAACGGGCGCTGGTTCCGGTCTCGCCGCCGGTTGCAACGCCTTGCTCGAGTCCGGCATCTCCAACGACGCGCATGTCCACCCCCACCGCGTCAGCGGCTCAACCAGCGTGCGCTCGTGCGTTCCGTATGTAAAGCGTCCCGTCCGCGCCCGCCTGGATGCTTAGGCCGGAGCGTCGCTAGCTCGGGGGGTCGGTCGGTGCGCGGAGGAGCAGGAACGAGCGGGACGGCACGACGATCGACTCGCCTGGTTTCACCGCCTCGACTCCGTCGCGGGCGGGGTCGGCGGTATCCAGCTCGAGTTGCCATTGCGGTGCCCACTGCTCGTCGGGGATCTTCCACTGGAGATCTTCGTAGTGCGCGTTGAACAACAGGATGAAGCTGTCGTCGTCGATGCGTTCGCCGTGCGGTCCTGGGGTGGCGATCGCGTGGCCGTTCAGAAACACGCCGACCGACTTCGCAAAATCCGTGTTCCAATTGTCGTCGCTCATCGCCTGACCGTCAGGGCGGAACCAGGCGATGTCTTCCACGCCGACGCCGCGGATCGGCCGGCCTTGGAACCAACGCCGCCGGCGGAACGCGGGATGCTCACGTCGCAGCGCGATCACGCGCTTCGTGAATGCCACGAGATCTTCGTTGCGCTTTGCGTCTTCCCAGTCGTACCAGGAGATCTCGTTGTCCTGGCAGTACGCGTTGTTGTTCCCGCGCTGGGTGCGACTCATCTCGTCGCCCCCCAGCAGCATCGGGACACCTTGCGATACGAACAGCGTCGCGAGGAAGTTGCGTTGCTGCTTGCGGCGCAGAGCGAGGATGTCCGGGTCGTCGGTGGGCCCTTCGACGCCGCAGTTCCACGACCGGTTGAAGCTCTCGCCGTCTTGGTTGTTCTCGAGGTTCGCCTCGTTGTGCTTCTCGTTGTACGAAACGAGGTCGTTCAACGTGAAGCCGTCGTGCGCGGTGACGAAGTTGATGCTCGCGTGCGGCCGGCGGTTGTCGTCCTGGTACAGGTCAGAGCTGCCGGTGAGGCGGCGCGCGAACTCGTCGAGCGTCGCGTCCTCTCCGCGCCAGTAGTCGCGCGTCGTGTCCCGGTACTTCCCGTTCCATTCCGACCACAGGGGCGGGAAGTTCCCTACCTGGTAGCCGCCGTCGCCGACGTCCCACGGTTCGGCGATGAGCTTCACGTTGCCGACCACAGGATCCTGTTGCACGAGGTCGAAGAACGCCGAGAGTCGGTCGACCTCGTGCAGGCCGCGCGCGAGCGTGGAGGCGAGGTCGAAACGGAACCCGTCCACGTGCATCTCCTGCACCCAGTAGCGCAGGCTGTCCATGATGAGCTGCAACACGTGCGGCTGCCGCGCGTTGAAGGTGTTTCCCGTGCCGGTGTAATCCACATAGAAACGTGGGTCGTCGGCCAGGCGGTAGTAGCCGGCGTTGTCGATGCCCTTGAAGCTGAGCATCGGTCCGAGATGGTTGCCCTCCGCGGTGTGGTTGTAGACGACGTCGAGTACAACTTCGAGGCCCGCTTCATGCAGCATGTGGACCATCGTCTTGAACTCCTGCACTTGCTGGCCGCGCTCTCCGCCGGCGGCGTACTCGTTGTGCGGCGCGAAGAACCCGATCGAGTTGTAGCCCCAGTAGTTGCGCAACCCGTGTTCGACGAGGCGCTGGTCGTGCACGAACTGGTGCACCGGCATCAACTCGATCGTCGTCACGCCGAGCTCGCGGAAGTGGTCGATGATCGCTGGTTGCGCGAGACCGGCGTACGTGCCGCGCAGCCGATCCGGCACGTCGGGATGACGCATTGTCAACCCTTTGACGTGCGTCTCGTACACGATGGTCTCGTGCATCGGGATGTCGGGCGGGCGATCGAACGCCCAGTCGTAGTACGGGTTCTGCACGACCGAACGGGGCACGTGCGGCGCGCTGTCTTCCTCGTTCATGGCGTCGGGCGCGTCGAACTTGTACGCGAAGCACGCCGGCGACCAGTTCACCTGACCTTCGATCGCGTGTGCGTACGGGTCGAGGAGCAACTTGGCCGGGTTGCACCAGTTCCCTTCGGGCGGCGACCACGGTCCGTACACCCGATAGCCGTAGCGCTGACCGGGCTCGACACCCGGCAGATAGATGTGCCACACGAACCCGTCGACCTCGGAGAGCGTGATTGCCGTCTCGTGGCCCTCATCGTCAAAGAAACAGAGGTCGACTCGGCTGGCCACCTCGCTGAACAAGGCGAAGTTCGTCCCCGCGCCGTCGTAGGTCGCGCCGAGCGGTCGTTCGCGTCCCGGCCAGCGTTCGATCATCGTCATCTGAGGCGCGGCCACCTACCCTTCGACTTCAGGTCGGAAACTGCCGCGTGACCGTGCACCAGCATCCCCCCAACCGCAACACCGCCGCCGCGCCTTCGACGCGCGTCGTCGGCGCGCCCGCGCGGTGGCCGGCACTCGACGGGCTGCGAGGGATCGCAGTGCTCGCGGTGCTGCTCTACCACGGTGGTGCGTCGTGGGCGCCGGGCGGGTTCCTCGGCGTCGACATCTTCTTCGTGCTCAGCGGCTTCCTGATCACGACCTTGTTGCTGCGCGAGCACACGAATACCGGTGCGGTGGATCTCGCGCACTTCTGGGTGCGGCGCGCGCAACGCTTGCTGCCCGCGCTTGCACTCGTGCTGTTGTTCATCGCCGCGTATGTACGCTTTGTCGCCGCGCCCGAACAACTGGCGCGTATCCGCGGCGACGCGATCGCTGCCGTTGCGTACGTTGCCAACTGGCGCTTCATTGCGAGCCATCACAGTTACTTCGACCAGTTCAACGCACCGTCGCCATTGCGTCACGTGTGGTCGCTCGCCATTGAGGAACAGTTCTATCTGGTGTGGCCGCCGCTGGTCGTGGTCCTGCTCCGTCACATGGACCTGCGTCGACTGCGAAATGTCGTCCTCGGCGGCGCGGCCGCCTCGGCCCTGTTGATGGCGCTATTGGTTCGAGGTGGTCAGGACGTGTCGCGCGCCTACTACGGCACCGACACGCGCGCGCAGGCGTTGCTCATCGGGGTCGCGCTCGCCGCGTTCGTCGCGGACCGTACGCGTCGCAACGCGCCCGCGCGCCCCACGACCCTCGCACGCGCCGGCATCGTGGGCGCGGTCGTCCTCCTGGGCATGCTGTTCGCGGTGCACGACTCCGCGCGGTGGATGTACCGCGGTGGGTTCGCGGTCGCGGCGGTTGCGGCCGCCGGGGTGGTGGCGGCCGCGGTGTCGCCCCGTTCGAACGGGGTCACCCGGTTGTTCGACGCGCGTCCGCTGCGCGCGCTCGGTCGGATCTCGTACGGCGTCTACCTCTGGCATTGGCCCCTGTTCCTATGGCTGTCGCCCGCGCGCGTCCATCAGCGCGGCACGCGGTTGTTGTTTGTTCAGATCGCGGTGACCATCGCCGTCGCGACGCTCTCGTGGGTTCTCGTCGAGGCGCCGGTGCTGCGGTATCGCTTCACGCTGCCGAAGCGAGCGCTCGTGTTGGCGCCCGCGTTGCTTCTTTCGCTCGCAATCGTGGCCGTGGCTTCGGTTCCGCGCCGCGGCGGTGCCGTCAGCACCGATGTCGCCTTGCAGAAGGCGCAGCGACTCGCGCTCGCCGCCGGCCCGTCGACATCCGCCCCGGCCACGCCGGGTGCGCCGGGTGCGCCGGCCGACAACGTGCCGCTGCGGCCGGCGAAGCGGGTCCTCCTGGTCGGGGATTCCGTCGCGAAGTTGATGGGTGTCGGATTCCAGAACGCCGCGCCGAAGGTCGGGCTCGCGTTCTGGAATCAGGGCCAACTGGGTTGCGGTCTGCTGCCCCGAGGGCGCTTGAAGCGCGGTGGTGTGTGGGCCGACGTCGATCCATCGTGCGCGAACTATCTCGGCGAATGGCAACACGTCGTCACACAGTTCAACCCCGACGTGACGCTCGTCCTGTTCGACGTCTGGACCGTGCTCGACGCGCAAGTGAACGGCAAGCACGTCGTCTTCGGCACACCGAACTCCGACCGGTTGCTTACCGGCCTGCTCGACCGGGGCGTCCGGACGCTGCGAGCGCGCGGCGGTCGCGTCGTGTTCCTCACCGCTCCGTACAACGCGCGCGGCGCTGCGGTAGGGCCGCCCGGCGTCACGTGGGACGAAGACAACAACGCGAAGGTCGATCACCTCAACCGGTTGCTACGCGACTACGTGGCGCACCATCGCGACATCGGGCTGATCGACCTGAATGCGTTCACCGCGCCCAATCACGCGTTCACCAACGAGCTTGCGGGCGTGCGTTTGCGTTACGACGGCGTGCACTTCACACCGAGCGCAGGTGCGATGGTGTTCGGGTGGGTCGCACCCCAACTCCCGCCGGTACCTGCCGCGCGCCCCTAGCATCACCGATATGAAACTTCGCGTCGACGCCGATATGTGCACGGGCCATGGCCGCTGTTACGCGCTGGCGCCCGATGTCTTCGGGGCGGACGAGTTCGGCCATTGCGAGATCCGTGTCACCGATGTCGATGGTGCGCTCCTCGAGCAGGCTCTCCTCGGCGTGCAGAACTGCCCGGAGCAGGCGATCAGCTTCGAGGACTGAACTCGCATGCGCGACGCCCTTGGGTATGCCGGGAAGCGGGTGATCGTCGCCGGTGCTGCCTCGGAGGTCGGTCTTGCGACCGTCGAGATCCTCGTGGAGCTCGGCGCGGAGGTGCACGCAATCGCAGACCACCGGCCCGAGCAACCGGCGCTCGCCAGTTTCACGGACAGCGATCTGGGCGACCCCGGTCGGATCGAGTCGGCATTCGCTCGGATCGGGTCGGTCGTGAACGCCTTCTTCGACTGTCATGCGACCTTCGACTTGGACCGATTGCAGGCGATAACCGAACGAGTCGTGCCGCTGATGGTCGACGGTGCAATCGCCGGCGTCGTCTCGGCCGCCGGGGCTGCGTGGGTGCGCGAAATGGCCGCGACGCTGCTGGCGACGACGCCGAGCGTGAGGGTCAACGGCGTTCTCGAAGGCTCGGGCGAGGCCCCGTACGAGGTGGCGTGGCCCCTCGTGTTCCTGAACAGCACGCGAGCGTCTGGTCTGACGGGGGCCGCACTGCCCCTACGGTGAGCGGGGTCGACACGGCGAGGTCGGTGCCGCGAAGATAGAACGTGTTCTAGCAACCCGAAGGGGTCTCATGTACGTCGGTTACACGAAGGAGCACGAGGCGCTACGCGACGAATTGCGCTCCTATTACGAACGCCTGCTGACACCAGAGGTCGAACGCGAGATCGGCCAAAGCGAAGGTGTCGGTCCCGTGCCGCGCAAGATCTTCAAGCAGATGTCGGCCGACGGTTGGGTCGGCGCGGGCTGGCCGAAAGAGTGGGGCGGCAAGGGCCTCACCCCGATCGAGCAGTACGTGTTCTTCGACGAGTCGATGCGCGCCGGCGCTCCCGTGCCGATGCTCACGATCAACTCCGTTGCGCCGACGATCCTGCGTTACGGCAGCCAGGAGCAGAAAGACTTCTACATCCCGAAGATCCTCGCCGGTGAGATCAACTTCGCCATCGGTTACACCGAAGCCGACGCGGGCACCGACCTCGCGTCGCTGAAGACGCGCGCAGTGCGCGACGGCGACGAATACGTGATCAACGGCCAGAAGATCTTCACGAGCCTCGCGACCGACGCCGACTACGTCTGGCTCGCGGTGCGCACCGACCAGAACGTGAAGAAGCACAAAGGCATCTCGATCATCATCGTGCCGACCGACACGCCCGGTTTCAGTTGCAAGCCGATCGAGAACTTCGGCCGGCTGAACACGAACATCACGTACTACGAAGACGTGCGCGTACCGGCGGGAAACCTCGTCGGCGGCGAGAACCAGGGCTGGGCGCTCATCACGAACCAGCTCAACCACGAGCGGGTCACGCTGTGCTCGTCGGGAGTGGTGGAACGGCAACTGCACGACGTGCGGAAATGGGCGCAGGACACGAACCTCGCCGACGGCCGCCGCGTGATCGACCAGGAATGGGTCCAGCTCAACTTGGCACGAGTGCACGCGCGACTCGAGTTCTTGAAGCTCGCGAACTGGCGCGTTGCGTGGGGCGCGACGAAGGGCGACCCGCTCAATCCGGCCGACGCGTCGGCGATCAAGGTGTTCGGCACCGAGTTCTACATGGAAGCCTTCAGGCTCCTACTCGAGATTCTCGGAGCGGCCGCAACACTCCAAGGCGACTCGCCCGGCGCGGTGCTCCGTGGTCGCATCGAGTCACGCCTGCGCTCGATGCACATCCTCACCTTCGGCGGCGGCACCAATGAGATGCAGCGCGACCTGATCGCGATCTTCGGCCTCAACATGCCCGGCTCGCCGCGCTAACCCGACAGGAGAACAACCCGTGGACTTCTCGCTCACCGAGGAACAGCAGGAACTGTCGGAGCTCGCGCGCCGCATCCTCACCGACCGGATGACGTTGCCGCACCTGAAGGAACGCGACAACTCCGAAGACTGGTACGACGCCGACACGTGGCGCGAGTTCGCGAAAGCGAACCTGCTCGGCATCGCGATCCCCGAGTCGCACGGCGGACTCGGCCTCGGCCTTCTCGACCTGTGCCTCGTCCTGCGCGAGGTCGGCCGCAGGGTTGCGCCGCTGCCCGTGGTGTGGACGCTGGTCGGCGCCGCCATGCCGATCGCCCGCTTCGGCACTGACGAGCAGCAAGCGGTGTTGTCGCAGGTCGCGTCGGGAGACGTCGTCCTCACGGCTGCGTTTCAGGAGTACGGCGCGACGGCCGACGACCCCCACACGACGGCAACCCACGACGGCACGGGCTGGCGCATCGACGGCACGAAGACTGCGGTGCCCGCGATGCACGCGGCGGAATCAGTGGTTGTCTCGGCCCGCACCGACGGCGGCGAGACCGCCTTGTTCATCGTGCCGGTCTCTGCGAAGGGCGTCACCGCGTCGCGCCAGCAGACGACGAGTCAGGAGCCGGTGTTCGAAGTTCGTTTCGACGGTGTGCAGGTCGACGACACGGCGCGCCTCGGAAGCGACGATGCGCTCGACTGGGTCCTCTCACGCACGACGGTCGCGTTGTGTGCAATCGCGTCGGGCCTTACCGACGAAGCGACCCGCATCACCGCCCACTACACGACCGAACGCAAGCAGTTCGATCGCGCGATCGGGACGTTCCAAGCCGTCGGGCAGCGCATGGCCGACTGCTTCATCGACAGCCGCGCAATCGAGCTGACGATGCTCCAGGCCGCAACGCACCTCGACGAAGGGCTCGACGTCCCGGGCGAAGTCGCGACCGCGAAGTTCTGGGCGGCGGACGGCGGGAGTCGCGTCGGGCATGCCGCGTTGCACGTGCACGGGGGGATCAGCATCGACCTCGACTACTCGATCCACCGCTACTTCTTGTGGCTCAAGCAGATCGAGTTCACGCTGGGTGCTGCGACGCCGCAACTCGTGGCGCTCGGAAAGATCCTCGCCGACACTCCGGCGTAAGCGTGGCTACGGCGTCGTGTCCTTCGCGGCGTCGAGCAGTTGTTTCACGGGGTCGAGGTCGAACGGGTCGCCGGTCATCACAATGAGGTGGTCGGCGCCCGCGTCGACGTAGGCCTGCCAATTGCCGGCCTCGGCGCCCTGAATGCCAACGGTGCGTTCGATCTGGCGAGGGTTGCGGCCCTCCTTCTCGCACCACTCGTCGAGGATGCGGCTCTTGTTCGCGAAGTTCTCGGGCGGCCCGAACGTGTTCCACATGTCGGCGTACTGGGCGACGAGACGCAGCGTCACCTTCTCGCCGCTGCCACCGATCATCACCGGTAGGCGGCCCACGGGCGGCGGGTTGAGGCGGCTCAGGCGATCGCAGATAACAGCCAGGTTCTTGTCGAGCTCGCGCAGGCGACCCGGCGCGGTGCCGAAGTCGTAGCCGTACTCCTCGTAGTCGCGCTCGAACCAGCCACTTCCAATGCCGAGCACGAACCGACCGTCGCTGATGTGGTCGATCGTGCGAGCCATGTCGGCGAGCAGATTCGGGTTGCGGTACGAGTTGCAGGTGACGAGCGCGCCGATCTGCGCGTGTTGGGTGTCGGCCGCCATCGCGGCGAGCAGCGTGTAGGCCTCGAGGTGCGCCGCGTCAGGGTCGCCGTAGAGCGGGAAGAAATGGTCCCAGACCCAGATGCTGTCGACACCGAGCGCGTCGGCGGCGCGCCATGCGTCGCGCAACGCCGCGACGGTGGTCGCCTGCGGATGGAGCTGAACACCGACGTTGAAACGTGCCATTCGTCGAGGCTACCGATCAGCCCGCGCGGCCTTTGACTTACGTGGTGTCGCGGCGGTCGAGCTTCAGGCGACGGCCGCCGTCGGCAAGGCTGATGGTCGCGTCGCCCGCGAGGAGGCGGCGCACCGGTTCGCCGACGAGATCGGCGCGCCATCCCGACGCCAGGCGGCCGGTGCCGTCGGCGATGAACTGCGCAATGTCGGCGCGGGTGGCGAGCACGCTGGGGTCGAGGCGGAGTTCGTCGGCCTGTTGTGCGAGCCAGGCGGACAGGACCGTGACCGCGGGCTGGAGCGAACGGTCGACGCGCTCCGTGTCGGGGAGCCGCAACTCGCCCGGCCCGAGCGCGACGCCGGTCGCGACCGCTTGGAGGATCTCGTCGGCGGTGCCGTCTTTCAGGTGGCGCGGCTCGATGCCGCGGATGCCCTTGAGGTCGTCGCGCGCGTGCGGCGCGCGCTGCATCAGCGCGGCCATGGCCAGGTCGGAAAGCACGAAGCGCGGCGGCACGTCGATTGCCTCGGCCTTGCGGTCGCGCCACGCAGCGAGTTCCTGCGCGACGCCTCGCGCCTTGCCCCGTAGTTGGCGCGACCCTTTGATCTTCCACCATGCGGTGAGCGGGTCGGGGCGACTGCGGTCGCGGACGCGGCGCGTCTCGCATTCGTCGAGCGCCCATTGCAGCCTGCCCGTCTTCTCCAACTCGGCGACGAGGACGTCGCGTAGCGGCAGCAGGTACTCGACGTCGGCCGCCGCGTACACCTGTTGTTGCGAGGTAAGGGGCCGGACCGTCCAGTCGGTGAGACGGTCGCCTTTGCCGAGGCGGGTGCCGAGCATCTTCTCGACCAATACGGAGAGTGACGGTGAGCCCATCCCGAGGAACCCGGCCGCCACTTGCGTGTCGAACAGCGCGGCGGGCGCCTTCCCGCACAGCCGGTCGAGAATCGCGAGGTCTTGGTCCGCGGCGTGCGCGACCATCGTCGCGGGACTGCCGATCAGGTCACAGAGCGCGCGAGCATCGAGCGCGAACGGGTCGACGAGCGCGACATCGTCGGGCCACGCGATCTGTACGAGCGCCAAACGCGGCCAGTACGTGCGCTCACCGTGGAACTCGGTGTCGAGCGCGTACGCGGGTTCGGACGTGCGTTGCGTGAGGAGCGCGCGAAGCGCGTTCGTGTCGTCGATCCATTGCATCGGGGTGCCCGTCTCTTCCTGGCGATCAACGAAACCGAAAGATGCTTCGGTTTCTCGAGCGAGTTCGCAACGCGTGACGCGAATAGTGGAAACTGGCTGGTGGGCGAGTCGTCCGATGCCGGTGAGCCCCCACCTCACCGCCGGGCGACTCGCCCGCTTTCTCTGCGCGTTCCCGCTCGTGCACGGCCAGCAGCCTCGCGCGTCTCGGTCACCCGAGGTTGACCAGCCAGTCAAGACCGCTGCGATCGAGCGCTCGCTGCAGCTCGGTTGTGACCCGCGTCAACTGGTCGAACACGAGCAGCAATCCGAAAATCGCCAGCACCACGCTGGAGCCGACAAGGATCGCGCCGAAGTGACGCTTCACCCACGACAGCGCGCCGCCGACTCGCCCGAGCGTGAGGCCAACCACGAGGAACGGCACGCCGAGCCCGAGCGTGTACACCGCGAGCAGCGTGCCGCCGGCCCACACGCGGTCTTGGCGGGCGGCGATGCCGAGAATCGAGCCGAGGATCGGCCCGATGCACGGCGACCAACCGAATCCGAACGCGACTCCCGCGACCAACGGGGCCGCGGTACCGAAGCGGCCGAGCTGCGGGTGGAACCGCTTCTCCTGATACAGCCACGGCGCGCGCAGGAACATCGACCCGAGCAGGAACAGTGCCATCGCGAGCATCAGCGCGCCCGATAGGCGGGTGAGGATGGTCTTGTTCTCGATCAACGTGCTGCCGAGCGTCGACGCGGACAGACCGAGAAGTACGAACACCACGCCGAAACCGGCGATGAACAACGCGGTCGTCGCCATGATGCGCGTGACGTGCGTGCGGGGACCCTCCTGCAAGGTCGCGATGTCGAGACCGGTGACCATCGACACGTAACCCGGCACGAGCGGCAGTACGCAGGGCGACAAGAACGACACGAAACCGCCCGCGAACGCAAAGAAATACGTACCCGGGCTCACGTGCTCAAAGCGGGAGAACAGCGCGAGGAGGGGCACCATGACGGCGTCATTCTCGCGGCTGGGAGCCGCTCGCGGCGGTTCGGGCTCCACGACAGGTCGCGACGCGGGTAGAACGTGGATCGTGGCGCGACACGTCGAACCCGATCCCCCGCTTCGGCCCCACGAGCGCGGCGATGTCTACGACCAGCGCTTTGAGCGGCTCAAGGAGGCCGGAGTCGACGTGCACGGCGAGGCCAATCTCGTCGAACGGCTCCTGCGAGGGCACGGCGGCACGCGCGTGCTCGACGCCGGCTGCGGTACTGGCCGAGTCGCGATCGAGCTGGCGCGGCGCGGTTTCAACGTGACCGGCGTCGACATCGATCCCACCATGCTCGACAGTGCGCGGCGCAAGGCGCCGGAATTGCGTTGGGTGCTCGCTGATCTCGCAACGCTCGCGCTGGGCGAACAGTTCGATGCCGTCGTGCTCGCCGGCAACGTGATGCTCTTCGTGGGGCCGGGCAACGAACGAATCGTGCTCGGCCATGTCGCGCGCCAACTCGGTCCGGGGGGCGTGCTCGTGTCCGGTTTCGGTCTCGACGCCGGCCGCTACACGCTTTCCGACTACGACGACGATGCCGCTGCCGCCGGCCTCATCCTCGTGAACCGCTACGCGACGTGGGACGGCGAACCGTTCGAAGGCGGCCCCTACGCCGTCAGCGTCCACACCCCCGGCTAAGGCAGCAAGCCAAGTTCCACCAGGTCGGTCGCAGCACCTTGCGGCCGGCGATACCCGCTGAGGGCGTTAGCTGTCGCATGAGACGCGCCTGAATCCGCGAACGCCCGGCCGAGGGGCGCGTCCGGGGACCGGTCGCTCGGCTGCCAGACTGCTTCGATGCCGCTGGCCCGATCGAGCCGTTCGCGTCTCGCGGTCGGCGGCGCGGCGGGTGTTGTCGTGCTCGCGCTCGTCGGCACGCTCGTGGCCGTCTTCGGCTTCGGTAATGGCGACAACACGACGCCCACGACCACCATCACCGTGCCGCCCGACACGACCGCCACCGCGTCGACCGTCGCGCCGCCGCAGGTGTCGACGCCGCCGTCGATCGCGGCGCTGCCGCGGCCGTGGCGGACCGGGTTCGCGAACGGCGTGATGCCACTGCAATCGAGCGACGCCGACCTCGCCAAAGACCTCGACGGCATGGCCGCCACCGGCGCGCGCTGGCTCCGTCTCGACTTCTACTGGCCGACGATTCAACAGGCCGGCCCGCAGTCGTGGGATTGGAGCGGCACGGACCGGGTCGTCGGCGCGGCGTTGTCGCGCGGGATGCACATTCTCGCGATGCCGGCGTACTCGCCGACGTGGGCGCGCCCGGCCGGGACCGAAGACCACCACCCGCCGCTCAATCCGGATTGGTACGCGCGCTTCGTCTACGAGGCGGTGAAGCGTTACGCGCCGCTCGGTGTGCACGCGTGGGAGATCTGGAACGAACCCAACGTCGACGTGTTCTGGCAACCGAAGCCCGATCCCGCCGCGTACGCGGCGCTGCTCGAGCGGGCCGCGGTCGCGATCAAGTCGGTCGACCCGCTTTCGACCGTCATTACGGGCGGACTCGCGCCCGCGCTCGACAAGGCGGACGGCAGCTCGTTGAGCGCGCGCACCTTTCTGTCGCGTGTGTACGACGCGGGCGCGAGTGGCGCGTTCGACGCGGTCGGTCTGCACCCGTACTCGTTCCCCGCGATGCCGCTCGACCCCAGCGACTGGAACACCTTCTACAACGCGCCGACCCTCTACCAGGTGATGGTCGACCACGGTGACGCGAAGAAACGCATCTGGGGTACCGAGTTCGGCGCACCAACCGGGGTCGACCTCAACGCGGGCACGCCGCAGTTCCAGAACGACGTGTTGCTCGCCGGCTACCGAGACTGGATGAAGTGGTCGTTCACCGGTCCACTCTTTTGGTACTCGTGGCGCGACACGGGTGTGAACGCAGGGGACCGCGAATCGAACTTCGGCCTCCTCGCGCACGACGGCACGCCAAAACCCGCGCTGAACGCCTTCGACGACGTCGTCCGCCAACTCAACGACAGTGCGAGGCGTGCGTCGCTACGCAACAAATAGTG
>JAODBJ010000332.1 GCA_025463905.1 Actinomycetes bacterium
GCAGTCGGGGTCGTTCAACCACAAGCGCCGGTGCATGAAACTCCGCCCGAGGGTGCTCACCCACGCATTGCGAGTCGACGGCGCCGCGGCGTCGTAGCCCGGCAGCGCACCTGAAGCGGCGGTCACGCCCCACCAGGGCGCGACGTCGGGACCGATGCGCATTGCGTCCACGCTGCCGATGACCGCGCCCAGTGGGCACCCGCAACCCAGGATGAAGGCGTCGTTGCCCGCGCCGGCGCGTACCGCGTCGTAGCCGGCGCGCACTCGTTCCGCCGGTGTGCGCGTGGGATCCGAAAACCGGCCCGGTACGGCAGCCGAGAACGTGAAGTCGAGCTTGAGGTACTGGTACCCCATCTCGACGAGGGAACGCGATGTCGAGGCGAGGTGGTCGAGTACGTCTTCACGCGTCGTGTCCAGTTCCCACATCACGCCGCCCCAGTCGGGGTGGTACATCCCCATCAACGGCTCGTCGCGTTCGAGTTCGCGAGCGAACCATTCGGGATGGGCGGCCGCGACGCGCGACGACGGCGCCGCGACGAACGGCGCGAGCCACAGTCCCGGTGTAAGTCCGCGCGCCGAGGTCTGCCCGGCAACACCCTCGACGCCGCTCGGGAACTTCTCGTTGGTGAGCAACCAGTCGCCGATCGCGCGTTGGTAGCCGTCGTCGAGCTGGATCACGGTGAACGGCCAGTCGGCCGCGTGCGCCAGGTTGTCGGTGAACGCGGCCTCGGTGACGCCGTGGAAGTAGTAGTACCAAGAGCACCAACCGACTTGGTACGGAGCGCCCACTCGCGCGCCTTCGGAGCGACCGCAGCGCGCAGCCCACGCGTCGAGCAGTGCCGCCGGGTCGTCTCCCGCGCTGCGCCGTATTCCGTGCAACTCCCGCCTCGTGCCGGGCGCGATGTCCGCGCCGCCGAGCCACGCTTCGAGCGCGACGGCAACACGCCCGCGGTCGGTGCGCCGGGCGCGGATCGTGCCGCTGTGGCGCGACCCACCTTCGAAACCGAAGCAGCATGCGCCCGCGCCAAGACCGAAGTCGATCAGCGTGACGAGTTCGGAGCGCCGCTTCGCCGGCGGCGGCAACCGCGGGATCGGAGTGGTGCACGGCGCGGATGAACTCGAAACTGTCCGGGTGGCGAGACGGGTCTTCGGCGGTACCGAGGATGCGCACGCCGGTGGGCGACCAGGACTGGTAGCCGTTGCAGAACATCGCGACCTTGGCGCCCGCATCCTCGTCCCATTCCACCGCCACGGCGTCGAGCGCGACGGCGGCGTTCGACGTGTTCGCGACCGACCACGACAAGGCGTCGGCGCCAATCTCCACGTCGACCTCGACGCCCCCGACCGGGTACGTGCCCGAGTCGTGCACCGCGACCGAAGCGGGGGCCGCGCCGTGAACGCGCACGACGACGCGAGCCTCACGACCGAGCATTACGCGCAGTGTACGAACGCTTGTCCCGGACACCCCTCCCGGGGTGGCACTATTTGTCGTCTAACCAGGGCCCCTCATAGGCTGGCGCGCCGACGTGCCACGCCGAGGGGCGTCGAAGGGGCACGATGGCTGGTGACGACGCCACGCGGATGCGGCTCGTCGAGCTGCGGTCGACCGACGGTCCCGTCCGGTCGATTCGCTTCGCGCCACGCATCACGTTGGTAACCGGGTTCGGACCGCAAGCGCCGCTTGCCACCTGGATCGCGACCGCGTTGGCGGGTCCGCGACCCGCGGGAGTCGACGGGATCGTGGAGGTCGCGGGCCGAGCCCTGACCCTCGCCGATCTCCCGGCCACGTTGTTGGCGCCCACGGGTTCGCTGGTGTTGAGCGATGCCGATCTCGGCGCGGCGCGCCGGCGGGTCGTGGAACCTCGGTACCGCCGCGTGGTGGAGCGTCGCGAAGGCGTGCAGAACCAACGCGCGCGTGAGGAAGTCGCTCGTGCAGACGCGGCCGTACGTTTCGCCGGGCTCGAGCGCCGCCTCGCGGAGATCGAACCGGCGCTGGCCGAAGCGATCGGACGGTCAGAACGAGCCGCCCGGCGAGCGGAAGCGGTCGCACGCCTTCAGGCCCAGCTCGAGACGGTCGACGCCGCGGCCGCGGCGGCTCGTGAACCCCACCCGGACGCGCTCGAGTTGGCCGGAGATTGGGACACCGCGCAACGCCAATGGGAGGAGCTGGTTGCGACCGGCCCCGCGCTGCCGATCGGCCCGGCATCGGAACGAGTGGCGGCGGCCCGGGCCGCATTGGAACAAGCGCACGTGCGGCGCGCGACCCCCGAGGACGCGGCCCGGTTGCACCAGCTGCAGCAGGTGACCATCGAAGCTCGCGCGACCCAGGATGCCGACGGCGACGCCGCTGGGAGCGCCACCGCGGACGGTGACGCCGCTCGCAGCGACGCGGCGGAGGAGTGGGAACGCTCCGGGCTCGGCGCGATGGGTCACACCCACGCGAGCTTCTTGCTCGGTCTCGTCGCGCCCGGCGCACCGAGCGACGACATCGCCGTCGCCGAGAAGATGCTCGCCCTTGCCGACGACGAACTGCGCAAAGCCGAAGCGGTCGCGGCGCTGCCCCAGCCGTCGGAGATCGCGGAACGACGTCTCGAACTTCGGGGCCGTGCCGCCGAAGTGCTCGGGCGATTTCCGGGCGACGACGTTTCGGGGGAGCTGCGGGCATTCCGGCCGGGCGCACCGGCCCTCGTGGAAGCCCGTGGGGCTCTCATGGACGCCGCCGCCAGCGCGGGGATCACGTCGACGCAGGGCGCCGGAACGTCGATCGACGATGTCGTCCGGCACTGGCTCGACGAGGAGGCCCGGCATCTCCCCGAGGACACCTCTGACCGCGTTCGCGACCTCACCGGCGAGCGAGACGAAGTCGAAACCGAGCTGCGGACCTCGGCCGCGGAACTGGTGGCGATCGCGGCGCGCCTGCGCGACCTCGACCGCACGCTCGGCGAGCTCGCGGTGCAAGAGACCCGCCTTTCGGCCGAGTTCGGGGCCGAGCTGTCAGAATTGGCGCCCGACGAACTCGAACAGGCCTTGGCCGACGTGCTCGACGAGTTCCTGGCCGGCGAACGTGGCCCAGGCCGGCTCCCGGTGTTCGTCGGCGGGGTCACCAGCGCGTTCGACGGCGCGAACTGCGACCGCGCGATACGCCAGCTCGAGCGGGTGTCGCGCGATCTGCAAGTCGTCCTGGTCGTCGATCGCCCGGCGGTCGAAGCTTGGGTCCGCGGGTTCGGCGACGGCGCGGCGGTGTGGTCGCCCGACGTCGCGGCGCGAGCCGAAGCCGCGGAACACGCGCGTCTCGAAGCCGAAGAACGCACGCGCCGCGAAGCCGAACAGCGCGCCGTGCGTGAGGCAGAAGAACGCGCGGGACTGCTGGCCGACGAACGCGCCCGGCGCGAAGCAGAAGACATCGCCCACCACGCGATCCCGCCCGCACCGCGGCCGGCTCCGGCTTCCGCCGTCGTGGATCTCACCGCCGAAGAGATCACTGACGCGCTCACCGAGCGCGCAGCCGAAGTTGCCGGTGGTGGCGAACAAGATTGGTGGGTACCGATCGGCGCACGTCCCGGGGCGAGCCGCGCCGCACGACCGGTGGGCGAGGACCTCGCGCAACGACGTCGCCGGGCCGAGCAGATCACAGCCGACAGCGCGTCGCCGACCTTCTGCGACGTACACCGCAACGTCGAGACCGCCTTGCGCTGCGAGCGCTGCGGTTTGCCGTTCTGCGGACAGTGCCTTGCCCTGCTGGGCGAACCTCCCGCGCTCCACTGCGTCGACTGTGCACTCGAGATTTCGGGCATGCGTAGCGACCGCGCGGCAGGCCGCGCGTGACCGACCCTCTCGAGGGACTGTTCGTCGAACCAGGTCAGGCAAGTCAGCTGGCCAAGCGCGATCCGACGATCAAGTGCGGCCTGCACGACAAGGCGGAAGGGTCGGCGATCATGGCGGCCGACATCGCCCAGCTTCTCGACCTGCAGTACCGCCTCTGGGCGGAGTCGCGCCGGAGTCTGCTGCTCGTGCTCCAAGGCATGGACGCTTCCGGCAAGGACGGCACGATCCGGCACGTGTTTGCCGGCGTGAATCCGCTCGGGTGCCGAGCAGTTGCGTTCAAGGCACCGACCGCGGTCGAAGCGGCGCGCGACTTCCTCTGGCGTATCCACCAACCGGTCCCGGCCCATGGCGAGATCGGCATCTTCAACCGATCCCACTACGAAGACGTGGTCGCAGCGCGTGTACTGGGCATCATCGACGACCGAGAACGCAAACGCCGTTACGAACGCATCGTTGCGTTCGAGCAGACGCTTGCTGACGCGGGCACCACCGTCATAAAAGTGTTCCTGCACATCAGCCGTGACGAGCAACGGAAACGGCTGCAGGCCCGTCTCGAGGATCCCAAGAAGCGTTGGAAGTTCAACCCTGACGACCTGAAGGCGCGCGAGAGTTGGGGCGACTACCAGCGTCTGTACGACGCCGCGATCACGGCAACGTCGACGAAGGCGGCGCCGTGGTACGTCGTTCCCGCCGATCACAAGTGGGTTCGCAACGCCGTGGTGTCCCGTCTGCTCGTGAAGACGCTGCACAAACTGGATCCCAAATTCCCGCCGGCGCCGCCCGGCCTCGACAGCCTGACGATTACCTGAGAGACGAGGATTTGATGTCGACACCCGAACCGGTCCGCGCCGTGATCGACGCCTACGTCGACTGCTACCGGCGCAACGACAAGGACGCCGTGCTCGCGCTCTTCCACCCCGACGCGATCTGGCATGACCCGGTCGGGGAGCCGCCCCACGTGGGGCACGCCGGTATCTCGGAGTTCTGGGACGGCGCCCACGCCATGGCCGACTCCATCGTGCTCGAACCCCGGTTCATCGCGGTGGGTGGAAACGAGGGCGCGATGGCGTTCGAGATCCACGTCTCCGTCGGCGGCGGGACGATGGTGATCGATGCAGTCGAGACCTTCACCGTCGACGAGGACGGCAAGATCGTGGGCCTCAAGGCCTACTGGGACATGGCCCAAGCACGGCCCGCGTGAGGGCTCCCATCGCTCCGAAGGGCTGGCAAGCACCCTCGCTGACCAGCCGACTTTCCTAAAGCCTGTCTCTTCGGCCACAATTAGTTGCCGATGGACTGCGATTCACGTGATTCCATATCGCTCAAGCCGGCTGAACTCGACGAGTTCGGTCAGCTTCTCGCAACGGCGGGCGTGCCGGTCAGCGACGAGGAGCTCGACCGCCAAGTCGAGCAGTTCCCCCTCGTGGTGGTCGCCACGCTCGACGGCGAAGACCACGGGTTCATGCTCGGCTCCCTCGAACGTATCGGCGGGACCCCGTCGATCCTCTGGGGTGTCGGCATCGCCCGCAGGGGCAAGAACGCAGGCCTCGCGCTCAGCGCGATGACCTCCGAGCTGTCGCGTCGGGCGGCGATTTCGTTTCCCGACGAAGACGTGCTCGTAGCGGCCCGGGTCTCTCAGCCGAGCGGGTACACGCTCCTCCAGCGGTTCGCGAACGTCGTGCCCCGCCCGGGCTACTCCCCGAACGGTGAGGACCGCGCGTGGGGCCGCCGCCTCGCGAAGCGGTACGGCTGCGACGGCCATTACGACGACCGCGGCTTTCGCGTCGCGATGAAGGGCCGGAAGCCGCCGGTGGTGCCCATCCTCGATGCCAGCACCATCAAGGCCACCGGTGGGGCGAAGATCGTGGACCTCGTCGGCGAACTCGACCCGTGCCGCGGTCAGGCGTTGATCGCCTTTGGTTGGGCGATCGCCGAAGACCTCGCTGCCGGCCGATACACCAGCTAGCTGCGCTCGATCGAGCGGCCCGCGAGGGCCGCGTCGATCTCGGAACGCAGCGCGTCGGCGTCCGCGACGGGCAAACGGCACGCGAAGTGCTCGCACACGTACGCGAGCGGTGTGCCGTCGCCGGCGCGCCCCTCGAACAACGGCGACCGCTCCGTGCCCGGGCCGGCGGTCGCGGTGAGCGTGACGGAGGCGGGGATGAGACGGCCGAGCACCTCCCGGCGGAGGTCGCGCGTTGCCGGGTCGTCGGGATCGCCGACGATCGCGATCTCTATAGGCGGGAGGACGCGACGTTCGAGCGCGGTGAGGAGGTACGCGAACGTGGTCGGGTGCGAACCCGCCGCAGGTCCGACGGCTCGCAGGCTCGCGTTCGCGGCCGTCTCGTATCGAGCATCGCCTGTAAGCGCGGCGAGGCGCAGGAGCGCGCTGGCCGCGAGTGAGTTCGCCGACGGCGTCGCGTTGTCGAAGAGGTCTTTCTGCCGCACGATGAGTTGCTCGGCGTCGTCGCCCACCGTGAAGAAGCCGGGACCGTCGGGATCGGCGAACAGCACGAGTAACTGATCGGCGACCTCGCGCGCGTCGTCGAGCCACACGACGTCGTCGACCTCGGCCATCGTCACGAGCGCTTCGGTGAGCGCGGCGTGATCTTCGGCGTACGCAAGGTGTCGCGCTCGGCCAGTGGCTGGGTGCACGTCGGCGTCGGCCTGCCAGGAACGTAGGAGCCGACCGTCGTCGCGGCGTAACTCGCGTAACAAGAAGCGGGCATTGGTACGGGCGGCGTCGAGCCAGTCGGCGCGTTCGAAGGCCGCACCGGCTTCGGCTAGCGCGGCGAGGAAGAGCGCGTTCCAACCGAGGAGGACCTTGTCGTCGAGTCCGGGACGCACCCGTCGTGAGCGACGTTCGAACAACTTCGGTCGCGATCGTTGCACTGCCGCGGGTGGCGCTTCGGTGCGGTTCACGACGTGCAGGATGTTGCCGCGGAAGTCGGTGTGCGGATCGATGAAGTTCCCACCGGCCGTGATGCCGTAGTAGCGCTCGACCTCCTCGGCGTCGTCGCCGCAAACCTCGCGGATCTCCTCGCGGCTCCACAGGTAGAACTTGCCTTCGATCCCTTCGGAGTCGGCGTCTTCCGCGGAGAAGAACCCGCCATCAGGATGGTGCAGGTCGCGGAGTACGTACTCGACCGTTTCCTCGACGACGCGCCGGTAACGCGATTCGCCGGTGATGAGATACGCGTGCAAGTACGCGCGTGTGAGCAGCGCGTTGTCGTAGAGCATCTTTTCGAAGTGTGGGGTCAGCCAGAAGTCGTCGGTCGAGTAGCGGGCGAAGCCGCCGCCGATCTGGTCGTAGATCCCACCGGCGGCCATCGCGTCCAGACTCGTGCGGATCATCGTTGCCGTGTCGGGCGAGGGGTTCGCGACGTAGGCATGGCACAGGAAGTCGATAGTCATCGCCTGCGGGAACTTCGGCGCCCGGCCGAAGCCGCCGTCGCGCGCGTCGAACTGTGCGCCGATGTTCTGCAACGCGGCGCTGAGGAGCGCGGGGTCAAGGTCGCCCGCGGTGGCGGCCTGCAATTCCGGGGTGTCGATCGCCTCGGTGAGCTTCTCCGCGGATTCGGAAAGGTCACTGCGCCGCTCGCGCCAGGCATCGGCCACTGCCTCGCACACGCGGCGGAACGATGGCATGCCCGGCCGGTCGTCGTTCGGGTAGTAGGTGCCGCCGTAGAACGGCCGGCCGTCGGGCATGAGCCAGACGCTCATCGGCCAGCCGCCCCGCCCGGTCATGGCCTGCACCGCCTGCATGTACACGCCGTCGACGTCGGGGCGCTCTTCGCGGTCGACCTTCACGTTCACGAACAGGTCGTTCATGAGTGCCGCGGTTGCGGGGTCCTCGAACGACTCGTGCGCCATCACATGGCACCAGTGGCAGGCCGAATAACCGACCGACAAGAAGATCGGCTTGTCGTCGTCGCGAGCGCGCGCGAACGCGTCGTCGCCCCACGCGTACCAATCAACCGGGTTGTCGCGGTGCTGGCGGAGGTACGGGCTGGTCTCCGAAGCGAGGCGGTTGTGTCCTGCCATCGCGGCACGGTACCCGGGGCCGACTGATTGGGCCTCGACGCGGCCTGCCTCGCGCGCCAACTTGGGCACTTTCCACATACGAGCCCACATACGAGCCGCCGAATACCGCCGCCGAATACCGCCGCCGAATACCGCCGCCCCGGGCTATTCGGCCGCCGGCGTTCGCCAGGGTCCGCGCCAGTGCGGCCGGCGAGACGGGGCGAACGCGACTGGCAGGAGTTCATGTCCGAGCTCGCAATTGCGATCCGGGATGACTTGCGCGGCCAGCGTGACGTGTTCGACCACCTCGCGCGCAGGCGCAAGGACTTACGCCGTTGCGTGCGCTCGACATCCTCGGTTGGTTCCTCGGCTGCGACCGCGACGACGAAGCCAGATGAGTTCACCAATCGCGACCGCGACGGCGCTGATCGAAGGTCTCGGTCCGTGAGCGGCGAATGATCCGGTGACGGTGGCTAGTCGGTGATGTGTTCGACCGCGACGCGCAACGCTGCTCGGGCCGTGTCGTCGCCGAAGCCGGCGAGTGCGGCGCTCGGGTACCTGTTGACGAAATCGGTGGCGGCTGCTTCGTCGATCTTGGGTCGAAGCGCCGGGATCTCGCGCAACCTCGCGACGAACGTGGCGAACTCGGCTGCTGGCAGTCGTGCGTGGAGTTCGGGGAAGTAGAAGGACAGGTACGCGTGCGAGTTGGCAGTCCCGGCGCCGGCGTTGAGCGTCCAGACTGCTTGTGCGGCGCCGGCGACGGGGTACCAGCCAGACACGCCGGGCGTGACGCCGCGACCCCAGCTGAGTTTGGCGCCGTGGTGGTCGACGTGCGCGAACAGTTCCTCGATGAGCGACAGCTCGTCCGAAGAGCAACGCAGCTGCGCGGCCTCGAGGAACGCCTCGCGCGTCCACGGCGTCCGGGTGGTTGTGCCCTTTGCCGCGGCTGCGTCTTCGGTATCGCCGACGATGGTGGGTACGAGCACTTTCGTTGCCCCGCTGACGTACTGCAGGACTTCGACGCCGAGGACTTCGGCCGGGCTCATCTGTTCGTTCAAGAACTCGATCACACGGACCAGTTCGGCGGGGAGCTTGTCGGCCACGAAGACCATCCGGATGCGCCCGGCGCGCAGGTTGTCCTCGACCGCGGCCCAGAACGCGTCGGGTTCGACGTCGGGCGCGATGCTCGCAAGCCGCGCATCCGGCGACACGCCCTGGCTGTCCGACGTTGCCTCGAACGCGGCGCGTAGATCGGCGGCCGGCCAGTACCGCACGCCGTTCGCGGCGTAGTCGAGCATCTGCCCGACGACCTCGCGACGGATACGCGTGTCGCTCGAGCGCTTCACCTCCACCACGACGGGCACGGCATCCGCGCTCAGGAACAGGTGGTCAACGCTCCAATTCGCGGAACCGCCTTCTTCTTTCGGCACGCCGAGCTCTCGCCGCACGAGCACAAGGCCCGCGGCCGCGCCACCGGTGCGTCGGCCCGCGAGCACCGCCGGGTAGGAAGCCAAGAGCTGTTGCAGTACGGCCTCGGTCTCGTAAGGCTCCGGGCGCAGTACCGTCAGGTCGTTGCCGTCGACCAAGAAGATGCCGTCATCGCTCACGTCGACCTCCACTCGCGTCCGCCGTCCGTGCTCTGCGTGCCGTCATCCTGACGCGACGGCCTGCGCAACTGGTCGCTTGTCGGCCGTGTGCCGCCCGGCGACGGCACGGTAGGGAGCGCTGCGCTGCGCTGCCACTCCTGCATTTGCACGACCAGGTGCCCGGCGTCGCGAAGTGCGGCTACATGTTCCGACTGTGTTGGCAGTCGGGCCACCTGGAACAGCCAAAGGAAAGGCTTGCCGGTTGACCGGTTCGTGCGCCGGACGATCGTGCCTTGTCGGCGTTCTGGGCAGATCTCGACTTCGGCACCGTCGGTGACGGTGACGGTGACGGAGACGGTGACGCCGGCGTCGTCGACGAGCTCGCCGACGAACACGAGTTGGTCGGCGTCACGATCGACGTCAGTACGCCCACCCTGAATGAGATCATCCGCGACAGCCGGGCACGCGGGTTCAATCGTGTCCCCGATGTGAAGCGGGCGCACCTTGATCGGAGCGGGCGTCACGTACTGCGGGTGCAGATGGTGGAATTCGATGCTGGCGGCGCGCGTGTCGAAGCCCATCTGCGGTGCATCGTGGCGATGAAGGGTGTCGGCACGATGAAGGCGTCGATGAGCGTCATCGACGTTGCCGAGGGCATGTTCAAGGGCGCTTCGGTCCTCTTGATGCTTGAGGCGTACCAGAACGGAGCCGCTGCCTGAGGTGGTCGGGACGCGCGGCGATGCCGAAGCACGGTGCCCA
>JAODBJ010000113.1 GCA_025463905.1 Actinomycetes bacterium
GTTGCCCTCGAAACGGGCGGCTTCGTGGTGTCCGACAAGGTTCACCTCAACCTCGAGGTGGAAGCGGTCAAGCAGTAATCCTCCGCTTGATCACGCGTTCCGGCCGGCCTTCCGCACACGCGGAGGCTGGCCGTTTCGCGTGTGCACTCGGCGAGTCGGGATGAGCAACGCCGATCGACTTCGCCAACGTCTGCCGCTCACGCGCCTCGCGCAGCCGCTCGCGCAGGTCTGACGGCACCGTCGGTTTGTGCCTACGCTCGTCGGATGGCCGCTGAGACAATCAAACTCAACTGGCGCAAAAGCGAAACGCACGGGCTCCTCCCCGACCCGCCGCCACGCGCGATCACCCACACGCTGATCTCCGTCGACGACCATCTCGTCGAGCCGCCGGGCATGTTCGACGGCCGCCTCACCGCGAAACTGCAAGACCTCGCGCCGAAGGTTACGGAGACCGAAGAGGGCCACGAGGTGTGGACGTTCGACGGGCGCGTGTTCTTCCAGGTCGGCCTCAATGCCGTGGTCGGACGCAAACGCGAAGACTGGAAAGTTGAACCGACGCGCTTCGACGAAATGCGCCCCGGTTGCTACGACATCCACAAACGCATCCGCGACATGGACATCAACGGCGTGTGGGCGTCGGTGAATTTCCCGTCGCAGATCACGGGATTTTGCGGGTCGGTTTTCTCCCGTTGCTCCGACCCTGAACTCGGCCTCGCCGTGACACGAGCGTGGAACGACTGGTTCTACGACGAGTGGTACTCCCCGTATCCCGATCGCATTGTGCCAATGGGCATCACGTTCCTCGGCGACGCCGAACTCGGCGCGGCCGAGATCCGCCGCAACGCGGCGCGCGGCTTCACTGCCGTCACACTTCCCGAGCAACCGCACCGCATCGACATGTCGTCGATCTTCTCCGGTTGGTGGACACCGATCATCGAAGCGTGTGTAGAAACCGGCACCGTGATCAACCTCCACGTCGGTTCCACCGGGGTGGCCGCGATGCCTCCCGACGCACCGATGGTGCCCCTCGGCGCGACGTTGTTCGGGCAGCTGTCGCTGAGCGCGTGCGCGGAGTGGCTGTGGTCCGGTTACCCGGCCCAGTTCCCCGACCTGAAGATCGCGATGTCGGAAGGCGGTATCGGTTGGGTCGCGATGTTGCACGACCGGCTCGAGAACATCATCGACCGTTCCGGCTACGGGAAATACTTCAAGAGCGATCTGCGGCCGGCCGACGTGCTACACCGCAACTTCTGGTTCTGCACGATCGACGACCCGTCGACCTTGTCGACGCGTCACACGATCGGTGTGGAAAACATCATGTTCGAAACCGACTATCCGCACGGTGACGGCACGTGGCCCGACTCCCAAGCGGTGTTCGACGAGTTCTTCGGCGCGCTGCCGGCCGACGAGATCGCAATGATCAGCCATGAGAACGCGGCAGCGTTGTTCAGCCATCCGCTTCCACCCGCGGCAAGCCCACACGCGGCAGGAGTGCGCCGATGACCACGATCGAACGGCCCGACAACGGTGAGCTCACCGCGCCGCTCGACGACGACGCGTTCTATGCCGGCGACCCGTTCGCGCTGTACGCACAACTGCGACGCGAAGCACCGGTCGCGTGGAACAGCGCAAAGGGTTATTGGGTGCTCACCAAGCACGCCGACGTGCTCAAGGTGTCGAAGGAACCCGAGACCTTCTGCTCGGGCCGGGGCATTCTCACGATGGAGATCGGCTTCGAATACGCATCGCCGCCGACGATGATGCACACCGACCCGCCCGCGCATGCGCGCTACCGCAAGCTCGTGCAACCAGGGTTCGGTCCGTCGCGCATGCGGGCGCTCGAAGCCCGTGTGCGTGAGCGCGCTCGCGAACTCGTCGCGAAGATCGAGCCCGGCACGCCGATCGACTTCGTGCCTGCCGTCGCGGTGCCGTTTCCACTGTTCATCATCGCCGAGTTACTCGGCGTGCCGGAAGCAGACTGGGAACGCTTCTACCGGTGGTCGGAGGCGGGGATCCCGGGCGAGAAGGATTGGCCGCCGGAGGAGAACCTCGTCCTCTTGGGCGAGATGAACGCGTACCTGCTCGCGGCGACGAAAGCGCGGCGAGGCGAGCCCGACGTAGGTATCGAGATCGTGTCGGTGCTCGCCAACGTCGAGTCCGACGGCGAGCAACTCAGCGACGACGAACTCGCAATGTTCCTCGGCCAGCTTCTCATCGCCGGTAACGAGACGACGCGCAACACGGTGTCGGGTGGTATCTATGCGCTGGCCGAGAACCCGGAGCAGTGGCAACGACTGGTCGACGATCGTTCGCTGGTGGAGCCCGCGATCGAGGAGATGCTGCGCTGGACCACACCGGTGATCGCGTTCATGCGCACGGCAACGCGCGACACCGTCATCCGTGGTCAAGACATCGCCGCCGGCGACCCAGTGCTGATGTTGTACGCGTCCGCGAATCGCGACGAAGACGAGTTCGGCCCGACCGCTGACCGGTTCGACGTCGGACGCACGCCCAACCACCACGTGGCATTCGGGTTCGGTGCACATTTCTGTCTGGGTGCCGCACTCGCGCGTCTTGAAATCCGCGCGCTCCTCGATGCGTTGCTCGACCGCTTCGGTTCGCTCGAGCCGGCGGGCCCAGCCGAACGTACGCGGTCCGCGATCATCGCCGGCGTAAAGCACGCACCCGTCACGTTCTCGTGACGAGAACGGTTACCCCCTCGGGAGCCGCGTACCGCGGCGCCGAGGTGCAGCTTGATCTGTTGTCGTTGGCCGCCGGCGAACCGGTTTCGGTTGTCGCGCCACCGAACGACGAAGTTGTCGTCGTACTCGTGCAGGGCAGCGTCCACTGGCTCGGTATGCAGGCAACCCGCGCGTCGGTGTTCACGCAACGCGCGTCTGCCGTGTACGTACCGCCGGGAGGCGGCGTCAACATCGGTGCCGACGAAACGTGCGAGATCGCGCTCGTGGCCACGAGTGCGGGTGACCTTGCGCCGCGCGGCAAACCGATCGCGATCAACCCGGCAGATGTTTCGGCGGTGCAACGCGGCGAACCCGGCTGGCAGCGCGAAGTGCACGACGTCATCGCCGACGCCGTTCCCGCACAGCGGCTCCTGGTGGGCGAGACGTTCAACGCCGCCGGCGAATGGTCGTCGTTCCCGCCGCACAAGCACGACGGGCGCGACGGTGAAGCAGCCCTCGAAGAGGTCTACTACTACCGCTTCGACAAGCCCGACGGGTTCGGCTTCCAAGGGTTGTACGAACGCGACGGCGACGAACGACGTCACGAACGCGCGGTGTTCTTGCGCCACGGTGCCGTCGTCGGGTTCGCGGCCGGTTTCCACCCCGTATGTGCCGCGCCCGGTTACCGCCTCTACTACCTCTGGGCGCTGGCAGGGAAAGAACGTCGTCTCACGATGTACGAAGATCCGGCGCACCGCTGGCTACACACCGCGCCCTGACACCTTTCACGGTTACCTCATTGTGGAAGGCATGGAATCGCCGCACATGGACGCACGAGCAGCCGATTCGCCGCGGACTCCTGGCTACGCTTCACTGCCTGGCGCCCGTAGCTCAGCCCGGATAGAGCGACAGACTTCTAATCTGTTGGTCGCAGGTTCGAATCCTGCCGGGCGCGCCCCGTGACGTCGCGGCGCGGTCTCTCCCTCGTCGTCATCGCGCTCGCGATCTCGGTCACCGCTGCCGCGTGCTCGAGTGCCAACGCACGGCCGAAGACGTCGCCGAGCGTGACGACGGGGATTCACAAGATCAAGCATGTCATCGTGATCATGCAAGAAAACCGATCGTTCGATAATTATTTCGGTACCTATCCCGGCGCCGACGGCATACCCCGCCGAGCCGACGGGTCGTTCGCGGTGTGTCTTCCCAGCATCCATGGCGGATGTCAGCGCCCGTACCACAACCCTGCCGACGTCAACGGTGGTGGCGGACACGCGTTGCCGCAGGCGATCAGCAGCATCGACCACGGCAAGATGGACGGGTTCCTCACGACCGGACAGACGGGGCGGCGTGGGTGCCCCGTACGCCAGAACCCGGTGTGCGGAGCCAACGGCCCCGTCGACGTGATGGGCTACCACGACGCGCGCGAAATCCCGAACTACTGGACGTACGCGCGGCGGTACGTGCTGCAGGATCACCTGTTCGCGCCGTCGTTGTCGTGGAGCCTTCCCAACCACCTCTTCATGGTGTCGGGTTGGGCCGCGAGGTGTGCCACAACCGCGCCGGCGAGTTGCAAGACCGATCTACGCGGATACCCGGTGAAATCGGTGAGCAACGCGGTGACCACCGGGCACCCGGCGATCAACTTCTCCTGGACCGACATCACCTATCTGCTGCACAAGCATCACGTGTCGTGGCGCTACTACGTCGAGCGCGGTACCCAGCCCGACTGCACGGACCCGAGCGAACATACGTGTCCGAAGGTCAAACAGGGTGCACAAACACCGGGCATCTGGAACCCGTTGCCCCTCTTCGTCGACGTGAAGCACGCCGGCCAAGTGGTGAACGTGCAGCCCGTGAAGTCGTTCCGCACTGCCGCCGCGCAGGGGAACCTTCCGTCGGTGTCGTGGATCGTTCCGAACGGCCTCAACAGCGAGCATCCTCCGGACAGCATCCGCGCCGGCCAGGCGTGGGTGACGGGACTCGTCAACGACGTGATGCGCAGCCCGGATTGGAGCAGCACGGCGATCTTCGTGTCGTGGGACGACTGGGGTGGTTTCTACGACCACGCCAAGCTGCCGAACGTCGACCAGAGCGGCTACGGGATCCGCGTGCCCGGGCTCGTGATCAGTCCGTACTCGCGGCGTGGGTACATCGACCACCAGACACTGAGCCACGACGCGTACTTGAAGTTCATCGAGGACGACTTCCTCAACGGTCTGCGCCTCGACCCGAAGACCGACGGGCGCGCCGACCCCCGGCCGACGGTGCGAGAAAATGCGTCGCAGCTCGGCAACCTCGTGAACGACTTCAACTTCAATCAGAAGCCGGCCGCACCGGTGATCTTGCCGACGAGGCCGCAGCCGGGCAAAGCAAGCAAGCCCGGCTAGCGGGTCAGCGCGGCAACGACGCGAAGAGCGGCGTGCGCAACGCGCCGTTGAGCAATTCGATCGCGCGCAACGCAGTGAGATCATGACCGTCGAGCGCAACGGCGTCGGTGCAGCGTGCGAGCGCGGCCTCCACCACATCGCGGCGGCCGGCGCAGATATGCAACAACTCGCGCAGGGCCTCTTCCAGGTCACCGCCTCGTGCTGCGACCCCCATCGCAACATCGAGCGCCATGTCGGCGCGGTCCACGTTTCCTCCCCGACCCGCTGCCCGCCCGATTGTTCCGTCGCCCGTGATGTTCACGGACGGGAACTGTTCGTCCTCGGCGCTACCGTCACCCATCGTGGCGACGCACTCCGCTTCGGTGTTGTTGGTCCGCCAGTTCGAACCAGACCGTTTTCGCGTTCGGCGTGGAGACCGTGCCCCACACGTCAGCGCCTCGATCGAGGATGTGCAGACCGCGCCCGCCGGTCGCCATCGGGGTGACGGGACGCATCACGAGCGCGCCGCCGCCCCAGTCGGTGACCTCGATGCGAAGCGTCGCGCCGAGCTCGCTGATCGACAGGCACGCCGGCGAGCGCGCGTGCACGACCGCATTGGTGACGATCTCCGACGCGAGGAGCATGGCCGGTCCTGCCAGCGCGACGCGCCCACGGCGGCGCAACTCCTGCTCGACGAACTCCCGCGCGTCAGCGGCACTGCGCTCCGCACACGGAAGATCGACGTTCGTGCGTCCGTCGGCGTCGGAGGGGACGGCACCGAGCGCACAGGCAA
Source organism: Actinomycetes bacterium (assembly GCA_025463905.1). GTDB lineage: Bacteria > Actinomycetota > Acidimicrobiia > IMCC26256 > PALSA-610 > JAODBJ01. The sequence continues at coordinate 5,841 of JAODBJ010000113.1, forward strand.
GGTCGGAGGCCAAACGTTGTTCGTCGGCGAGCGACGCAATCTCGCTCAGGTGCGACGCGACGACCACGACGCTCTCGGGTAGCGCCGCGCGCACCCGCGTCAAGAGGTGCAACCCCGACAAGCGGGGCAGATGCACGGAACAGCAGACGATGTCGGCATGCGACCCGATCGCGACATCGAGCGCGGCGGGCCCGTCGCCGGTGCCACCGACCACCGCGACGCGATCGAGCTGTTCGAGGATGCTTCGTACCTTGGCGCGCGAGAGCGAAGACGGGTCCGCGACGACCACGCGCGCGACGCGTGGGACGCGTCCGCGACGTCCGACGCGCGCCCCGCGGGCTGCAGTCGTTTCGGTCGACACGTCGGGTTACCTCGCGGGGACGGGGGGATCCTTTCCCAGAGTTTGCCGTGGCGAGCGGGACGAATCGGCGATGCCCTCCCCCGTGAGGACATTTCGTCTGCTCTTCGCCGCGTGACCACGTAGAATGTCCGGATGCTCGCGGCGGCCTGCCGGCGCGGGATGGCCTGGTGGCTGTAGCTCAGTTGGTTAGAGCGTCGGGTTGTGGTCCCGAAGGCCGGGGGTTCGAGTCCCCTCAGTCACCCTCTGTGCTCGACCAGTTCGAGCACGCGCGCAATCGCGGCGGGCGCGTCGACGTCGGTAGCGACGTCGTGGCGCTCGCCGCCGTCGACCATCACGTAGAGCGTGCCGCGGCCGCGCACTTCCAATGATCGGCTCACGACGGTCACCGGCGCCTCGCCCATCAACACGAGGAAGGCAAGCGGATCGTGCAGGCACACCGGAAACTCGGTGTGCGCACGCCACGAGTCCAGCGCGCCGCGCAGCGCGGGCTCGGCGTTGGCGAGAGCCGCGACCTGTTGATCGTCGAGCGTCATCTTGGCCGTCACGTCAAGCGGCACCACCACCGCGTTGTGGCACCGTCGGACCACCGTGGCCGCAGCGACGGGGTTGCACGAGAAGTTGTGCTCGATCGTGCGGCGCTCACCGCGGTGGTCAACGGCACGCGTGGCGCCGCCCATGATCGCCATGCGCGGCGGGAGGTACCCGATGAGCTCCACCACGTTGGTCAGGGGGCCGATCGCAAGGAGCGCGTCCGCGTCGGCGAGCGCGTCAGGAGGCGGCGCGCCGGCGTACACGGGCGCGCGGTTGTCGAGCTCGTCGAGGAGGGCACGCGCCAGGTCGGCTCTGCGGTCGACGTTGCCGGAAACGGTGCTCACGCCGACGAGGTCGACGAGCGGATGCCGCGCCGCCGCGCAAAGGGCGACCGCATCGTCGGGGTCGTCGCCGACGTCGGTGTCGATCCACAGCCGGACGCGTGACGCGATCGCGTCGGTCACGCGACGGGGCGCCCGAGCACGGCGCGCAGTGCCGCTTCGAGCGACGGATGACGGAAGTCGTATCCCGTCGCACGCAACTTCGCGGGCTGGACCCGCTGGCTGAACAAGAGCAGCGACTGCACGAGTTCGCCGCCGTACACGAGCCGCAACGGAGCGAGCGGCGTCGGCAAGGCGGTGGGGCGCCGCAGCACGTTACCGAGCGTGCGGGTGAACTCGGCGTTCGTAACCGGGTTCGGGCCGGTCGCGTTCAACGGGCCGCGTACGTCGGGGTGCGTCAGCGCGTGCACGATCGCGCCGACTTCATCGTCGAGCGAAACCCAACTCATGTACTGCTCGCCGGAACCGAGGCGGCCGCCAAGCCCGAGCTTGAACGGCAACAACATACGGCTGAGCGCGCCGCCGTGAGCCGACAGCACAATGCCGGTGCGCAAGTTGACCGTTCGGATACCCGCTTCCGCGGCGGGCGCGGCGGCCGCTTCCCACTGCTGGCACACGCCGGCCAGGAAGTCGATGCCCGGCGAACTCTCTTCCGTCAACACGTCGGTGCCGCGATTGCCGTAGTAACCGATAGCCGATGCCGACACGAGCACCGACGGCTTGTGTTCGCGCGTCGCGATCGCGCCGACGAGCAACGCGGTTCCCTTCGTGCGACTCTCGAGGATGCGCCGTTTTTCTTGGTCGCTCCACTTGTGCTGGCCGATGCTCTGCCCCGCGAGGTGGACGACCGCGTCGAGCCCTTCGAGCGCCGGCGCGTCGATGTGCATACCGTCGGGATCCCATGCCACTTCGTCGTCGTGGTTGGCTTCGCCGCGGCGAAGCCGAACGACCCGGTGACCGCCGGCATACAGCGCTCGCGTCAGCGCGGTGCCGATGAGTCCACCAGCCCCACTGATGAGCACGTCCATTCGGCAGGAACGCTACGGCACGTCGTGCTCGGGGGTCGGTTCAGGGTGGGGTGGACTACGCTCGCGAACTTCACGCGCCCCTAGCTCAACTGGCTAGAGCAGCAGACTCTTAATCTGCGGGTTCCGGGTTCGAGTCCCGGGGGGCGTACTTCGATTTTGTCCTTCCCCCTTTCGCATCGACGCGGCGCCAACAAATGGCGCTCCGATCCCCGAAAGAGCATGGGATGTCACACAAAGCCGCCGTTGCGGCCCTCAGTGCGCTGACGGCTGAACATGCCGGCACGTTCCGGGTTAGCGACCTCACCAAATGTGCGGTGACGCCGAAGCAGGTGGGGTCACTCCGGGCCGCGGGGGTCGTTGAGCGGCTACACCCGGGCGTCTACCGCCTGACCGCGGTCCCGGCCTCGAACGAGCAGCGCCTGCGTGCCGCACTGCTCTGGGCAGGCGACGACGCGGTGGCCGCCGGGCGCTCGGCCGCGGAGTTGTACCGATTGGAAGAGGTTTCGGCACCGCTTCCGGAGATCGTCGTGCCGATCGGCCGTCGCGCGCAATCGGCCTCGATACGCGTGCATCATGTCCGTGATTACGGCGCACTGATGAGACGAACCATGCGCGGTATTCCGGTGACCGGCATCGAGACAACGCTCGTCGCTCTCGCGCACTCGCTCGAGCCCGAAGCCTTCGAGGTCGCGTGCGAAGACGCCCGCCGTCGTCGCCTCGCCTCCGTCCCGGCGATCAGGGCGTACCTGACGCGCTGGGGAAACCGCGGCAAGCCCGGCGTCACCGCCACGCGAGCGCTTCTCGGCGAACTCGATCCGGTGCACGCATCGCATTCCACACTTGAAGTGAAGACTCGCCGGCTCCTCGTCGCGCACGGCGTTACCGGCTTCGTACGTGAGTTCCCACTCGATTGGAACGGCCGCA
>JAODBJ010000340.1 GCA_025463905.1 Actinomycetes bacterium
GCGAACCCTGCGCAGCGGCGATGGCGCCGCGGTGGACTACGGCATCTCTGTTCGGGTCGTAGCGCGTAGCGGCGACCGTGGCGAAGCACTCATCATCGTTACGCCCGTAGGCGAACTGAGCGTTACCCCATCACCTCTCTCACCGGCAGAGCGGGTGATAGAGCTCGAAGAACGCATGCGGCGAATCGCCCGAGAAGTCCAGGCGGCGGGCATGATCACCGAATTGGGTCGACTCCCCGGCCCCGAAACGGTTCCAGGTCTCGAAGACCTCTCCACACGCCAGTGGGAGGTGGTCACCCGGCTCTTCCGAGGTGACCGAGTGCCGGCAATCGCCCGCGCCATGTACTTGAGCCCGAGCACCGTGAGAAATCACCTCGCGACCATCTTTCGCAAGGTTGGCGTCCACTCCCAGACCGAGCTTCTTGACCTCCTGCGACAGCAGGCCTAATGGCTGGCAGAATCCGAGGGTCGCGTCGAATCTTGCTGTTCGCGCGCGCCGTGCAGGAGCTCGAGCAACTCCGCCTGCGAACCCACACCGACCTTGCGGTAGATCGTCGCGAGGTGGTTGCGGACCGTGCTGGCGCTCAAGAACATCCCCCGCGCGATCGTCGGCACCCGTTCGCCGCGGAGCAAACGCGTGACCACTTCCCATTGACGCGCTGAGAGGTCTGCGAGACCCGGCACTGCCGACGGTTCCGGCAGCGCCGAGACGATCGTGATGAGGCCGGCGGCCTCGACCTCCTGCGCAATGCGATGGAGCTGGCGCTCCAGCCGGCTGACGCGTTCCGCGAGCCGGCGCTCTTCGCTCCGCATCTCCGTGATGTCGACCATCTCGGGCGCGGGCTCGAGCAGCGACGTCGCCATGCGTACGTCCACTTCCACTTCGTCCGCCTCGGCCAATGGCCAGTGGTAGCGCGCCAGGCAAACGACGCGCGAGCCCATTCCCGCGACAACCCGGCCAGTGGCGTAGCCGTAGCTGCGGCGGCCGTCGGCGGTGTAGAGGCGACTGCGCCACCTCCACTCCTTGAGGTTGCGGTCACAGATGAGTGAGACGAGCTGACGCACCGCTTCGGGGTCGTCGCCCTCCGTCACAAAGTCGTAGGCGCCAAGGTCTGCGTCGACGAGGCCGAGTTGCACGTAGCCGCTTTCGCTGACCGCCATAATCCGCGAAGCGGACAGGTCGAACAACGCCACGCACAGTGGGCTCTCACGTACTGCGTCGCATAGCGCGCGTTGCGCTTCGGTGAGATCGTCGTCTCGAGAACTCGGTTGAGAAGTTGGCAAGTCAGGTCGGCTTGTCACCGCCTCGACTCTCGCGCATCGATCACAAACATCGTTCACCGGTACGGGTGCGGATGGTTGCTCCGTGACGAAGGGTCCGGTAGCGGTGACGATGCGTCTATGCGACGAGCGACCCTCCCCGCCGGGTCGTTGCACTTCTGCACCCCCACGGGGCCACAACTCCCACAACCCCGAAGGGCGGGTGGGCGAGCTATGCGCCGCTCATCGTCATTTCGTTGATGAGCAGCGTGACGCCGGCGGTGCTCCCCGGCAGGAAGGTGAGGTCGGAGCCCACCTCGACGACGTCGAGGAGCATGCGCTGGAGCGTCGATGCGATCGTCACCTCACGCACCGGTTCCGCGAACGCGCCGCCCCGCACCATCAGCCCTTCGGCGCCGACTGAGAAGTCGCCGCTGATCGGGTTCGTGCCCGAGTGCAGGCCGCTCACCGATTGGACGAACAGCGCTTCCGGGAAGATCGCGAGCAGTTCTTCGGGCGACTTCGTGCCCGGCTCGAGGCGCATCGCGCGAACGCCGACGCCCGGGGTGGACTTGAACCCACCGCGTACCGCGCTGCCGCTGGTGCCGAGCCCGGTGCGCCGGCCGGTGTACACGTTCTGCAGGAACCCGCGCAGCTTGCCGTCGACGATGAGGCCGTTCCTTCGCGTGGGCACGCCTTCGGAGTCGTGGGTGGAGGCGCCGAGCGCGCGCGGGTCGGTCGGGTCGTCGACGATGCGCACGAACGGGGCGGCGACCTGCTCGCCTTCGCGTCCGAGAAACAGCGACCGGCCCTTCAACGCGGCTTCGCCATTGAGCGCGCTGCTCAACACGCCGAGCACCGAACGCGTCACGAGTGGATCGAACACCACTGGGATGCGGCGGCCTTTGGCCTGCTTGGCGCCGAGCAGTCGGACCGCTCGTTCGACCGCGTCACGCGTCACGACGCCGAAGTCGAGGTCTTCGACCGAGCGGCCTGCGGTGATGCCATAGCCCGTCTGGGTTTCGCTGTTGTCGCCCGCCATCGCGACCGCGTACGCGGAAGCCACCGTGCGACGCGAGAGAGACGCCACACCGTTCGAGTTCGCGATCGCGCTTTCGAGCATCCCGTCGCCGTAACCCGCGGACTCAACTCCTCGTACACGAGGGTCGGCGGCGCGTGTCGCAGCATCGAGGTCGAGCGCGATACGAACCTTCTCGTCCGTCGCGACCGACGACAACGAGTCGTTCCACAGGTCGAGGTCGGGCGGGTCGACGACAAGCACATCGGCCGGAGTGGCGAGCCCGTACCACTCGTCGGGTTCGCCGAACCCCGCGTTGTCGCGCGCTTCGCCAACCGTTTCGGCGATCACCTCGGGGTCGAGCGAACCGGCCCACGCGTATCCCTGACGGTGGTCGGCGATGATGCGGATGCCAACGCCTTCGATGCCCGCGACCGACAACGATTCGACTTCGCCGCCGAACACTTCGACGTCGGTTTCGCGGGTGCGCACGACGTACGCCTCGACCTCTTCCCCGCGGCGCGCCATATCCACCGCGCGCCGGGCGATAGCCAGGAGATCCTCGGGTTCGGTGCTCACGCGGCCGTGCCTCCCACCGTCATCTCGCGGATGCGCATCGTCGGCTGACCCGACGACACCGGCACGCCTTGGCCGCTCTTGCCACAGGTGCCGGCCCAGGTGTCGAAGTCGTTGCCGACCGCGTCGATCATGCTCAGCACTTCCGGACCGTTGCCGATGAGCTGCGCGGCGCGTATCGGCGCAGTGATCTTGCCGTGCTCGATGAGGTAGGCCTCGGTGACACCGAACACGAAGTCGCCGGTCGCGGTGTTCACCTGTCCGCCGCCCAGTTGTACGCAGTAGATGCCGTAGTCGACGTCGCGGATGATGTCGTCGGGATCGCTCTCGCCCTGCAGCAAGAAGGTGTTGGTCATCCGCACCATCGGAAGATGCTGATACGTCTCGCGCCGCCCGTTCCCACTGCTCGCGCGACCTTCCTTGCGAGCGCGAACGAGGTCCCACATGTAGTCGGTGAGCACACCGTTCTCGATGAGGAGGTTGCGGCGCGCCGGCGCGCCTTCATCGTCGATCGCGTACGTTCCCCACTCGCGCGCGTACGTGCCATCGTCGACCAAGGTGACGAGCGGCGACGCGACCTGCTGACCGACGCGCCCAGCGAACACGGACGCGTCTTTCTTCACCAAGTCGGCTTCGAGACCATGCCCACACGCCTCGTGGAACAGCACACCGCCCGCGCCGCGCTTGAGCACCACCGGAATGCGGCCCGACGGCGCGGGCACCGCGTCGAGCAGGACGGTCGCGCGCCGCGCTGCTTCGCGCGCGATGTCTTCGGGTTTGAACTGGTCGAACAATTCGAAGCCGACCGTGCGACCCGGCGCTTCGAAACCGGTCTGCATTCCGGTGTCACCCGTCGCGACGCATTGCACCATGAAGCGGGTGCGGACCTGGTCGTCGCCGGTGAGCAGCCCGTCGGAGTTCGCGACGAGGATTCGGCGGCGCGAGTCGGCGTATGAGGCCGTCACCGACGTGATGGAGTTGCCTTCGGCTCGGGCCGCGGCGTCGGCGCGAGCGAGCAGCTCCACCTTGCGCCGCTTGTCGACGGTCTCCGGCAACACGACGACGTCGTGAGGACGCGCGGCCTCGACCGGAGCAAGCGAGACAGTGTTGGTGGTGCCCGCGCTGCCGTGAGCGGCAGAGGCGGCCGCTTCCGCCGCGCTGCGCAACCCGTTCTCCGACAGATCCGCGGTGTGCGCGAAGCCCGTGGTGTCGCCCCGCACCACTCGGATGCCCGCGCCTCGATCGCGACCGGACACCATCTCCTCGACTTTGGCGTCGTCGAGAACGGCGCTCGTGGTGCGGCGATCCTCGGCGAAAACCTCTGCAAAGTCGCCGCCGTGCTGAAGCGCGCGTTGCAGCGTGCGTTCGAGGACGTCTTGGTCGAGCATACGGACCTGCCGAAGTGCCGGGAGCTGGTGGGGCTGCCTATGGTAAGCGCATGGCGCTCACGCCCGGCCTCGGCGGTTCGGTGACGATTTCGGTCGAGGAGAGCGACACCGCGCTGGCAATCAGGAGCGGCGACGTACCCGTTCTCGCGACGCCCCGCGTCGTCGCCCTGGCCGAGCAGGCCGCGGTCGAAGCGGTCGCCGACGCCCTCCCTCCCGGCACCACCACCGTCGGCTACGAGGTGCAACTCACGCATCTCGCACCCTCGCTGGTGGGCGCGAAAGTCACCGCCGACGTCGTGCTCGAAGGCGTCGAAGGGCGGCGGCTCGTGTTTCGCGTCTCCGTCACCGACGCGAACGGGCTGGTAGCCGTCGGGCGCATCACGCGCGTGGTCGTACAGCGCGCTCGTTTCCTCGAGCGTGCAAAAGGCTGACGCCGTTCGGCCTGTCGGCCTGTCGGCCTGTCGGGTTTTCAGCCGAGGTTGCTCGAGCGCGGGTAGGCGTCGGCCGGATCGGTGAGCACGTTCACGAGGTGCACGCCGTCGGAGCGGAACGCGCGGTCGAGCGCGGGCCCGATCTGCGTCGGCTCGGTGACGAGTTCGCCGTTCCCCCCGAGCGCCGCGACCACTTCGTCATAGCGCGTCCCCGGGCGCAGGTCGGCGACGACGTCGTAGCCGAAGAGCATTTGCATCGGGTGCTTCTCCAGACCCCAGATGCCGTTGTTGCCGACGATCGCGGTGACACGAACGCCGTGACGAACGAGTGTGTCGAAGTCGCCGAGCGAGAACCCGATCGCACCGTCGCCGAGGAGCAATACCACCTGTCGATCGGGGTGCGCGAGCGCGGCCGCGAGCGCGTAGCCCGGCCCCATGCCGAGGCAGCCGTACGGGCCCGGATCGAGGAACGTGCCCGGCTGGTAGCTGTCGATGAACTTCCCTGCGTACGACACGAAGTCGCCGCCGTCGCCGATCACGATCGCGTCGCGGTCGAGGCGCCTGCGCAGCTCGCCGTACACGCGTGTCGGTTTGATCGGCGACGCAGCCGCCTCGAGACCGTCACGTTCGGAGGCACGCGTCGCATGTTCGTGGTCGCGCAGACGCGAGATCCACGCGTCGTGACGGCCGCGCGCGTCGGAAGCGACGCCCGCCTCAGTGAGCGCGCTGAACGTGCGCAGCAGGTCTCCGACGACCGTCGTTTCCACCGTCGCGTGCGTCGCGACTTCGGTCTTCGCGTCGACGAGATGTACGACCTTGGCGTCGCCGAAGCGTCCGAAGCCCAACCGGAAATCGAGCGGTGTACCGGCCACGATCACGACATCCGCCTGCTTGAGCGCAACTGAGCGTGCACGCGAGAACGCGAGTTCGTGGTCGGCGGGGATGCAGCCGCGTCCCATGCCGTTCACGAACACCGGCACGTGAGCGGCTTCCGCGAACGCCTGCATCGCGTCTTCGGCATGGGCCCAGTACACGTCGCCGCCCACGAACAGCACCGGCCGTTCCGCCGATGCGACCAGCTCCGTCACGCGAGCTAACGCATCGGAGTCCGGCTCGGAACCGCGCAACTCGGCGGTGTCGACGTCGGGGAACACCACGTCGTCGGTGCCGAACGCGTCGAGCGGGATGTCGACGAACGCCGGCCCGCGGTGTGGCGTTCGGGCGGCGGCGCACGCAGCGTGTAGTTCGGACACGATCGAGGCGGGCGACGTCGCCGTCGACGCGCGCTTCGTAACCGTCGCGACAATCGGCACGTGGTCGAGTTCCTGCAACGAGCCAGAACCCCAGCGCCCTTGGGGCGCGCGCCCACCTACCACCACGACCGGTGAGCCGTTCATCATCGCCGCGGTCATCGCGCTCACGCCGTTCGTCACGCCCGGTCCAGCGGTGAGCGCCGCGCACCCCAGCCGGCGGGTCACCTTCGCCCAACCTTCGGCCGCGAACGCTGCCGTCTGTTCGTGGCGCGTGTCGACGAGCCGCAGCCCCGACTGCACCGCGCCGTCGTACACGACGAACAGGTGGCCGCCCGAGAGCGTGAACATCACGTCCACGCCGTGACGTTGCAGTACGTCGACGGCGAGGCGACCTCCATGAGCGTGCATCAGCGTTGCTCCTCGAGTTGTCAGCCCGCGACCGGGGCGACCGGTACCGACGCGAGGAACCGTGTCATGGCATCGAGCCATGCCTCGGGGTTTTCGAACTGTGGCGAATGGCCCGCGTTGGGGACCACGACCAACGACGCCTGCGGAATCGTGGCCGCCATCGCACGCGACACGTTGAGGAACGGCGTGTCCTGCTCACCCACGATCACGAGCACGCGGCAGGTAAGCGCGCGCATGGACTCGAGCTCGTCGGGTTGGTACGCGATCGCGCGTGCAAGCGTGCCCCACATGACCGCCGACAGCGCGTCCCACTTGCGGTCATTGAACTCCTGGTAACCCGGTCGCTCCGCGAGTACCCGAACGTACGCGGGAGTGTCGAGCGACTTCGCCATGTCGAGCAACGCCTTCAGTTCGTCCTTGCCCTGCTCGAGCGCGACGGACGCCGCGATTTCCATCAACGACGGGTCGAAGCCGGGGATGGGTCCGGGACTCGTGTCCATCATCACGAGCGCCTCGACGCGGTCTGGATGCGCGACCGCGACACCCCGCGCCACCATGCCGCCCATTGAATGGCCGAGCAGGCGAAAGTGCGACAGCTCGGCGGCGTCCGCCACCGCGAGCACGTCGGCGCGCAGCCGTGCGAAGTCGTACGCCCGCGGGTCCGTGGGTTTGTCGCTCGCGCCGTGACCGCGGTGGTCGAATGTGACCACGGTGTGGTTGCGCGCGAGCGGGTCGATGTGGTCGGAGAAGTCCTCCTTCGCGCCTCCGAACCCGTGCACGAGCACGAGGCCGGGGCCCGAGCCCTCCACGACTGCTTCGAGCATGACACCGTCGTCGGTCCGAACGCGCACGCTTGCCCCTCTCACATGCTTGCCCTATGAACGTGGCCCTCACTTGGCGCCTTTGTCGGCGCCATGGTCACTCACCGAGCGTACGGCACGCCACTGCCTAGGCTGGAGGCCGTGGAGGGCGCTACACAACAGTCCGGGCGATCCGGACCCGGCTGGAAGTTCTGGCTACGGATCGGCGTGAGCGCCGGTCTTTTGGTGTTGCTGGTCCGAAACATCCCCGACCTCCACGACGTCTTCCCGGAGCAACATCACCTTCGGACGATCTTGCTGATTGGCGCAGCGGTCGTGATGACGTTCGTCGGCATCGTGCTTTCGGCGTGGCGCTGGCAGCGCGTGCTCGTGCTGTTCGACGTCGATGTGCCCCTCCGCACGCTGACGTCGCACTACCTCGCCGGTTTGTTCGTGGGCAACGTGCTGCCCTCGACGATCGGTGGAGACGTCGTTCGCGTGGCGCGGGCCACGAACACGACCGGTTCGAGCGCTACCGCGTTCGCGTCCGTGGTGCTGGAGCGGCTCACCGGAATGGTGGCGCTCCCGCTTCTCGTCTTGATCGGGTTCGCGTTCCGCCCGTCGCAATTGAACCTCGATCACGCGTGGATCGCGTTACTCGTTGCCGGCGTGACGCTCGGCGCGCTCGCACTCGTCATCGTCCTCGCCGGCCATCCACGGCTCGCGGGTCGTTACGCCGACAACACGAACTGGACGCGTTTCATCGGGGCCATCCACATCGGCGTGGACCGGATGCGCCGCCAGCCCGGCGAGGCGCTCTACGTGCTCGTCACGGCGTTCACGTATCAGCTGTCGGTCGTGATATCAGTGCTGCTGATCTTCCGCGCGCTCGACCTGCCCGTGCCGATTGCGGCAGGTTTCGCGTATATCCCCGCCGTCTCCATGGTGCAGGTGCTCCCAATTTCTCTCAACGGGTTGGGTGTACGCGAAGGAATGCTGGTGTTCTTGCTCACGCCGCTCGGGGTGGACCGTGCGCCGGCGGTCGCGGCTGGGTTGTTCTGGCTGTTCTGCACGCTGGTCGTGAGTTTCGCCGGCGCACCGATGTTCGCGGTGGGCGGCCGCAAAGCGCGCGGCGAGGTCGAATCGGAAGGCGAGCCCGCGGCGAAGGGCGCTGGGTGACCACTACGGAGGCGCCCGAAAAACCGCTACGACGGGGCGGCAGGCCGCTTCGCGACGGTCACGCCGTTTACTGGTGGTTCGAGCTGGTCTTCGCGGGCGCGTTCTACCTCGTGTACTCGACGATCCGGAACCTCAACGAGGGCGGACGGGTCGCAGCGTTCCATCACGCCCAGACGATCATCAGCTGGGAGCGGTCGCTCGGGCTCTACCACGAAGCGACGCTGCAAGGCTGGGCGTTGCACTTCAGGCCGCTCATCGTGTTGTGCAACTACTTCTACGGGTCGGCGCACTTCATCGTGACGATCGGGGCGATCGTGTTTCTGTATCGCCGCCACAGCGACGACTACCCGCTGTGGCGGAACACGCTCGCAATCGCGACCGCGCTCGCGTTGATCGGATTCGTGACGTACCCACTGATGCCGCCGCGCTTACTCGACACGATGGGCGCGCACTATGGGTTCGTCGACACGCTGCACAAATACCCGACGTTCTGGTCGTTCGACTCGGGCGGCATGGAGAAGCTCTCGAACCAGTTCGCGGCGATGCCGAGCGTGCATTGCTGCTGGGCCGGATGGTGTGCGTGCGTGTTCGCGCCCCGCGTGAAGCAACGCTGGGCGCGACTGCTCGCGATCGGTTATCCGGTGTTCACCGTCGTCGTGATCGTGTTGACCGCGAACCACTATTTCCTCGACGCAGTGGGCGGTTTCGGGGTGCTCGCGATCGGCTACGCCGGCGCCCGCACATTCACCCGGGCCGGCCGAACGCCCACGCCCACGCCCACTAACCCGCAGACATCGGTGGAGACCGCATGACGTTGGCCAATGCCCGCTTCGACTTCGACCACATCGCGATCGCCGCGACCGACACTGCGCCCGCGTTGCGCTTCCTCACCGGCGCGTTGGGCGGCACGGTGATCTTTGGCGGCCAGTCGATCGGTTTCCGCCCCATGCAAGTGTGGGTCGGCGATCAGGCCGGCAACGGGATGGCGGTCGAGCTCCTCGAACCGTGGGAGCCCGAACGCAACGATTTCCTGGCTCGTTTCGTCGAGCGCCGAGGCGATGGCCCGCACCACCTCACCTTCAAGGTGCCGTCGCTTGATGACGCGCTCGAACGTGCACGCGCGGCCGGTGCCACACCAGTGAAGGTCGACACCTCTGACCCTGAGTGGAAGGAAGCGTTCCTGATGCCGCGCGACGCGCACGGCACCGTCGTGCAGCTCGCAGAATCGGACGGCGACTTCGGCACCCGCGCGCAGCTCCTCGAGTACGTCGCCGCAAACGGTCCGAACTCGCATCCCCGTTGGTGGGTCGATCCGCTCCCGGCATCCGCCGCACCGGCGCAGTTACGTCGCGTCGTGCTCGGCACCCCGACGCTCGACGCGACCGTTTCCTTCTTCGCCGATTTCCTGGAGGGCGAGATCGAAGCCAAACGCGACGGGCGGGTCGAACTCGTCTGGCCGCGCGGCGCGCGCATCGCGATCGAGCATCGTCCCGACAAACCACCGGGTGTCGACCGCCTCGAAGTGGCCGGCCTCGCAGAACCCGTCGAACTCATCGGCGCCCACCTCGTCCCCGCCCCCTAGCGGGAGAAGAGCAGGTGGACTTCGAGGGAGCCGTGGTTGTCGACTGAGACGATCGGCGTGTGCGGCGAGTCGATGCCGTAGTCGGCGAGCACGATGGGTGCCGTCCCCGCGACCTCGATCGTGGCGCCGCGCCAGCAGGTGTCGAGTGTGAGCGTGATCGGCTTCGTCGTGCCGTGCAACGTGAGCGAACCGCTCGCTTGCAGACTCGCGGCGTTGCCGGCCACCGCGCTCGCGGGCAATGCGATGGGCTTCGACAGCGTGAACGAAGCCTGCGGGAAGCGGTCCGAATCGAGCGCGTGGGTGTGGATGTATTGATCGCGCGGACTGCGGTTGCTCACGAGGGTGGTGACGTTCGCGGTCACCGTGGTTTTTTGCACCTGGTTCGACGCGATGGTGAGCGTGCCCGTCGCGTCCGGGGTACGCCCGACGGCGTCGCGCTTCAACGTCGCGCCGCCGAACAGTTCCTTGATGCGATACCCGACGTACGTGTTCTTGCTCTTCGCGATGTGCCACGTGCCGTCAGGGGACGACGACGGGCTTGCGCCGCCGGTCGCCGCGCAGCTCGAGCTACTCAGCTTGGGCTTGGCGGGCGCGCTGTCGCCGAACACGTAGTACGCGACCGCGCCACCGATGCCGAGCACCACGACCACGAGCGCGACGACAATCCATCGCAGCGGATGCCGCACTGGTTCAGGCGCCGGCTTTCGCAACGCGGAACGCGCCGCGCATACCTGGGTGGATGCGGCAGAAATAGGTGTACGTACCCGGCGGCAGGTCTTTCGGCGTGGACCACGTGAGGCTGCCAGCGGTCGGTGGACCGACCGCGCCGAGCTCACCGGAGTCGAACTGAATGTCGGCATTGGCGAGCGGGTACGCAACGCCGGTCGCGCCGTTACACGGGGCGCGGCACGCCGTGATCGTGTGCCAGATGCCGTTCGCGAGTGGCGCGTCGAGGTTCTTGAACGTGAGCGACTGGCCCGGCGCGATCGTCGGCACCGCATCGCTGTTGCTCATGTCGCCACGGGCGTAGACGAAGTCGGAGATCGGGATCGTGTAACCGTCGGGCTCGCGCTGCGACGGCGCCTTCGTGAGATCGGTGAAGTGGCTCGGGTCGGCCTTACCGCCGTGGTTGTTGTTCTCCGGCAGATGACCGTGAGTAAGCAGCCCCGCCGTGTCGACCGACGTCTGGAACGCGTTGGTGCCGTTGGTCTTGGCTGCCATCCACACGACCATGATCCCCATCGACTCGTACCACGTCGCGGTCTTCGAGTCGTAGGTGGCGCTGATCGAGAGCTTGTCGCCCTTCTTCACCGACACCGCCCAGTTGGGTTGCGTGCCCGTCGCGGCGAGGTCCCACGACACATTGCCCGCGGGCTCGAAGTAATGCGCGGTCGACGTGTAGAGGTGCGCGGTGTCGGCATGGCCGGCCTTTGCCTTGCCCGCGGGCGCCGTCGCTCCATTGCGCTGCAACCACAAGTCGGTTTGCAGCCCACCCGGGTGCACATGGCCCGCGGTCGCGATCAGGACGCCGTCGGCGTCGACGGTCCACTCGTTGCGCGGCGGGTTCGTGCCGTACGGGTCTTTGGCATCGTCGGGGAACGTGTACCTGCCGTTCGTTCCCGAGCCGCGCAACACGTCGAACACCGGGTAGATGCTGCCGTTCTGGACGTCCATCCAGATCGGCCGGGCCGGGATGATGCCCTTCGCGGCAGGCGAATTCGCGGGAATGAAGTCGACGTCGTAGGTCACGAACACCGTTGCGCGCGTCGGTGTGATGTTGTGCAACATCATGTTGAGGACCCAATGGTCCGCCGCGTTGAACTGGTACCCGTAGCCCTTCGGGAGGACCATCTGGGTCTTCTCCTCCCCGGCGGCGAAGAATCGCTCGGGAAGGCCTGACGTCGAGTCGTGCGACCGCAAGTTGAGCCACACGCCGTGGTGGAGGTGGATCACGTCGACAGGAGGGACCGTGCCATCCGGGTAGCGCAGGTCCGGGTGCATCCCGACAATCCAACCGTCTCCGGTGGGTTGGGGGATGCGCCCCTGCGTATAGATGTTGTTCTGGCCGGGCTCGATCGTGATCGGCCCAACCTTGAAGTGCAGCCGCTTCGCACCGGCCGGAACGACGTCGGGCGCGATGGGCGGAGTGCTCGCGGTTCGGATCGCGGTGTTCCTCGTACGACCCGAGGAGGGCGACGCAGGCGCTCCACTCTTCGAACCGGCGCTCCCGCCGCAACCCGCGGCGCCGAGGGCAAGGACACTCACGAATGTCGCGACGACAAGGCCGCGCTGTCCCCCAAGCATCTCGCGCAGGTTACCCCGTTGTTGCACTACACGTGCAAGACGTGTCTGGCGGCCTCCGGTATGCGCTCAGGTATCGAGCAGGGTGCCCTGACTACGCACGAGCCTCAGCAGCGCCTCGCGCACCGCCTGGTCGGCGAGTGAGAGCTGCACACCCCGCGCGGTGACGAGCGCCAGGCGCCTCGGAGGCATCCGCGCGATCGCGACGCAGCGCAGCTGCGGGTTGTCGGCCGGCACCGCGGTTTCCGGCATGATCGACACGCCCGCGCCTGACGCGACCAGGTCCGCGATGAGGCGCACACCTTCGACCTCCACGGGCACGTTGAGCACAATGCCTTCGTCGCGCGCCGCGGCGTCGAGTTCGGTACGCAACGGGTTGCCCGTGGGAGGCAGGATCAACGTTTGTTGGGCGAGGAGCGCGAGAGGGACCGGCGCGTCCGCGCCGATATGCATCGCGATCGGTACGACTCCGACGATGTCTTCGTCGAGAAGGTGTTCGACGATCAGCCGGTTGTCGGCCACCGGCGCGGTCACAACCGCCTGGGCGAGCACCCGCTCCACGACCTCCGCGCCGAGGCGTTCGGATGCCCCTTCCGTGACCCGTAACGACACGCCTGGCGCGGTGCGTCGCATCTCCGAGACCACCTGCGGTACGAGCCATCGGCTCACGGTTCCGACCACGCCTACCGTCGCGTGGCCTGTCTGCAGTCCCTGCAGCATCGAGAGGTCCTGACGGAGCGCTTCGAGCTCTCCTCGGATGTGCCGGGCCCGCTCCAGGACCTTGGCGCCGAACTCTGTCGGCACGGCCCCTCGACGGTTCCGTATCATGAGCGGGACGCCTAGCTCGTTCTCGAGCTGACGGACCTGTTCCGAGATGTTCGACTGCACGGTGCGGAGCGCATCGGCAGCCGCGGTGAATGAGCCTTGCTCCGCCACGGCCAGCAGCGCTTCGAGGTGGCGCAACTCCATCCGCTTCGCCCCGTTCCGATCGACGGCGTTCCGTTTTGTCCCGTTCCGGCGGGGACGCACGGGACGTTATATCTCTATTTTCGATGGAGTCTATCGCTATAACCTCTTTGACAGATAGACTTGTGAGCCGGTTCACTAGTGGGTAATGGATCCGCGTGGGTGTCGCGTCCAATCCATAGCTCAACGTTCTTGACCTGTTAGTTCCCCCACGCGGCAGTAGCCGGGAGGGTGCATGGCCACCGAAACCATTTCGACCTTGATCTTCACCGGGCCGCTCGAGTGGGCCGACCGCGGCGCGTGCCACGGTCAGACCCGGCTTTTCTTCGCGCCTCCGGGTGAGCGTCCCGAGGCTCGGGCGGTGCGAGAGGCGCAAGCCCGCGCCGTATGCCACGCCTGCCCCGCGCTGGGCGAGTGCCGCGAATGGGCACGCGAACACCGCGAGTACGGGTTCTGGGGTGGCGAGTCGGAAGAAGAGCGCGCCGCCGCGGGCTACCGAGTCGACATGCCGGTCGGGCGCGTTGCGCGCTACCCGCGCGGCAACGGCGAACCGGTGCGTCCCCGCGAGTCGCGCATCGCGTAACGCGGGCCTTGCCTGCCGGCGGTGCCAAAACGCGACCGATATAGGCTCCCGGCACTCGTCCGGGAGCCAAGGTGACCAGCGAAGCCCCTGAAGGTGTCGATCTCGCGCGACTGCAGTCGTGGTTCGCGCAACACGTCGAAGGTTCGTCGGGTTCGCCGCTGCGGGCCGACCTGATCGCCGGGGGACGATCGAACCTCACCTACGTCGTCGCCGACGACGCCCACGAGTGGGTACTGCGCCGTCCACCGCTCGGGCACGTGCTGCCGACCGCGCACGACATGGCGCGCGAGTACCGCGTCATCTCGGGTCTGGCGACCACCGACGTACCGGTACCGCGCGCGTACGCGTTCTGCGACGACAACGAGGTGAACGGCGCGGCCTTCTACGTCATGGAGAAGGTCGACGGTGTCATCCCGCGCACGCCGGAAGACATCGCGCTCATGACGCGCGACGACGCGCGTCGCTGCTCCGAAGAACTCGTCGACGTGCTCGCGCGTATCCACGCCGTCGACTACGCCGCCGTCGGTCTGGCCGACTTCGGTCGTCCTGACGGGTACCTCGAACGCCAAGTTCGCCGGTGGAATCAACAATGGGAACGCTCGAAAGAAGCGGGCTGCCCTGACGCACCGGCCATAGACGAACTAGCCCGGCGTCTTCGCGACGCACTTCCGGAGTCGGGTCCGCCGACGATCGTGCACGGTGACTATCGCCTCGACAACACGATGCTCGCCCCCAACGATTACGGCCGGGTGGTAGCCGTGCTCGACTGGGAGATGGCCACGCTCGGCGACCCGCTCGCCGACCTGGGGCTGTTCCTCCTGTACTGGGGACGATCCGAAGCTCAGGTCGTCGCGACGGGTGCGCTGATCAGCACCGACGCCGGATTCCTGTCGCGCGACGACGTCGTGGACCGGTACGCGAAGCAAGCGAACCGGTCGCTCGACCAGCTCGACTGGTACGAGGTATTCGCGTCGTACAAGTTGGCAATCATCGTTGCCGGCATCCACGCCCGTTACCTGATGGGCAAAACCCTCGGCGAGGGATTCGACCACATGGGCGCGATGGTCGTCGCGCTCGCCGACGGCGCGCTGCAGTTCGCTTCGCACTCGCAGATCAAAGCGCTCCGCGGCTAATCGTCCAACGGCGGCGGCGACTGGTACGCCGTGACGGACGACCTCCCCATCACGAGTTCTGCCGCGACCGCGGCGAGCAGACCGGGGACGACGAATCCGGGCCGGCCGGTCGACTCGGCGACGAACATCACCGCAGCAAGCGGTACGCGGTAACCCGCGCCGAGGAACGCGGCGACACCGATCACGACGAACAACGACGTCTGGTCGCCGAACGCGCCGCCGAACACGCGGCCCAACAGTGCTCCGGCGACGACGAGCGGCACGAACAAGCCGCCCGCGCCGCCACCACCGACAACCGTCGCGGTCGCGACACAACGCACCAACAGAACCGCGAGCACGAGTGGAACAGAACGGTTCGGCGACAACGCCCAACCGATCACCTCATATCCCGGGCCGATAGTGAGACTCCTACCAGTAAGACCGCGAGCGATCGCGAACAAGCCTGCGAGCACTGCCGTCGCGCCGAGCACTCGCCACGCGACGGGCACCGTGTTGTTCAACGCCTTCGCCCGCCGCAGGAGCCACGCGAACGCGCGCGCGCCGACGCCGGCGGTCACGCCGAGCAGCACCGCTCCGGCGAGGTCCTTGAACGAGAACGGCGGGGTACCGCTGATCGCGAAGAGCGGCTTCGTGCCGTTCACGGCCACGAACGAGAGATAGCCGGCGGCCGATGCAACCAACGCCGGGAGCAACATGCGTCGGGCGAGGTCGTCTTGGTACGGCACCTCGAGTGCGAAGATCGCGCCCGTCGCCGGTGCTTTGAAGATCGCTGCAACACCGGCGGCAGCGCCCGCAACCATCAACACGTTGCGGTCGGCGCCGGGGAGGAAACGACCGAAGCGCCGCTGTGTCCACGCGCCGGTCGTGGCGCCCATGTAGAGCGACGGGCCTTCGAGGCCCATCGCGCCGCCGAACGCGAGCGTCGCGAACGATGCGATGACGCGATGCAACGCGGGTCGCACCTCGAGTTCACCGCCACCGTGATAGGCGGCGAGATAACTGTCGGCGGTGGCAGGCGACACACCGCGACCCGGCCCGCGCAACCACAGCGTTGCGAGCAGTAGCCCCAAACCGGGTGCGAACGCGACGAAGAGGAGCGGCCCGTTGCGGACGCGTTCGAGCACGACGTTGACCGTGAGTCGATCGAAGCCCGCGACCATCAACCCGGTGGCGACGCCGGTAGCCGCGGACCAGAAGACCACCAGACGAGAGCGCGCGACCAGGTTGCGCAGTTCGTCACGGCGTGATCTCCGAGGTGACACCGGCGTCATATGGTGAGGCGCCCGACAAAGGAGGACGCGCCCATGGGGGTGCTCGACGGCGTGAAGGTGTTGGAGGTGGCGGAGCACGGATTCGTGCCCAGCGCCGCGACGATCCTCGGCGAGTGGGGCGCTGACGTCGTGAAGGTCGAACGCCCGACCGGCGATCCCCTGCGCGGGATACAGGCCATGGGTCTCGTCGCCGACACCGGCGACTTCAACTTTCTGTTCGAACAGTTCAATCGCAACAAGCGCGGCATCGCGCTCGACCTGCGCAGCGAGGGTGGACGGCGCGCCCTCGATCGGTTGATCGAGCGCGCCGATGTGTTCATCACGAACTTTCTACCCTCGGCGCGCAAGAAATTGCGCCTCGATCCCGAAGACGTGCAGAAGGTGAACGATCGCTGCGTGTACGCGATCGGCTCCGGCCAAGGCCTCGAAGGACCCGACGCCGAAATGGGCGGGTTCGACGCGGTGAGCTTCTGGGCGCGCGGCGGTATCGGGCACATGCTTAGCCCGAAAGGCGGCCCACTCGTGCAGCCCCGCGGCGCGTTCGGTGACGCGCCCAGCGGCGCCTACCTCGCCGGCGGTGTCGCCGCCGCGCTGTTTCAGCGCGAGCGCACCGGCAAAGCGTCGGTCGTCGACGTGTCGTTGCTCGGCGCGGCGGTGTGGACGTTGTCGGTCGACCTCGTACCGACGTCGATCCTGGAGGCGGACCCGGAACCGCACTCCCCCGGCCGGTCGCTTGCGTCGGTGCTCGTCGGTTCGTACCGCACGAACGACGGCCGTTGGCTGAGCCTCAACATGCTCGACCCCGAACGCCATTGGGAGCCGACGTGCCGCGCGCTCGGTCTCGAACATCTGCTCGAACGCGACGACCTCGCGACTGCTGTGCAACGAGCGAAGGCCAAAGACGAACTGTTTCCTATGTTCACCGAGGCGATTGCGTCGATGACACTCGCGGAACTGAAGGTGAGGTTGGGCGCCCAAGACACGATCTGGTCGTCGATGGCATCGCCGATGGAAGTCATCGACGACCCGCAGGTCGAGGCGAACGGCTACATGCCTCGCTATCCGGGGCACGATCGGGCGCGCTTGACCAGTGCTCCGGTCCAGTTCGACGGCCGCGGTTTGGAGATCCGGCGGGGCGCGCCCAAGATCGGTGAACACACCGACGAGGTGTTGCACGAGGCCGGCATGACCGACGACGAGATCGCCGCGCTACGCGGCGACGGTGCTGCAGTGTGAGGACGGCGCAATGCGGTTCGTGAACATCGACGGGCACGTGCACGCGCTGACGGGCGTTTTCGACGATCCCACGACGCGCGCGATCGATCTCGCGGAGAAGACGTGGCATCCGGCGGAGCCGGTGGCTTTCCTGGCCGCGGGCGGCCTCGACGCGGCGCGCGAGCTGACCTTCGCCGACGACGAAGGCGTACTGCTCTCGAGCGTTCGGGTCGACCCGATCATCCCGGACCCGCGCATGGTGTGGGCCGTCGGCTTGAACTACCGCGCCCACGCGGCCGAGACCGGCCGGCCCCTGCCGGAATTCCCGGCGCTGTTCGTGAAGTCACCCGGCGCGGTGATCGCGCACGACGAACCGATCGTCGTGCCACGGCACGTTCGGGAACCCGATTACGAAGGAGAAGTCGCGATCGTCATCGGCCGCCACGCGCGCGACGTGGACGAAGCGGACGCGCTGCACTATCTCGCCGGCGTGACGATCGCGCACGACGTCTCGGCCCGCGACCACCAGTACGTGACCGGACAGTTCTCGTGGTCGAAGTCGTTCGACACGTTCTGCCCGCTCGGCCCGTTGCTCGTGACCATCGACGAGATAGACGTCGGCACCCTCTCCATCGAGACGAGATTGAACGGCGACGTCATGCAATCGTCGAGCACCGCTGATCTCGTGTTTTCCGTCCCGCAGCTCATCGCATGGATCACCCAGGGACAGACGCTCGCGCCGGGCGACGTGATCCTCACCGGTACCCCGGAGGGCGTGGGCGCGGCGCGGAAACCCCCGCGATTCCTCCTCGACGGCGACCTGGTGGAGATCACCGTCGGCGGTGTCGGCACGCTCCGCAACCGCGTGCAGAGGTCCTAACCTGGGGAGCATGACGGTCCGCTGGGCGCCGCGCCCGCAACTGCGGACGCCGGTCTTTGTCGCCGCGTTCGAGGGATGGAACGACGCCGGAGACGCAGCCTCCGACGCGGTCCGCTGGCTCGCACGCACGCTCGGTGCTCGTGAATTCGCGACCCTCGACCCCGAGGAATACTTCGACTTCCAGGCCGCGCGGCCGCAGGTCGATCTGGTCGACGGCGTCGTCCGTCGCGTGTCGTGGCCGAGTGTGCGCTTCCTTGCCGCACCGGGCGGGCGCACGGGCCGCGACTTCGTACTCTGCGTCGGTATCGAGCCGAACCTGCGGTGGCCGACCTTCTGCGACGACGTCCTCTCGGTCGCGAGCGACCTCGGTTGCACCACCGCCGTCACGTTGGGCGCGCTGCTCGCCGACGTCCCACACTCACGGCCGGTGCGCGTCACCGGTTCGGCGATCGATGACGCGACGGCCGAACGCCTCGGCATCGAACGGTCGCGGTACCAAGGCCCGACGGGCATCGTCGGCGTGCTGCACAACTCGTTCCGCGAAGCCGGGCTCACGTCCGGATCGTTCTGGGCGCCGGTGCCGCACTACGTCGCGACGCCCCCGAACCCGAAGGCGACGCGTGCGTTGCTCGATCGTCTCGCCGCCTTTCTCGACGTGCACATCGACCTCACCGACCTCGACATCGCAGCGGCCGCGTGGGAACGCTCGGTGGCCGAGGTCGTGGCGGGCGACACCGACGTGACCGAGTACGTCGCACGGCTCGAAGATCGCTTCGACCGCGCCATCGACGACGACGAACTCGACGACGATGACGACGACGAAGGCACCCACTTCCCCGATCTCGACGAACTCGACTACGACGACGAAGACGAAGACGAGATCGACGAACAGAACCTGCCGTCAGGCGACGCGCTCGCCGCCGACTTCGAGCGCTACCTCCGCGAACACGGCGAAGAGACCTAAGCGCGTGCGTCGATAGGGGACAAATAATGTCCCCTATCGACGCACGCCTAGTTCAGGAAGTCTTGGGCGAGGGCTTCCCACATGCGGGTGGAAAGCACGAGTGACTCGACGTCGACGCGTTCGTCGTTGCCGTGGAACATGGTGGCGTAGTCCTCGAAGCTCAAACGCCGGCTGAACAACCCGAAGCCGTACGCCGTGGAACCTTTGCGCCGGAAGAAGCGGGCGTCGGTCGCGCCGACGGTAAGGAACGGCACGAGCGAGGCGCCCTCCACGAGCTGCCCCGACACGCGCCCGAGGGCCTCCCACAGCGGCGTGTCGGCCGCCGACGATGTGCTCTCGTTTTCGTCGAACGGTGTGATCTGGACGGACGCGGCGAGGTCGCCGAGCGCGTCTTGCAACAACCGGTCGACGTCGGCGCCGAGCTGACCAGGCAGCGTGCGGATGTCGACTTCGATGTGCACTTCGTCGGGGATCACGTTGGTCTTCGTGCCACCAGAGATGATGGTGGGCGCGAACGTCGTGTGAGTGCACGCGTGCGCCTGGCGCGCGAGACCGATCGGAAGTTCTTCGCAGAACTCCCAGAGGTGGTCTTC
>JAODBJ010000043.1 GCA_025463905.1 Actinomycetes bacterium
ACGCCGCCCTCTACATGCCCGATCACTTCATCGACACCGCGCTCGCGCCGATGCCCGCGATGGCGATGGCGCTCGCGCACACCACCACGTTGCGCGTCTGCGCGCTGGTGCTCGACAACGATTACAAACACCCGGCGATCGTCGCGAAGGAAACCGCGACGATGGACGTACTCCGCGACGGCCGCGCCGACCTCGGCATCGGCGCGGGCTGGATGCAAGTAGACTACGACGCACTCGGTTTGCCGTACGACCGCGCCGGCGTGCGCGTCGACCGGCTCGAGGAAGCGCTCGCCGTCGTGAAGGGTTGCTGGGCCGAAGGTCCGTTCTCGTTCACCGGTACCCACTACACGATCGCCAACTACGACGCGATCCCGAAGCCCGTGCAACAACCGCGGCCACGGATCCTCGTGGGCGGCGGCGCGCCGCGCGTGTTGCGCCTCGCGGGTCGCGAGGCCGACATCGTCGGTATCAACCCGAACCTGCGCGCCGGCGCGGTGACTGCCGACGCGGTGCACACTTCGCTGGCCGAAGAGACTGCGCAGAAGATCGCGTGGGTGAAGGAAGGCGCAGGCGATCGCTTCGACGACATCGAACTGCAGATCCGCTACTTCCTCTGCACCATCACCGACAATGCGCAGAAGCTCGCGGAAGCCGTCGCGCCCGGGTTCGGTATCTCGCCCGAAGAGGTGCAGACGTCGGGCGTCGCGCTCATCGGTACCGTCGAGCAGATGATCAACGAACTGCAACGTCGCCGCGACACGTGGGGCGTGAGCAACATCGTGATCGGCGACGACATGCTCGACGGGTTCGCGCCCGTCGTCGCAAAGCTCGCCGGCAGCTGAACCGTCTCGCTACAACGTTTCCAACTGTTCTCTGAGGAACGCCTGTTCCGGAGCGGTACGCGCAAGGTCGAGCGCCTGGCGGTAGGCGGCGCGCGCTTCTTCGTTCCGTTCGAGGCGGCGGAGGAGATCGGCGCGCGTTGCGTGGAACAGGTGCGAGCGCTGTAACAACTCGACGCCGGCGAGTTCGTCGACGAGACGCAAGCCCAGCACCGGACCGTCGGCCATCGCGACCGCAACCGCGCGGTTCAGCTCGACGACGGGTGAGTTCGTGTAGCGAAGCAACGCGGCGTAGAGCGCGGCGATCTGCGACCAGTCGGTCGCGTCGGCGGTCTGTGCTTCGGCGTGCAGCGCCGCGATCGCAGCCTGAATTTGGTACGGCCCGGGACGCCCGAGTCGCAACGCACGGTCGACGAGCGCGGTGCCTTCGGCGATCGCGTCACGGTCCCAGCGGGTGCGGTCCTGATCGGCGAGCAGCCAGAGCTTGCCGTCGTCGTCCACTCGGGTGTCGCGGCGCGCGTCGTGCAGCCGAAGCAGCGCGAGGAGGCCGATCGCTTCGGGCTCGTCGGGCATGAGTTCGACGATGACGCGCGCGAGGCGGATCGCTTCGGTGCACAGTTCGCGGCGTACGAGCGTGTCGCCCGCGGTGGCCGCGTACCCCTCGTTGAACACGAGGTAGATCACCGCGAGCACCGCGTGGACCCGATCGGGGAGCTCGTGATCGGGCGGAACCCGGTAGGGGATGTTGGCGAGGCGGATCTTCTGCTTCGCGCGGGTGAGGCGCTGCGACATCGTCGGTTCACTCACGAGGAACGCGCGCGCGATCTCTTCCGTGGTGAGGCCGCCGAGCGTCCGCAACGTGAGCGCAACCTGTGCTTCCGCCGCGAGCGCGGGGTGGCAGCACGTGAAAATGAGACGGAGACGTTCGTCGGGAATGGTGTGCATGTCGTCGATTTCCTCCGGCTCGGCGCGCAGTGCCGCGAGTCGTTGCGCGGCATCGTGCTTCTCCGGCCGGCGCGCTTCGCGCCGCACGCGGTCAATCGCCTTGCGCCGGGCCGCGGTGAGCAGCCACGCGGCAGGATTCGCAGGCACGCCGTCGCGGGGCCAGCGATCGAGCGCGGTCAGTACCGCTTCCTGGAACGCGTCTTCGGCGAGGTCGAAGTCGCCGACAAAGCGAATCAGGCACGCGAGCACCTGTCCCGACTCTTGCCGGAACAGGTGCTCGAAGTCGTGCTCAGCGCGTCGTGCCACGTGGACGGATCAACCGAGGTCCATGATCGGACGTACTTCGATGGCGTCGAGGCCTTGCGCCGCGCCGGGAATGGTTGCCGCGAGTTCGAGGGCGCGGTCGAGGTCCTTCACGTCGACGGTGTAGTAGCCGGCGAGCGCGGCCGCAGTGCTGAACGGCCCGTCGGTCACGGCCGGCTTGCCCTTGCTGACGCGCACGGTCTTGGCCGTTTCGTTGCCCTGCACCGGGTCGCCGTTCACGTATTCCTTCGAGTCGTGCAGGGCCTGCGTGTAGGCGCCGTACTCCTCGAAGATCTTGTTCGCGTCTTCGGGCGCGACCTTCGCCCATGCGGCGGGGTCGCTGTTGATGAGCAGCATGTACTTCACGGGTGCCTCCGGTTCCTGCCGGCCCGAATGCCGGCATTCACCGTAACGACGAACGGCAACCTCCGAAACCGACAGCCAACTCCAACTTGCGTCACAGATTGCGCCTGGAGGGACATGTAGCGACGCCGGTTCGAGGTTGGGGCAGTTATTCGTCGGCGAAACGGGCCGGTATCCATTCCTCCAGCCGGGAGCGCACCTCGGTTGCGGCTTCGGTGAGGAGGTGGCCGGCGCCGGGGAGGTAGTGGATCTCGCCGTGCCCGGCGAGCATCTGCACCACTGCGCTCGTCTCGGGCGGAAGTAACTCGTCGCGTTCGCCGTGGAGGAGTAACAGGGGAGCCGTCAGCTGTTCGGCGCCTTCGCAGCCGGCCGATTGCGTCGACAGCGTCACGACGCCGCGGCAGTGCGGACCGAGCAGCACGCCGGCTTGGATCGCGACCGCGCCACCGAAGGAGTGTCCGACGGTGAGGAACCGGCGGGCGCCGAATCGGTTCGCGAGATCGGCCGCGGCGGCGAGATCGTGCACGCACTTCGGAAGGTGATTGGGCTTGCGGTAACCGACCCGGATCGTGGCGATGCCCTGCGCCGCGAAGGCTTCGCCGAGCACGTGGTACACGCCGTCGGCCGGGCCGAGGAGACCGCCCATCGCACCGCCGCACGTAAGCACGACGTTCTCGGCGGTCGGTTCGCCGTGCCACAGCAACGTGAGCAGGCCGCTCATCGTGTACACCTCGAGATGGCGCAGCGTCGGCGTCAGCTGCACCTCTTCGCGGGCGAGGGCGCCGAGCGCTTCGAGCGGTGCGCGGGGCTCGTCTTCACCCGGATCGTCGGTCATGATGGCGGCCACCGTACGGAGGGGGGCACCACATGGCAACCGAAGAGCTCGGCGACGTCGCCACTCGCGTGCTGTTCGAAAACGATCGGGTGCGGGTGTGGGAGATGACGCTGGCGCCGGGAGAACGCTCGGCGCGCCATCGTCACGACCTCGACTATCTGCTCGTGTTCTTCGAAGGCGAACGCATCGCGGTGGAAGTCGATCCCGAGAGCGAAGGCCCGTACCGCGAGAACCTCGAGTTCGACGTGCCGATCGGCCACTGCGCCTTCGTCGAACGCGGGGGAGTGGAGACTGCAGTGAACGCCGGCACGAAGCCCTACCGCGAAATCCTCATCGAACTCAAGGACTAACCGACGCACGCCTCTTAGAGGAGGCTGCGCAGGACTTCGCGGGTCGCGGTGCGTTCGTCGTTGCTGCCGAACTCGGCGGCGGCGAAGTCGGTGA
>JAODBJ010000084.1 GCA_025463905.1 Actinomycetes bacterium
GCTGTCGATCCTCGCGAGCCTCGTCCAGGTCTTCGGTTTCAACGGCCAGGGCGTTCTCGGACGCGAACGCTTTTACGATGCCGCGCTCTACGCCGCGAACCCGTTTCCGGCACTCCTTGCGCTCGCAGCCGTGATCATTCTGGCCACTCGACCTGCGCCGGGCGCGGGCCGATCTCGCGCGCTCACGCGCGCCGGTGCGAACGCAGTGTCGCTCCTCGTCGTCGTGGCCGCGGTCTGCACCATCTGGCACGCCTTGACTGTGCACGTACACATTCCCGGACCGAACTCGAACAGCGTCGCCGGATTGACGTTCGACTTGGGAGGCGGGGTGTGGGCATACCGCCTCGAGCAAGCACTCCGTGCGCTCTCCGCCGCCGTCCCTGCCGGGCTCACCTTGTACGTTTCGCGACGGTCGCGCTGGGCATAGGACCCGCCCGGCGACGAGCGGGCCGCTCGGACCGGCTCTTCCGTTCGTGTGAGTGAGGGCTCACTCGCTACGCTCGATCCTTGTGAGCTCCCCGGTGACAGCAGTGACGAAGGCGAAGCGGGCGACCGCGATGCCTCCCGACGAGCGACGGTCGATGATCGTCGCCGCGACGCTGCCGCTCCTGCTCGAGCACGGCGATCGGGTCACCAGCCGGCAGATCGCGGAAGCGGCCGGGATCGCCGAGGGCACCATTTTTCGGGCCTTCGCCGACAAGGACGAGGTCATCGTCGCTGTCGTCGAAGCGGCGTTCGATCCTGAGCCGCTCGAAGCCGCGCTCACGAACATCGCGGCCGGCTTGACCTTCGAAGACAGCCTCGCCGCGGCGATCGTGATCATGCAGCAGCGCGTCATCAACATGTGGCGACTGGTGTCGAGTGTCGGGACCCGATTCCACGCGGTGACGCAGCGTCCCATGGCCGACAGCGACGCGCTGGTCCGAATGTTCGAAACACACCGTGCGCGGGTCACCGTCGAGCCGATCGTGGCCGCGCGGCTGTTGCGCGCGCTCACACTCTCGACGACGCATCCGATGCTCTCGGGCGAACCGATGTCGCCCGACGAACTGGTGCACCTGTTCCTGCACGGTGTCGGCGCCAGCGGCGGTGATGCAACGTGTTGATACGGCTCCTGCGATCGCATCTCGGTCCGTACCGCAAGACGCTCCTGCTGATCGTGGTGCTGCAAACGGTGCAGACCTCGGCCGCGCTCGCGCTGCCGTCGATCACCGCGCGAATCATCGATAACGGGGTGATCCCCGGCAACGTTGGCTACATCCACACGTGGGGCGCGGTGATGCTCGGCTTCGCGCTGATACAAATCATCTTCGCGATCGCGGCCGTGTACTTCGGCGGCAAGGTCGCGATGAGCTTCGGTCGCGACCTGCGCAAGAACCTCTTCCACAAAGTCACCGACTTCTCGGCCCGTGAAGTCGGCACGTTCGGAGCGCCCTCGCTCATCACGCGCATCACGAACGACGTGCAACAGGTGCAGATGCTCGTTGTGATGGCGTGCACGATGGCGATCGCCGCGCCGATCACCATGGTCGTCGGCGTGGTCTTGGCCGTACGCCAGGACGTCGGGCTATCGATCGTGCTGGTCATCGCGATGCCGGTCGCGGCGGTCGTGCTCGGCCTCCTCGTGTCGCAGATGGTGCCGACCTTCCGGTTGATGCAGGACCGGATCGACCAGGTCAACCGCGTGTTGCGCGAGCAGATCACCGGCATCCGGGTCGTGCGGGCCTTCGTGCGCGAACCTCACGAAGCGCGCCGGTTCGCAGAGGCGAACGACGACCTGACGGCGGTGTCGCTGAAGGGCGGCCGCTTGATGTCGTCGATGTTCCCGACCGTGAACTTCCTTATCAACGCGTCGAGCGTCGGGGTGCTCTGGCTCGGCGCGAGCCGCGTCAACTCGGGCGCGATTCACGTCGGCACGCTGGTCGCGTACCTCAGCTATCTGGTCCAGATCCTCATGTCGGTGGTGATGGCCACCTTCATGATCTCGATGGTCCCCCGCGCTGCGGTGTCCGCCGATCGCATAGAAGAGGTGCTCGATACCGACCCGAGTGTCGTTCCGCCCGCCCACCCGGTGCGTGACGTGGTGACGCACGGCGCGCTCGAGTTCCGCGACGTCGGCTTCCACTACCCCGGCGCCGAGCATCCCGTGCTCACCGGGCTCTCGTTCGCTACCGCGCCGGGTCAGACCACCGCAATCGTCGGCAGCACCGGCGCAGGGAAGTCCACGCTGGTGAATCTCATCCTGCGTTTGTTCGACAGCACCGAGGGCACCGTGCTCGTGGGTGGAGTCGATGTGCACGACCTCGACCCCGACGTGTTGTGGAGCACCATCGGTCTCGTCCCGCAGCGGCCGTACCTCTTCTCGGGCACCGTTGCGAGCAACCTTCAGTTCGGCAAGCCCGACGCAACCGAGGACGAGATGTGGGCCGCACTCGATGTCGCGCAGGCGAGCGACTTCGTCCGGGCGATGCCGGGCGGGCTGCAGGCGCGGATCGAACAGGGCGGCACCAATGTGTCGGGCGGGCAGCGCCAGCGGTTGTCGATCGCACGCGCGCTCATCCGCCGTCCCGACATCTACGTGTTCGACGACTCGTTCTCGGCCCTCGACCTCGCAACCGACGCGCGGCTGCGCGCTGCGCTCGGCCCGTACACGAAGGACGCCGCCGTAGTCATCGTCGCGCAGCGGGTGTCGACGATCTCCACCGCCGACAACATCCTCGTGCTCGAAGACGGCTTGGTCATCGGACGCGGCACGCACGACGAGTTGCTCCAGAACTGCCCGACGTACGCGGAAATCGTGCAGTCGCAGATCGGCGAGAAGAGCGCCGCATGAGCGCATCATGACGATTCTCGACGACCAGCAAGAACACGAGGAAATCGATCTCGCGGCACCGGAGACACGCGCCGCCGGACGGTGGAACTCGGCCGGTATGCCCGCCGAGCGATCGAAAGACTTCGGGAACGCACTGCGCCGCCTCGGCGGCATGCTCGGGCCGATGTGGATCGTGCTCGTCGTCGTCGCCGTGGTCGCCGTTACGAGCGCGACGCTGAACGTCCTCGGTCCCCGCGTACTCGGGCACGGGACCGACATCATCGTCCGCGGCGTGGTCGGCCACCGCGGCATCGACTTCGGCGCCTTGCACCACGTGCTGTACCAGGCGCTCGCGTTGTACGCGGCGTCGTCCGCGCTGTCGATCGTCGCCGCGTACATGCTTGCGGGCGTCGTCCAGCGGTTGATGTACAAGCTGCGTGCCGCGGTCGAAGACAAGGTCAACGCGCTGCCGCTCAGATACATCGACAAGCAGCAGCGCGGCGACCTACTGAGCCGCGTCACCAACGACATCGACAACGTCGCGCAGAGCTTGCAGCAGACGCTCAGCCAGATGCTCACGTCGGTGCTGCTGCTGGTGGGCGTTGCCATCCTGATGTTCACGATCTCGCCCCTGCTGGCAGTCGTCGCGCTCACCACGGTGCCGGTGTCGGTGTGGGGCATGCGCGTGGTCGCGCGCCGCGCCCGCCCGCGCTTCATCTCGCAGTGGAAGAGCACCGGATTCCTCAACGCGCAGATCGAAGAGACGTTCACCGGTCACGCCGTGGTCAAGGCGTTCGGCCGTCAACGCGAAGTCGAGCAGCGATTCCGCGACACGAACGACGAGCTCTACGACTCGTCCTTCGGCGCCCAGTTCATGTCGAGCTTGATGCAGCCGCTCACGATGTTCATGGGCAACGTTCAGTACGTGATTGTCGCGGTCGTCGGCGGTCTGCGAGTGTCGAGTGGTGCGATCAGCATCGGCGACGTCCAGGCGTTCATCCAGTACTCACGAAACTTCTCGATGCCTCTCACCCAGCTGGCGTCGATGATGAATGTTTTCCAGTCGGGCATCGCCTCCTTCGAACGGGTGGTCGAGTTCCTCGATGCCGAGGAACAGAGTCCCGACCCGATTGCCAGCGAGAATCCGCCGCCGGTGCGCGGCCGCGTCGAGTTCAACAACGTCACGTTCTCCTACGACCCGAACCGACCGCTCATCGAGTCGCTCTCACTGGTCGCGGAACCCGGCCAGACGATTGCGATCGTCGGACCGACGGGCGCCGGCAAGACGACGCTCGTCAACCTCATCATGCGGTTCTACGAGCTGAACGGCGGAACGATCACGCTCGACGGTCGCGACATCTCATCGATCCCGCGCGACGAGCTGCGCTCCAAGATCGGCATGGTGTTGCAAGACACGTGGCTGTTCGGCGGCAGCATCCGCGACAACATCGCCTACGGCAACCCCGATGCCACCGAGGCGCAAATCCTCGAGGCGGCGCGCGCGACCTACGTCGACCGCTTCGTGCACTCCCTGCCCGACGGCTACGACACACTCATCAACGAAGAGGGCGACAACATCAGCGCCGGTCAGAAGCAGCTGCTCACGATCGCCCGAGCCTTCCTCGCCGACCCGGCCATCCTCATCCTCGACGAAGCGACGAGCTCGGTCGACACTCGCACGGAGGTCCTCATCCAGGAGGCGATGAACGCGCTGCGCCACGAGCGCACGAGCTTCGTGATCGCGCACCGGCTGTCGACGATCCGCGGTGCCGACGTCATCCTCGTGATGGAGAACGGCCGCATCGTCGAGCAGGGATCGCACAACGAGCTGCTCAGCCACGACGGTCCCTACTACCGCCTCTACAACTCGCAGTTCGTCGCACCGCTCGCCGACGTCGACGTCGACTGACGACGCGCCGCGGCGGTAGGTTCGACCGCCGTGGCCAGCCCAGATCTCCGCTCGCGTACGGCGGTGCGCGACGCCGAACGCTCCGTGGCGAGAGTCCACGTCGCGGGCCGGGCCGGGCAGTTGATCTTCTCCGCGCTCATGGTGGCGAGCGATCGCCGGCGGTTCAGCCGCCCGCGGTTGCAGTGGTTGCTCCTTGGCGCCGCGACGGTGGAATCGGCGTGGCTCGCGACGCGGCTGCTCAAGAAGAGCACCTACCGGGATCCGGTCGTGTTGTGGGTCGACACGGCGTTCGCGGCGCTCGGGTTGGTCGTCTGCCAAGCCGGTCTGGGCGACGGCGATGGAGCGCTCTGGATGAAGAACCTCGCGATCGGCGCCGCGCACGGTGTGAGCGGGTCCGATGACGGTGTCGAACGCCTCGCTGCGATCGGTGTGTTGGGTTCGGCCGCAATGTGGTGTGGCACGCGCGCTCGGGGTCGCGACGCCCACGTTGCCGGCCTGACCTTGGGACTCAACGACGTCATCAACTGGGCCGGGCAGAACGTGGCCGCGCGGTTCTACGTGTCGGCTCATCGCCGGTACGCGGTGCTCGCGGAGGAAGCGGGAGCGATCACCGTTGCGCGCGCGAGGGAGGCTGCCGCGGAAGCGGAACGGAGCCGTCAACATGGCCTCCTGCACGAGACGACGGTGGAGGTGCTGCGCGAATTGGCGCAGAGCAGTGATGCCGAGGCCGCGACCAGCCTCGCGCGGCGTGAAGCCGCGCGGCTGCGACATGCGCTGCGTACAGAGGGTGAGCGGCGGTCGGAACTCGACGATGGGTTACAGAAGGCGTGCGAGACGGCGGAAGTACGAGGCCTGTCGGTGGAACTCGTCACGTCCGAACTTCTTGCGGACGTCGATCCCGCGGGAATCGCCGCGCTGCACGAGGCGGTGCGCGTGTCGCTGCTCGCCGCGTACGAGCTCGACGATGCTCGCCGCGCCGTCGTCCGAGCCGCGAACGATGCGACCACAGTGACGGTGACGGTACGGCATCAGGGTGGAGGCTTCGACATCGGAGCGGGTTCGGATCACGAGGAACGACTTCTCGCGCTCGCGGCGGTGCTCGCCGGTTCGCGCGGCACGGCTGAGGTGTGGTCGTCGCCGGGTCGCGGCGTGCGCGTCACCTTGCGCGTGCCGTGCTCGCCTAACGCGGCGGACTCAGCCGGCAAACGTGTTACAGACGAGCTGTCGCACGGTCTCCCACACGACCGGATCGGGTTCGCCACGGCACGTGACGATGACGTTGCCGACAGCGATGGTGATGTCGTTGGGTGGTCCGATCATCACGTCGTCCGTGCAGCACAGGACCAGGTCGGCCAGCGCGGCGTCGTCGACGATCTGCAGGCCGGCGCTCGCGGCGAGTCGCTCGAGTCCGGCGCGCAACAGGGGTCTTCGCGCTACGACCCGGGCGGACGATCGTCGTTCCACGCTCCCAGGATGACGCCTGACACGCGTTCCGTCGTGGTGAGAAGTACCTCTTTCTCGGGCGAAACTGATGCTGAACGTGCCGAAGAGGAACGTCGCGCCGGGCGCACGATCGTCTCGGGTTTCCTGTCGTACCGCTTCTCCGGTCTCGCAACTGGCCTCGCTGCAGTCGTGGCCGGCCGTAGCCGGTATCGCTCTCGCGGTGCGGCGAACGCGCTGTTCGGCGCGGCTGCCATCGAGTCCGTGTGGATGGCGCGCCGGCTCTGGCGCGGCGGTGGTGCCGACGCGCGCGCGATGGGAGTCGATGCGGCAATGGCGATCGCCACCGTCGCCGCCGGGCGCGCGAACGTTGCCGCCTCCCATCGCGGAACGTTCGTCAACTGGGCGCCGTGGGGTTTCGCCGCACCGGCGGTGGCCGGCCAGGCGATGGCGGCGCCGAGACGCTCGTTCCGCGCGGCCGGTGCGGCGGCGGCCATTGGCGCGGTGACGAGCGCGGCGCTCAGTTCCGGGCCGGGCGAGTTCGTGTCGAATATGGGAGCGATGGCCGGGTTCTTCGCCGGCGGTCACGTGCTCGCAGGGCAGATCCGCCGCGGGTCGCGCCGTCTCGACCAGGCGCGTTCGAAAGCGGTCGACGAGGGTGTGCTGTTGGCCGCGGAACACGAACGCTCTCGACAGCTCCGGCTTCTGCACGACAGCGCGCTGCAGACGCTCGAAGCGGTAGGGAACAAGCGTTACGCCGACCACGCGACGATGCAATCGCGAGCGCTCGAAGAGGCCGATCGTCTCCAGCTGGAGCTCGACGGGCGATCGGCGCGCGCGGCGTCGATCGGCAGTGAAGTCGAGCGCATCGTCCGGGCGCACGTCGGGCGAGGGTTGCACATCGATCTCCACGTCGACAATGTTCGCGAGCCGGCCGCGCCCGTTGCGGCAGCATTGCGCGACGCGTGCAACGAGGCGCTCACCAACATTGTCAAACACGCCGGCGTCACCAGCGCGATCGTTCGCCTCGAGGCGTCGCAACAAGGAGTGCAGATCACCGTGCAAGACGCCGGCAAGGGTTTCGACCCGACAATTGATGTCGGCTTCGGCACGACCGAGTCGATCAAACGACGACTCGCCGAGGTCGGTGGCCGAGCCGAGATGTACAGCGAACCTGCGGGAGGCACGAAAGTGGTGTTGTGGGGCCCGAATTGATCTCCGTCGTGATCGTCGACGATCACCCGGTGTACCGGCAAGGTCTCGCGATGGCAGTGGATCGCGCGGACGATCTCGAACTCGTCGGCGAATCCGGGTCGGTCGAAGCCTTCGACGCGCTGGGCGTGAAGCCCGACGTCGTGTTGCTCGACCTGCATCTGCCTGGCATCGAGGGAGCCGCCGGGGTCGCGCACGTGTGCGAGAGCGGCAATCGTGTCCTCGTCGTGTCGGCCGCGGGAACGCCGGAAGACGTGATCGATGCGATCGCCGCGGGTGCCGCGGGATATCTCACGAAGGAGGCCGACGCCGACGAGATCACGCGCGCGGTGCGCATCGTGGCGGGCGGCGCGACGTACGTGTCGCCCACGTTGGCGTCGTATCTCCTGCGGGCAGACCGATCGAACGCGACGTACACGTTGACCAAGCGCGAACGCGATGTGCTGGCGCTCGTCGCGGCGGGCGAAACCGATCAGGACATCGCCGATCAGTTGGTGATTGCCAAGACGACGGTGCATTCGCACCTCGACCGCATCCGCGACAAGACGGGCGCGCGGCGGCGAGCCGAGCTCACCAACCTCGCCCATCGCCTCGGCATAGCCCCCGACGGCAACTAAGCGTGCGTCTCGTGTGGGTACTTCTACCGATGGGGAAGAGGGGTCTTCTGATCCCTGGTTGCAGGTGATGTGAGCCTCGACAATCGAACCCATGACTTGGGTATCGAAGTGCGCGTGCTCGTTCTTGGTGTCGGGCCTCGTCGTGGTTGCCGCGGCGGCCCCGGCGGCCGCGGCACTCACCGGAGGGTGCAGCGCCTCGGGTACGCAGCTGCAGACCGGTAAGTCGTACAACGCGGTCACGACCAACTTCGCCAAGATCCCACGCGCGGGCGACGTCAAGTGGCAGGGCGCGGTGCCGGTACCGGCGACGAAGCGACCGGCCGTAGGCGAGGTGCAGGTCAAGTTTCCCTTTCCCGTCGGCGATGTCGAGATCGGTCACTGGGGTAAGGACGGCAAGCAGACCGGTTCGAACGCAAACCGCGGCACGTATCACTACGACTTCCCGTCGCTGATCGCGGGAGTGAAGGCGCTCGTCCACGGCCGCGACAAGGAGCCGAGCGGCGTGTTGTGCCAGGGATCGGTCGTCGTGCAGGTCGAGGGCACGAGCCCGCTGGCATGGGCGTCGCTCGTGCTCACGGTCATCTTGGTGCTGAACCTGTCGCTCACCATTCGCGCCCGAAAGGTTGGAAAATGAAGTATCGAGGTCGCCCTGTACTCGCCGCCATCTGTGGTTTCTTCTCCGGGCTGTTCGTCGGACTCGATCTCGTGTTCTTCGGCGCGATCCAGCTCGACAACATTGCCGTCACGATCCTGCCGATCGTCGGATTGATCGCCGGCGTCTTGCTCGCGCTGTGGGCGCCGCTCGGTCGCGCACGCGCCGCCGGCAAGTCGAACCCG
Source organism: Actinomycetes bacterium (assembly GCA_025463905.1). Taxonomy (GTDB): domain Bacteria; phylum Actinomycetota; class Acidimicrobiia; order IMCC26256; family PALSA-610; genus JAODBJ01. The sequence goes on from JAODBJ010000084.1 coordinate 8,828, forward strand.
TAGTGCGCACGATGACGCGGCGGGCAATCAACATTGCGGCGTCGGCGATCGTTGCGATGACCATCTTGGTCGCCGGGCCCGCAGGTGCGGTGGGGGACCCGGCGGCCGCGACGTCGTTCGACGGGTGCCGGTACCTCTTGCCGGCAGACGTGGCGCGCGCCGCGGGTGTGGCGAACGTGCAGCGCAAGACGCAGGGCGCGTTGCCACCGGAAGCATTCGAAGCAGCAACCTGCGCCTACGAGCAGACGGCGGGTGTGTCGACGTTCTTCGACACGAACCTGACCGTCTTCACGCGCGCGTCGGTCATCGCGATGGGCTATCCCGCGACGGAGTTCCAAGACGACGGACTGTTCGTGCTCGACGCGGGCTCGGTTGCGGCTCCGAATCAGCCCGGCACGCCCGTCGCCGGTGTCGGCGACGCCGCGTCGCTCTACACGAACAGTGGCATCGCGCAACTCTTCGTTCGATCGGGCGGTGTCCGCATGGCGCTCGAAGGCAGCGGTCCACTCGGCAACCAGGCCTCGCTCGTCACGCTCGCCCGTGGCGTGCTCCAGCACTTGGCGCAGGAGCCGCCCGCGCCCACACCGTCGGTGGCGCCGAACTCGTTCAAGCCCGTTGCCGTCACCGGGCCGTTCGGTAACGGCCGCGCCATGCTCCAGGCGCCCGGGTACGCCAACATCTACAACGGATCGTTTGGGCCGTACGAGATCCGCGACGGGAAGATCACGACCGAAGTCGATCCCCTTCCGCGCACGCCGCCGGAAGTGCAACTGCGTGGGTTCGCGCTCGGGCACGGCCGCCGCGGCTTGATCGCGGTGTTGCAGTTCGCCGCGCCGATCACGATCGCGAACCAATATCCCGACGCCGCGATCGACCAACGAATCGGTGTGACGTTCCGTTCGCCCGCGGGCAAGGCAACGACGATCGAGATCGGTCCTGACGGCAAGGGTTCGACGGTGGCGGGCGATGATGTCACGGCGAGCTCGCGTGGCCCCGCCGCCACCGCATACACCGGCAACGTCGCCGTGCTCATCGCGCCGCCGGCGCTCGGCGTCGGTGAGGACTGGACCGCGACTGCGTGGGCGCGGGTGGTGGCAACCGGGGGCAGGTTGCAAGGCCGCCAGGGACTGCAGGGCTGGCAAAGCGCGACGCCGCCGGCCGTGGTGTCGGCGCTCGACGGGAAGGCCGGCAAGACGCTTGCCTTCACACCGGTGCCGGCAAGTCCCGGCGCAGTAGATGGGCGCGACCCGCTCGCGTTGCCGCGTTCGTTGCAGGTCGTGTCGACGACGCTCTCGGGTCGGGGTCCGAGCGCCGAACTCGACGTGCGGTTCGCGGCCCCGCCGAATATGCCGGCGACACTGAACGGCAAGCCGCAAGCGTCGTTCACGCTGACGTTCCGGCTCGTGCCGCCCGGATGGCAGAACACACCGATGCTGGTGACGTACCGGCTCAACCCGTCCGCTGCGCCGTTGCAGCAGACCGCCGGAGTCACCGGCGGCGGTCGCGGCGGCAACGTCCCCGTGCGCATCGACGGCGACGTGTTGCACATCGCGATCGGCAAGTTCACCGCGAACCCGGTGAACCCGACACCGACTACATCGCTACCCGGCGCGCAACGGTCGCTCACGCTCGGAGCGATTGACAGCACCTACTCGATCTTCCCGACCATCGCGCCCGACGCGTGCATCTGTCCGGGTGGCGAGCCGGCAGGCTTCCGTCTACCGGCGTCGGCGTTGGCGTCAGGGCCGCTGACAGAGCGGCTCACGATGCATCTGTCGGGTGACGCGATCGCGATCACGCGCGTCTCGACCGGCACGACCGCCGTCGGGTCGATCGATCCGACGTCGAGCGAGTTCGTCGCGACGAACGCGCATGAGATGTGGGCCGGCATGCTCGTCAGCGGAGGTATCGAAGCGACCTACACGTTCGGCCTCGACCAGTTCTCGCACCTCGCTCCGCACGCTGCGGGCTCGACGGTTGGTGCCGCGTTCAATTCGTCGGCCGCCGTCGCGATCGAGCCGGTCTCGGGGGGCGGCACGTTCCTCTACGGCGACCTGCCCGGCGCGGCCACCGGCAGCGGCCAGCCGGGCGGTGGTGCACCGTCACCCGCCGCCGGTTCGCCGTGCCCCGAGGCGCGTTACAAAGTCATCTTCTCCGGTGGACGTTGGGTGACTACCCGCGTCGACGCGCCGTTCCGGTTGCCGAACGCATCCGAAGGCTTCGACCAACTCGCCGACGAAACCAACTGGGATTACGGACGCCGCGTCGCGGCAGGATGGCGCCCGGCATCGTGCGCGCCGCAGTCTGTCGCGACCTCGGCGACCGGCGCCGTTCCGGTCGCGCCGATCCCACTCGCGACCGTCGCACCGACCGCGCAACCTGCGTCGGCGGGAACCGTGACGGGCGCCTCGCTGGTGCCGGGCGACATCGCCGCCAACTGGTGGATCTGCGGCGACGTTTCGATCCAAGCCGGTACCGCTGATCTCGCGGTCGCCCACTCGCAAACACCGTGCGTGCAGGCGTCGATGCTCGGCAACTTTCCGAGCCGCAGCGGCAAGAGCATCGGAACAGTTGGTGGCTCGAATGTCGCCGGCACCTTGCCGGGCGTGTCCGCGAAACACGGCGGCGGTGGAGGTGCGAACGGCTTGATCATCGGGATCATCGTCTTGATCGTCGCCGCCGCCGGCATCTTCGGCCTCCGCATGCGCAACGCGCACCGCACACCCGGTTCGACAGATCCCGAGTGAAGTAAGGGGACATGATGGCAAAGGCTCAGTACGTCGTTGCGGGAGTGATCGCCGCGATGTCGATGGTGGGATGTGGTTCGTCGAGCACCAAGTCGTCGACGTCCACATCGACGGCGTCGCAGCCGGCCGCGACTTCGACGACGGCGTCGAGCGCCGCGTCGTCGGGCCAACCGCTGCCCGCACCGTGCACCCTGCTCACCAAGGACGACGTGGCTTCGTTGTTCGGGACGACGGCACTCGACGCGACACCGAGCCAGGGGCCGGCGACGGGGACTGCGCAATGCTCGTTCGGCCTCACGGTCGGCTCGCAAGGCAAGACCGTCAGCATCAGAACGCGAACCGACTATGCCAATGACCCCGGCTTTCTCTTTCCGCAGGACGGAAAGAAGGTGCCCGGTATCGGTGATCTCGCCATCATCACGTCGCCGCAATTACACAGCGGTCGAATCACGGTGCAGCTCGGCAAGAACGTCGTCGAAATCAACGTCGAGTTCTACGACCAGCCGGTTAGCGAGACGTTTCTGACCCAACTCGCGAAGGCCGCAGTCGCCCGCGTCTAACCCGACGGGTTCGACAAGACCCTGACGCAATCGCGAGGCTGCGGCCTCTCGTGGACGTCATCCTTGAAGCTCTCGTCGAATTGATCGTTCAAGTTCTGTTCGAGGTCGTGCTCGAATCGGGGTTGCACGGGCTTGAGCGCGCGCTCGAAACCAGAGCGGGTCGGGCAATCGCAAAGACCCTGATCACGGTCGGCGCGGGCTTTGGATTCGGTGTCGCTTGGGGAGTGCATGTCGCGAATACCGGGCAGCGCTACACGCCGCGCAGCGTCTGGGTAAGTGTCGGCTTGGCGGTTGTCGGCGCCGCGCTTGCCGTTTACGCGCGCCGCGATTCGGAGTGGGACTCGAGGTTTGCCCGTGTTCCGGTGATGCTGCGGTGGCCGTCGTCTCGTCTCGCAGGGCTCGCGCTCCTCAACGTTGCGCTGGCCGTCGGTATCTACGTCGGATTCAACGCATGAGGCGGCGCGTTCACGTGCCCGTTCAGTGGACACGCGCCTTCAGGAACGCGATCGTGACCGCGGCGGCGTTGTTGCCCGCGAGTTGCCGGTAGGCGAAGAACTGCCAAGGAAAGCCGGGCAAGTTGAGCGGGTCGCCTCTGCCGTCGGAC
>JAODBJ010000160.1 GCA_025463905.1 Actinomycetes bacterium
ACGAACACAGGCACCGATCCGAGGCCCGCCGGAGTGACGAACCCTTCGACGAGCCCGGCGACCACCAACCATGCCGCGGTGCCGAGAATGACTTCGATCGCGGCGCGGGATTCCTCGCGCAGCGCGGCGCCACGCGGGCGGTAACCGGGATCCACGAGCGCCCAGCCGATACGCAATCCGGCCGCGCCGGCGACGGTGATGCAACTGAGTTCGAGCACGCCATGCGCGACGACCAGATCGAAGAATGCCTGCCCGTTCCCGGCACCGATCGCGAGGCCCGCAACCGCGCCGAGCAACACGCCGTTCGTGATGAGCATGTACAGCGTGCCGAGGCCGAGGAGCACACCACCCGCGAACGCGAGGAGGGTCACGGTGATGTTGTTGGTGAAGATGGTGCTCGCCAGTTCGGCTTGCCGGTCGATCGGCACTCCGAGGTCCTGGCCCGCCGGCCGCGGTTCCGTGACCGATTGGTACGCGCTCGGCACCAGCCCGCTCGCCGCGCCCGGGTCGCGCCACGCCCAATAGCCGGTGAGCAGCGCGGGCGCGAACAACATCACGCCGGCCACCAGGAGCGTCCACGGCCGTTCGCGCACTCGCCGCCAGTAGCCGTGGCTGACGACCGCGCGCAGCGTGCCTTCGCCCGGCGCCGACTCGTAAACAAGTTGGCGAGCGCGATCGACGAGCCGTTCGAGCCGGACGACAACGGGATCACCGGCGAAGCGCCGGCGCGTGGTGGCGAGGTCCGCCGCCGCGGCGCGATACGACGAGCCGAGCTTGCGCACGCCGGCCGGACCGAGCCGCGCCGGACGACGGCCCGCACGCGCGATCAACTCCTCGAGTTCTGCCCACGCCGGCGATCGAAGCGCAATGAACGCGTCTAGGTTGCCCGGATGCTGGTCGACGACCGCGTCACGATCGCGACGCCCGAAGGTGTGGACGTCGAACTCATCTTGGCGGGCCTCGGCTCGCGGTTCCTGGCTCGGTTCCTCGACACGTTGATTCAAGCGGTCCTCATCTTCGCGCTTGTGGTGATCACGCTGGCCGGAGGCAACGGCCGCAGCCGCGGTTGGATTGCCGCGGTAACCGCGATCGGCACCTTCCTGGTGGTGTTCGCCTACGACGTCGCATTCGAGGTGCTCGGCTCCGGCCGCACGCCCGGCAAGCGCGTGGCAGGTATTCGCGTCGTCGGGTTGCGCGGGCAGCCGATCGATTTCCTCGCGAGCGCAGTTCGAAATGTCGTGCGGGTCGTCGAGCTGGTGTTCCTCTACCTGCCGAGCTTCGTCCTGATCCTCACGACTTCGCGCGACCAACGCCTCGGCGACATCGCAGCCGGCACGCTCGTGGTACGCGAAACCTTCGGCGGTCGCGCGTCCGACGTGATGGGGCCGACCGCCCCCGCGCCGCTCACCGTCGCACCCGACACCGTCGCGGGTTGGGACGTCAGCACGATCACACCGGCAGAGGTGCTCGCGGTCCGCCAGTTCCTCGATCGGCGCCTCGCGTTGCCGTGGCACATCCGCGCCTACCTCGCGGGTGAGTTGGTGCAGAGGCTCACACCGCGACTCACCGGGGTGCCCGACAACGTCCACCCCGAGTTCGTGCTCGAAGGCGTCATGGTCGCCAAGCACGCCCGCGCCTGATTCCTTGCGCACCCCGGTGAGTACTGTTGTCGGCGTGCAGACGCAGACGGTCGCGCTGCGTGACCTGCGGTACGCGGCGCTCGGCATGCTCGGCGTCGCGGTGGTGTGGCCGGTGCTCCCGGCGCATCCGCCGAATGTGTGTCCGCTCCGGTCCCTCACCGGGATCCCGTGCCCGTTCTGCGGAATGACTCGCGCCGTAGTCGCGGCAGTGCACGGTGATCTCGTCGCGTCGTTGCGGTTCAATCCCGCCGGCGTGCTCCTGGTCGCGTTGGCAATCGCGATGGTCATCGGCTGGCGCGCCCAACGCGTGCGATTACCGGCTTGGCTCGTGCCGGCGGCCTTCGCGCTGCTGTGGACCTACAACCTCACGCTCAATCCCACGTTCCACTGAACGGGCGACACGGGCGACGCGCGCGACGCGTTACGCGTCGACTTCGCGGCGGCCTTCGAACGCGCGGCCGAGCGTCACTTCGTCGGCATATTCGAGGTCGCCTCCGACCGGAAGCCCGCTCGCGATCCGGGTGACGCGGATACCGGCCGGCTTCAACAACCGCGCGAGGTACATCGCGGTTGCTTCGCCTTCGATGTTGGGGTTCGTGGCCAGGATGATCTCCTCGACCCCTTCACCCGAAATGCGGTGGAGTAGTTCCTTCACCCGCAGCTGATCCGGCCCCACGCCTTCGATCGGCGAGATCGCACCTTGTAGTACGTGATAGCGACCCCGGAACTCCGCGGTGCGTTCGATCGCAACGATGTCGCGCGGCTCTTCGACGATGCACAACAGCGTCGCGTCGCGACGTTCGTCTTTGCAGAACGCACAGAGTTCACCTTCGGCGATGTTGAAGCACCGCCGGCACCACGACACTCGGTCTTTCGCGTCGACGATCGACTGCGCGAGACGCTTGGCGTCTTCAGGCGCGGCCTTCAGCAGATAGAACGCGATCCGCTGCGCCGACTTCGGACCCACTCCGGGAAGACGGCCCAACTCGTCGATGAGGTTTTGGACCGGCCCTTCGTACAGTGCCACTCGTTAGCCCAGCAGGCCACCGAGCAGATCGTCGACGCCGCCCCCGGCACCGAGACCGCCCGTGACCGCTCCCATACGTTGGGCTTGGAGTGCACTCGCTTGGCGCAACGCCTCTGACACCGCGGCGACGACGAGATCTTCAAGTGTCTCGACGTCTTCCGGATCCACCACACCGGGGTCGATCGTGATGTCGCGCAGTTCGCCGTGACCGTTCACGACCGCCTTCACCACGCCGCCGCCCGCGCTCCCCTCCACCGTTTCGTTCGCCAGTGCTTCTTGTGCCGCGGCCATGTCGGCCTGCATCTTCTGGACTTGGCGCAGCATCTTCATCTGCTCGGGGTTCGCCACCGTGCCTCCCTGTCCTTTGTCGCGCTGCGCTAGTCGCGCGGTTGTTCTTCGATGACCTCGGCGCCGAACGCGGCCATGAGGCGCGAAGCGGAATCCACCGGTTCGTCGGGGGCCGCATTGACCAGGTCGTCGAGATCGATCGCTTCCTCGACGTCGTCCGCCGGCGGGGGTGCCGGTTCATTCGTGTGGAGTGGACGCAGCGCATCCGGCGCATCGAAGTCGTGAGGTTTCAGCACGAACTTCGGGACCGCACCGAGCTTCTGCGCGAACGCGTCTTTGATCGTGCTCGCTTCGGCGCGGAATCGTTGGTTGATCGCATCGAATCGCCGGCGCGGCACACCGAAATGGATCGTGCCGTCGACGAGATCGATTGGCTGCGCGTCCTGGATAGTGGCGCGCAACGGCGCCTTCAACGACTCGAGCGTGAGCGGCCACGCCGCGATGACGTCGTCGATGTTGTAATCGACGCTCGTGCCTGCAGTGTCCGGCTCGGACTCGGGTTCGTCGACAACGACGGGCGCGACCTGCGCCGCGCTCTTCGACGGCGGCGCGGCGGACAGGTGCGCGCCGTTCGATGCGTTCGGGACCGACGCCACCGGCGAGGCCGCGGGCGCGGGCGGGGCGGGCGCCGCTGACGGAGTCGGCGACGCTGATGCCGGCGGTGCCGATGGGGACGGCGGTGTCGATGGGGCCGGCGGGCCGTTCGCAATTGCGCGTTCGAGACGCTCGATGCGATCCGAAAGGGCGTCGAGCGACGCGCGGGAGTCGCGGCGAGCGAGACGAACGACGGCCACTTCGAGCACCAGCCGCGGGTCGGGCGTCGCCGGGCCACGAATGTCGACGATGGCCTGGCCGAGCGTTTCGATCGCGCGTACGAGCGCGGCGTTGCCGATCGTCGTCGCCAGCGCGCGGAGGCGCTCCACTTCTTCGGCGGGGCCGTCGTAGGGCACGCGCGTACCGGCGTTCGCAAGTACGAACGCGTCTCGCAGGGTGCGCAGCAGGTCTTCGGCGATACGGCGAGGGTCGGTTCCGGCCGTGAGCGAGAGTTCGACCGCGACGAGCGCAGCCGCGGGGTCATCGGCGGCGATGCCGTCGAGGATCGCGACGCGCTGAGAGAAGGCGGTTTCGCCGAAGCTCGCTTCCACCTGATCGCGATCGAGCTTCCCACCACCGAGGGCAAGCGCCTGGTCGAGCGCCGACAGCGCGTCGCGTGCCGAACCGGCCGCGCGGCGAGCAATCAGCTCGAGCGCGTCGGGGTTGGGTTCGACGCCTTCGCGGGCCAGCACGTCGGCGAGGTGACCGACGAGCTGGTCGTGGGAGAGAAGCGTGAACTCGAAGTGCTGTGTGCGCGACCGGATGGTGGGCAGCACCTTGCCCGGCTCGGTCGTTGCGAGCACGAACACCACGTGCTCGGGCGGTTCTTCGAGCGTTTTCAGCAACGTGTTCGACGCGTCAGTGGTGAGCATGTGCACTTCGTCGATCACGTAGACCTTGGTCTTCGACGTTGCACCGAGACCGACGTTCACGCTCTGTACGAGTTCGCGCGCGCTCTCCACTCCGCGTCGCGACGCGGCGTCGAGCTCGATGAGGTCGTAGAAGGTGCCGGCGGCGATCGACTGGCAGTTCTCACACTTGCCACACGGCTCGCCGTCGTCGGTGAGCGCGAGGCAGTTCGAGGCCTTGGCAAGGAGGCGCGCGGTGGTGGTTTTGCCGGTACCGCGCGGTCCGGAGAAGAGGTACGCGTGGCCGACTTTGCCTTCACGCACCACATTGCGCAGCGCGGTGGTGACGTGATCCTGGCCGACAATCTCGGAGAAGCGCTGCGGGCGGTACTTGCGGTACAAGCTTTGCGGCGCCACGGTTCGAGGTTACCGGCGGGGTGCCCGACGGGCGGGTTGGTAACGTCGAGTTCGCCGCCGTTGAGGTGGCCTGCTCGTCCCGGTCGGGTCCGGCGCGACGGGGATCCCGTGAATCGAGTCAGGTCCGGAAGGAAGCAGCTCTCAGCGGGCCCTCCCGGGTGCCGCCGGATTGCCTGACCGGATCGGCGAGCGGGCCACCCGAACGGCGGCGACCGTTCGTTCGCCGCCGGTAGCCTCCCGATCTCAGGAGGGGTGCGAGAGCGGCCGAATCGGCACGCTTGGAAAGCGTGTGTGGGGCAACCCACCGTGGGTTCGAATCCCACTCCCTCCGCGCATTGGCGGGGACTGGCGTATTTCCCCTGGTGAGTCGGCTGCTCGGCCTACCGATCGAACCACCCAGTGGATGTTGCTCTTTCAAACCCGACGGGAGGCGAGACTCGGCCGGTGCCCGTCGTTCGTGGCACCAAGAAGCTGCGGGACCGAGTCGGTGGGCCACGGTCCCCGGTTTGCGGATCACGAGCGAACACTTTCGCCACTCGCGTCACGACAGAACGACTCTGCCCGACCTCAGAAGGTGACGGGAGCGCCGATCGGCGGCTACAGCGCGTCGCGTTCGCACTCGTGGGAATACCCGGCGTTGGTCTTGTCGAGTGCCATGCAGCGGCCATCGATGAGCCGCTCGAACTCAATCTCGCGCTGCCGCGGCGAGTGCCCGATCGGCAGAGCCCGCTCAATTTTACGGGGTTGTGGAGGCCTCTCATCTGGGCGCAAGATCGAGAGCAAGCAACGAGTGGAGGTCTCCGGTGGCTGACGATTCGAGCATCCGACCGTTTCGAGTCAACGTTTCCGACGAAGATCTTGCGGAGCTGGACCGTCGGATCGCTGCCACGCGCTTGCCCTCCAACGAGCTCGTAGCGGATCGGTCACAGGGCGTGCAGTTGGCAACGATTCAGGAGCTCGCTCGCTACTGGGAGAGCGAGTACGACTGGCGCCGGTGTGAGGCGCGACTGAACGCGCTGCCGCAGTTCACCACCGAGATCGACGGGCTGAACATCCACTTCATCCACGCGAAGTCGCGCCACGAAAACGCGTTGCCGTTGATCATGACCCATGGTTGGCCGGGCTCGGTGATCGAGCTGCTCGAGACTGTCGGTCCGCTCACCGACCCGACCGCGTACGGCGGACGCGCCGAGGACGCGTTCCATCTCGTGTTGCCGTCGATCCCCGGCTACGGCTTCTCCGATGAGCCGACCGAACTCGGCTGGGGTCCCATCCGCATCGGACAGGCCTGGGCGGAGCTCATGCGGCGCCTCGGCTACAGCCGGTACGTCGCGCAGGGCGGCGACGTGGGCTCCCAGGTCACCGACGCGATGGGCCGCCTGGCACTCGACGGTCTGATCGGTATCCACACGAATCTTCTCACGCCGGCGCTGGGCGACGCCGACGCCCTAAGCGCGTCGCCACCCACCAAAGAAGAACGTGCCGCCCTCGACCAGCTCGACGCATTCCACGCGACCGGCACCGGCTACTTCGTAGAGCAGGCAACGCGCCCGCAAACGATTGGCTATGCCCTTTTGGATTCGCCCATCGCCCTGGCCGCGTGGATGATCGATCACGACACCGACGCCTACGAAAAGATCGCCCGCGCCTTTGTCGACAAAGAACCCTCGGGCAATCTCACCCGAGAACACATCGTCGACAACATCACGCTGTATTGGCTGACCGGCACCGGGGCGTCGGCGGCGCGCTCGTACTGGGAAGAAGGACAAGAGGGCGTTCGTGCCGCCGGCCAGGCTCCCCCGCCGGTCTCGATTCCGGTCGCCTTCACGTCGTTCCCGGGAGAGATCTGGCGTACCCCGCGCAGCTGGGTCGAAAGGGCTTACCCCAACGTCCCCATCTACTTCAACGAGGTGAACAAGGGCGGTCACTTTGCGGCCTGGGAGGAACCGGAGCTCTTCGCGGACGAGTTGCGCTCCGCATTCCGGCCGTTGCGATAACGGATTCGTCAACGAACGTTGACAAGGCCGTGGTTCGGAATCGCGCTCACCGTCGGGGCGACGGTCGGCGACACGGCCGATAAGGGACGTCGTCAGTGCCAGGCGAAAGCCCCCGACGCTCAGCAAAAGACCAGGTCAACCAGCCGCAGGAACTCGTCCGGAGGGTTTGAAAGCTCTCGCAGGCACTCCGCAACGTTGCCAAGATGACAACGTTCTCGCTGGTCAGCAGGCGGCGTGAGCGTCCAATCGCTCAGTGAGGGAACGCTCCTCTTTCGAACTCTCCCCGCGTCCCGACACTTCGCGTCCCAGAACGGCACTTTGTGGGCAGCTGTCCTGCGTCGAGACCAGCGCCTTATTGGGACACCTTTTCGTGCTGGTGCTTATTCCTGCGTTCCTGGCCGGGCTGGCGAGGCGGGACGTCAGCTTGGACGGGCGGTCCGCTGCCATCTCACGACCGATCGCTTCACCCCACGGCAGGGCTCGATGAAGTGAGCACGACCTTCCCAGGTATGCCACCCGCGATCTTTTCCGCCCAAAGACGAGGTCCATCGGGCAGAGTACCGACGTTGCCCACAACTGGACGGAGGGACTCGATGCGTTGAGCCAACTCTGTCAGTTGTTCACGGTTCGGTTCGACAACGAAGAGCAGGTTGTTCACGTCGGCGCGCTCGTCATTGGGTGCCTCGACGATAGAGACAATCGAGCCGCCGGCTCGAAGCATTGGCCATGAGCGGTGGAGAACATCTCCGCCGATTAGGTCGAACACGACGTCCACCCCTTTCACTTCGCCCAACGCGTCGTGAGCAAGGTCGAGATACTGCTCTGCCCCCAGGTGCAGCACCAGGTCGCGCGCTTCGGCCCTGCCGGTCCCGATCACTCGGGCACCCGCGCTTA
>JAODBJ010000162.1 GCA_025463905.1 Actinomycetes bacterium
CCGTCGATCGCGTCGGCGAATACGAACGTGGAGAACGGCTGGCTGCTCTGATACCAGCCGAGGTTGTCGGGCGCCTGGTCGGCGAGGCCTTCGAACGCCTTCGCCCACTTGTGCACGCAGCCGAAGACGATTGCGTATGGCAGGTACTCGGAGAAGAGGTTCTTCTGCTCCGCGAAGCGCGCTCGCTCTTTTTCTGACTGATCGATGAATTCGCGAAAGCCGAACACTCGCCGCAGGGTTCCGTGCCCCTTCGCAGTGCGGCGCGGCATGTTGTGCGCACCAGCGACGAGGACCACGCCGGTGATGAACAGCGGGATTGGCACGAGTCCCCAGTGCGTGAACGCGGCGGCGAGGATCGTCGCGCCGAGCCCGAGTACGACAACGAGCACACCGATCGCGGTCCACACGCCCCGGACGTAGTTGGGACGACCGAAGAACCAACCCTGGTTTACGACGTCGTCGTAGAGCTTTTCTTCGACCCGGTGCAGATCGTCGGCGAAGGTCTGGCGCAAGTCGCTCAGCGTCACCTCGGTGCGCCCCGAGAAGAGCGCGTCGAACAACACTCGCTCGTACTCGAGCAGGCCGTCGCCGTCCTTCTTGCGCAGGAGCTTCCAGTCGGGTTTGCCGAACCACCCTTGCTTCGGGATCTCCTCGATCACGAGGTAGCCGCGCACGGCGAGGTCGACGATGGTCGCGGTCACGTCGAGTGGATTGGCGCACTCGTCGATGAGCGTGCCGATCTGGCCGGGGCGGAGGTTGTCGGGCGGCGTGAATTCCACCGGGCTGTCGCGATCTTCGAACGGTCGAACCCGTTGGTCGGCGCCGTCGGCCGAGCCAAACGCGACGTCGACCGCCGATCCCGCGTAACGCCGGTCGCGCCCGACCCGCCACATCACCGTGCCGGCCAGCAGGAGCAACAACGCGAGCGCGCCCACGGTCGTGCCGGCGGTCGCGGGCGTGACCGAGAACGCACGGTCGAGTGCCCACCGCTCGTGGAGGATCGGTCTGGGCGTCGGTTGGATCGTTCCGCGCGGGAGCCCGACCACCACGCTCAGTTCCTCGCCGGGGTACACCGCCGTGTCGGCGAAGCGTGCGACGGCGCCGCGGGCGCCGGCCCGATCGCACGCGTTCTGCGATTGCACCGGCCCGGAGTAGCAAAGAACCCGCGTGATGCGCGCTGGGGCGCGTACGACGACACTTGCGTTGTTCCGGCTGACCGTCCAGCGCGACCCGAGCGTGTTCCAGAACAACTCGTCGTGATCGCGGAACGCGGTCATCGCGCCGCGTACGTCGTACGCGATGCGATACGTGTGCACGCCGGTGATGGTGCGGTTCGGGTCACCGATCTTGATGCTCGTCCACGCGCCCTTGGTGGAGGCACGGAACTGGATCGGCGTGCCCGCAGACCCGTTCACGCTGACGACCCGGATCGGGAAGCGGCGGTCGAACTTCGAGTCGTAATGCACCTGTATGGGCACGTCGCGGATGATCCCGTGGTGCGGAACGGGGCCGAAGTCGTAGTCGATTGTCTCGACCACGTGGAGGAGCCCGTCACGCTGGATCGTGAGGTCCACGCGCTCACGGGTGATCTGTTCGGCGCCGGCCGCACCGGCCGTGGCGACGCCCAGGATCGCGAAGACCGCGCCAACGACGCCGGCGACGAGGAGCCGGAAGGGGTGCCCGCGTCGATGCATTCGCAGGACGCTATCGGGGCCCCGCGTTGCGAGCGCGAGAACCTCTCTGCCACTCTCTCGCGACGACGTAGGAGGTCGAACGTGTTGCTCGCGGACAAGGTTGTGTTGGTATCGGGGGTCGGGCCGGGGCTCGGCCAGGCAAATGCGAAGGCGCTGGCACGAGAGGGTGCGACGGTCGTGCTCGCCGCGCGTAAGGCCGACTATCTCGAGCAGATCAAGCAGGAGATCGAGGCCGAAGGCGGGCACGCGCTCGCGGTACCGACGAACCTCGTGAAGGCCGATGAGGTCGAGCGCCTCGTCGAGCGCACGGTGAGCGAGTACGGCCGGCTCGACGGCTTGGTGAACAACGCGTTCCGGATGGATCCCTTCGAGCCGTTCGAAACCGTCGACCTCGCCAAGTGGCGCAAAGTCTTCGACGTGAACGTGTGGGGAACGCTCGGGCTCACCCAGGCGTGCGTCCCGGTGATGAAGAAGACCGCGGCCGAACATGGCGACGCGTCGATCGTGTTCATCTTGTCGATGAGCATGCGCAAGATCCGCACCGACGAAGCCGGGTACGCGGCGTCGAAAGCCGCGCTGCACACCACGATGCAATCGCTCGCAGTCGACCTCGGGCCGTCGCGCGTTCGGGCGAACGCCGTGGCACCGGGTTGGATCGGCGGCCCGAACGTCGAGGTGTACATCCAGATGCAATCCGACGCGCGCGGCATCAGCAACGACGATGCGCGGCACGAGATCGAAGCTGACATCCCGCTACGCATGATCCCGCCGCAAGACGACATTGCGAATTCCGTGGTGTTCTTCGTTTCACCGTGGTCGCGTGTGATCACCGGCCAGACCCTCGACGTCAACGGCGGCGAGTTCTTGGGCTAGATACGCTCCCCAACCGAACCGGCTGAGGGGATTTGGGATGACGCACGAAGTGCGGGGGGTCGTCGCGAAGGGCAAGGGCACCCCCGTTTCGGTCGAGACCGTGCTCGTGCCCGATCCCGGTCCTGGCGAAGCACTCGTACGCGTCCAGGCGTGCGGCGTCTGCCACACCGACCTTCATTACCGTGAGGGTGGTATCAACGACGACTTCCCGTTCCTGCTCGGTCACGAAGCCGCGGGGATCGTGGAAGCGGTCGGCGACGACGTCACCGTTGTTTCGGTGGGCGACTTCGTCGTGCTCAATTGGCGCGCCGTGTGCGGTGAATGTCGCGCGTGCCGGCGCGGGAAGCCGTGGTACTGCTTCAACACGCACAACGCGTCACAGAAGATGACTCTGGCTGACGGCACACCCCTCTCCCCCGCGCTCGGTATCGGCGCGTTCGCCGAGAAGACGCTCGTTGCGGCCGGCCAGGCGACGCCGGTCAACGCGTCGGCGAATCCTGCCGCGGTCGGTCTCCTCGGTTGCGGCGTGATGGCCGGGTTCGGCGCGGCGACCTACACGGGTGGCGTGATGCGTGGCGACACCGTCGCGGTGTTCGGCTGTGGCGGTGTGGGCGACGCGGCGATCGCCGCGTCGCGGCTGGCGGGCGCCCGCACGATCATCGGAGTGGATCGCGACGCGAGGAAGCTCGCGTGGGCGAAGGATTTCGGCGCGACACACGTCATCGACGCGTCGAAGGAAGATCCGGTAGAGAAGATCAAGGCACTCACCGAGGGCAACTGGGCCGACGTGTGCGTCGAAGCGGTAGGCCGCCCCGAGGTGTTGCAGCAGGCCTTCTTCGCGCGCGACCTCGCGGGCACCGTCGTGCAGGTGGGCGTTCCGACTCCCGAGATGCGCTTCCCCGACCTGCCGATGATCGAGTTCTTCGGGCGCGGGGGCGCGCTCAAACCGAGTTGGTACGGCGACTGCCTCCCGAGCCGCGACTTCCCGATGCTCGTCGATCTCTACCTCCAGGGCCGCTTCGACCTCGACCGCTTCGTGAGCGAAACGATCGCGCTCGACGACGTCGAAGAGGCGTTCCACAAAATGGAGCGGGGCGAAGTGCTGCGGAGCGTCGTGGTCCTGTGACGGCACGCATCGAGCTGGTCCGTACCAACGGGATCTTCTCGCTCGACGGGCAAGACTTCGACGTCGAGAACAACATCTGGTTGATCGGCGACGACAGCGAAGTGATCGTGGTCGACGCTGCGCACGATGCGACGCCGATCGCGGCCGCGGTCGGCGACCGCCGCGTCGTCGCGATCGTGTGCACGCACGGCCACAACGACCACATCAACGCAGCCGACGACCTTGCGCGTGCGACGCGGGCGCCGGTGATGCTGCACGAAGCGGACCGGATGCTGTGGGACATCGTGTTCCCGACGCGGGCTCCGGACGCGGCGTTGCGGGAAGGCGAGACGGTTCGGGTGGCCGGTACCGACCTACAGGTGTTGCATACGCCGGGCCACAGCCCGGGTGGCATTTGCCTTGTCGGCCCCGACGGGCACGTGTTCGGCGGCGACACGCTCTTCAAGGGTGGCCCGGGCGCGACCGGCCGGTCATACTCAGACTTCCCCACGATCATCTCGTCGATCCGGGATCGCCTGTTCACCTTGCCGGCCGAAACGGTGGTGCACACCGGCCACGGCGACACCACGAAGATCGCCGACGAAGCGCCGCACCTCGACGAATGGATTGCCCGTGGCCACTGAATCGCCGGGCTCGGCGGTTGCGCGTGTCGCGATCGTCACGGGCGCGTCGGGTGGAATCGGGCGCGCCATTGCGGTGGCGTTCGGTGCGCTCGGCTGGTCCGTCGGTGTCGCGGCGCGCCGGGTCGACGCGATCGAGGAGACGGTCAAATTGGTGGAGGACGCGGGCGGTCGCGCGCTCGCGTGCCCGCTCGACCTCACGGACGTCGCGTCGATCGACGCGTGTTGCGCGTCCCTGGTTGCCCACGCGGGACCGATCGACGTGCTCGTGAACAATGCCGGTGTCGCGTACCCCGGCGCGGCCCACGAGATGAGCGACGACGACCACCGCCAGATCGTCGACACGAACCTGTTGGGCTCGATCCTGCTCACGAAACGAGTCGTCGCGCCGCTCGTGGCGGCGAAGCGCGGCGGCGACATCGTGTTCATGACCTCCGACGCGACGGTGCAGCCACGTCCGCACCTGGCCACATATATGGCGAGCAAGGCGGGCGTCGAGTCGTTTGCACGCGGACTCTCGATGGAGCTCGAGGGGACCGGCATCCGCTCCAGCATGGTGCGAGTCGGCCCCACACTCACGGGGTTCGCCGACGCGTGGGACCCCGCGATCTTCGAGAAGCTCATCCCCTACTGGCAACGATTCGGCGCACAACGGCACTGGGGCGTGCTGCAACCCGAAGATGTCGCCACCGCGGTGGTGCATGCGGTGACGGCGCCACCCGGCGCCCACATGAGCGAGATCGAGATCGTCCCGCTCGCGCCGCAATGAGCGTTCCGGCATGACGCGTCGCATGCCGGCGGAAACGGATCGCCACGAACGGACGCTGATGGCTTGGCCCACCGGCGTGCGTCGCGATTCTCTGTGGGGCGAACGGCTCGAGAACGCCCGCGACGATTACGCATCCATCGCGACGACGATTGCGCGGTTCGAGCCGGTGCTCCTCGTCGCCGATCCAAGTGAAGCCGACGACGCCCGGGCGCGCGTCGGTGCCCACGTCGATGTCGTACCGATGCCGATCGACGACTCGTGGCTGCGCGACAGCGGCCCGATCTTCGTACACACCGACACTGGCGAACGGCGCGCGGTGCACTTCGAGTTCAACAGTTGGGGCCAGAAGTACACGCCCTTCGATCGTGACGCGACGATCGGGACGCGCGTCGCGGACTTCCTCGGTGTGCACTGCGACGAGGCGCACTTCGTCCTCGAGGGCGGGTCGATCGCGGTCGACGGCGCCGGCACGCTCGTCACCACCGAACGTTGCCTACTCAACGAGAACCGCAACCCCGACCTGTCCCGTGCCGACATCGAGGCGGGTCTGCGCGAGTACCTCGGTGTAGAGCAGATCGTGTGGCTCGCCGACGGCATTGCCGAAGACGACGGCACCGACGGTCACGTCGACAACGTGGTCGCGTTCTTCGGGCCGCGCTCGGTGCTGCTCCAACGCAGCGATGACTCGAGCAATCCCAATCACGAGATCGCGACCAACAACCGAGCGCGCCTCGACGCCGCCGGGATCGACGTGGTCGACGTTCCGCATCTCGCGTATGTCGACGGCGTCGCCGGTGGGGCGCCGGTGCCGTACGTGAACCTCTACGCGTGCAACGGCGCGGTGATGGTGCCGACCACCGGCGCCCCCGAAGACGACGAGATGCTGCGCATCGTCGCCGCGTGCTACCCCGGTCGCGAGGTGGTGGCGGTGCCCGGGGGCAACCTCGCCCATGGTGGTGGCGGCGTGCACTGCATCACGCAACAGGTGCCCGCGCCGTGAGCGCGTCCTTGCCCGTCCACACGGCGTACGACGTGCCGGTATCGCCGGCGCGGGTGCACCCGTCCGAGCGACCGCTCTTCCGCGTTGCACTCGTGCAACATCAGTGGCACGAGGATGCTCGAGAGCACCGCGAGGCGCTCGCCGCCGGCGTACGCGCCGCCGCGGCCGAGGGCGCGCAACTCGTGTGCCTCCAAGAACTCACCTTGTCGCGATACTTCGCACTGACCCAAGACGGCCCGAATGCGGTGGGTGCTTCGCCGGAAGTGTTGCCGGGCGGTCCGACCTACGAATTCGCTGCCGGTCTTGCGCGCGAAGTCGGCGTCGCAGTGCATGCATCGCTCTACGAAGCATCAAACGACGACGGCCTCGGCTACAACACCGCGATTTGTGTCGCGCCGGACGGCCGGCTGCTGGCGCGCACCCGAAAACTGCACCTCCCGGTCACCGCCGGCTACTACGAAGACCGATATTTCCGGCCCGGCGACACCGGTTACCCCGTGGTCGACCTGCCGGCTTCGCCGGCGTCGGCGCGCGTCGGTTTTCCGACCTGCTGGGACGAGTGGTTTCCCGAGGTCGCGCGGCTCTACTCGCTGGAGGGAGCCGAGGTGCTCGTGTACCCGAGCGCGATCGGCAGCGAACCCGACCATCCCGACTTCGACACTGAGCCGTTGTGGGAGCAGGTGATCCGCGCGCACGGCATCGCGAATGCGACGTTCATGGTCGTGCCCAACCGCATCGGCATCGAAGGGCCGATCACCTTTTACGGCTCGTCCTTCATCAGCGACCCGTACGGCCGGGTGCTCGTGCAGGCGCCGCGCGACGAACCGGCCGTCTGCGTCGCCGACCTGGACCTCGACCAGCG
The DNA here is from genome assembly GCA_025463905.1 of Actinomycetes bacterium. GTDB lineage: Bacteria > Actinomycetota > Acidimicrobiia > IMCC26256 > PALSA-610 > JAODBJ01. Next base: position 6,945 of record JAODBJ010000162.1, read on the forward strand.
GCGCGACTGGCTCGACCTGTTCCCGTTCCTCGCGACGCGGCGCCCCGACACGTACGGACCACTCACCCGGCCGTGACAACGCACGACGAGTACGGATTCCCGGTGGGTTTCTTTGCTCGCACCGACGAAACCGACGACCGGGCCTTCTACGTGCCGGTACGTCTCGTCACGCACATCGACGACGGCGCAATCGCGGCAGTCGGCGACCTCTACGAAGAACTTGGACTCCGCGGTGACGTGCTCGACGTCATGTCGTCGTGGGTGTCGCACTTCCGGCGCGCGCCGGCGCGGCTCGTCGCGCTCGGGATGAACGCGTACGAGCTCGCGCGCAACGCGCAGGCGGTGGGGGGCGTCGTTGCCGATCTCAACGCGCATCCCGATCTGCCATTTCCCGACGAGAGCTTCGACGCAGCCGTGTGCTGCGTATCGGTCGACTACCTCGTCGCGCCGATCGCTGTGTTCGCGGCGGTGCACCGCGTGTTGCGCCCCGGCGGCCCATTCGTGTGCACCTTTTCGAACCGTTGCTTTCCGACCAAGGCGATCCGCGGTTGGCTCGCCAACGACGACGACACGCATTGCGAGATCGTCGGCGAGTACTTCAGGCGTTCAGCCCCGTGGCGCGACGTACGCACCGAAGTCC
>JAODBJ010000169.1 GCA_025463905.1 Actinomycetes bacterium
ACACCGAAACCCCCGCTTAACGCCTTCGAGGGCGTCGTCCGCCAACTCAACGCCACCGCGAAGCGTGCGTCGTTAGGGGACAATTAATGTCCCCTATCTACGCACGCCCCACCGGTTAGAAGGCGAGACGGGCGCGGATGGGGAGGTGGTCGGAGCCGTTGAAGGGTTCGACCGAGGCGTCGAGAACGCGCACCGGTCGGTTCACGAGGATGTGGTCGAGTTGGTGCAGCATGCGAGGCGCGGGCCACGTGCGACCCCGGACGGCGCGACGCCAGCCGGGGAGGGCGCCCGACACGACCGGGCCCCACATGTTGAAGTCGCCCGCGGCGAACCCCGGCGTGTTCGACGGCGGCAGCACGCGCCGTAGGCGCCAAAGCTGGGCCGGGATGCCCCACGCCCGCCAGGTGAGGTGCGTCGCCACAACGGTCAACCGATGGCCCGACACATCGAGTTCCGCCCGCAACGCGATGCGGTGCGCTTCGTCGCCGGGCACGGAACCGAGCGAGTGCTCCGAGATCGATCGCACCGGGTAGCGGCTGAGAACGGCGAGGCCCCACCAGGAACGATCGCCGTCCGCCGCGCGCACGATCGGCGGCGCGGTGTCGTTGTGGTCGCGCGGCACCCGCGCTTCGATGAGTTCGTAGCCCTGCTCGCGCGCGACGCGTTCGTGCGCCGCTTGCCCGTCGCGGCGGCGCCACACCTCTTGGAGGCAAATCACGTCGGCGTCGAGCGACGCGCAGATCGCGGCCAGATCGATGTTGCCACCGCCCCGGTGGCGGAGGAACCAGTGCGCGTTGAAGCTCGCGACCTGGAGAACGGGCATTCGTAAATGGTCGCATAGGCTCCGTCTGACGGACCGTCAGATCACGGGAGAACAGGCGTGACAGGAGTTTCGGACCTCTTCGACCTCAGCGACCGCGTCGCGGTGCTCACCGGCGTAGGGAGTGGGATCGGGAAGGCCACCGCGCTCACGCTGGCCCGGGCCGGCGCCACGATCGTCGGTGGCGACATCGACGAAGCGAACGCCCAAATGACGGCCGACGAGATCGTCTCCAACGGCGGCAATGCGCTCGTGCAACGCACCGACGTGACCAAGCGCGCCGAGGTCGACGCGCTGGTCGACCGGGCCGCGGCCGATTTCGGCCACGTCGACATCATGGGAAACATCGCCGGTATCCCGCACAACAAACTCGTCGCGGAGTGCACCGACGAAGAGTTCGAGCGGATCCTCGCGATCAACCTGAAGAGCGTGTTCTACGGCTGCCAGGCCGCGATCCGGCACATGATCCCGGCCGGCACCGGCAACATCGTCAACATTTCCTCCGGCGCGATCGACACGCCGGCGCCGACGCTCGCCTGCTACGCGATGACGAAGTCCGCGGTGGCGATGCTCACGAAGACCCTCGCGACAGAGGTCGGCCCGCACGGAATCCGCGTCAACGCCATCGCACCGGGGATGATCCTCACGAACTTCTCGCGCCACAACTTCACCGACGCCGACGGCAACGTCGTGCCGGAACGGTTCGAGGCCTACAACAAGCGGTCGAGCGCCATGGCACCCTTGCGGCGAGTGGGCGACCCCCAAGACGTCGCCCATGCGTTTTTGTACCTGGTCTCGGACGCCGCGAGCTTCGTGACCGGCGAGATCCAACGCCCCAACGGGGGCGTCGCAATGCCTTGGTAGCCGGTCCCCGGTAGCCGCTCGCGGCGTGGCCCTGGTAATCAGGCCCAGGCTCGAATACGCAACCACCACCGGCGTTGGCCGTAGCCTGGATAGTGACGTGACGACTTTCGCCGAATTAGGTGTCTCCTCCGAACTTGTAAAAGCGTTGTCCGAGCAGGGCATCGACGAACCATTCCCGATCCAGGCGTTGACCATCGCCGACGGGCTTGCCGGCCGCGACGTGTGCGGCAAGGCGAAGACCGGTTCGGGCAAAACCCTCGCCTTCGGGCTGGCGATCCTCGACCGGGTGGTGCGCGCCGAGTCGCGCAAACCGCGAGGTCTCGTGCTCGTCCCCACCCGCGAACTCGCGGTGCAGGTCGACGGCGTGCTCGCGCCGCTCGGGAAAGTGGTCGACCGCCGGGTACGCGCCTGTTACGGCGGCGTGCCGATCGACCCGCAAGTGAACGCGCTCCGACGCGGCGTCGACGTCGTGATCGGCACACCGGGCCGTTGCATCGATCTCATGGAGCGCGGCGACCTCGACGTGAGCGACGTCGGCATCGTCGTGCTCGACGAAGCGGACCGCATGCTCGACATGGGGTTCTTGCCGCAGGTTCAGAAGCTGCTCTACCGCATCCGTGGCGAGCACCAGACGATGTTGTTCTCGGCGACGCTCGACGGCGCGGTCAACTCGCTCGTACGCACCTATCTCAACGATCCGGTGCGTCACGAGGTGCATTCGCGCGAGATCACCGTGGCCGAGATGGAGCATCGGTTCTTCCTGGTGCACCAGATGGACAAGGTGCGGGTCGCGGCCGCGATTGCGAGTCATGCCGACCGCACGTTGATCTTCGTGCGCACCAAGCGCGGTGCCGACAAGTTGGTCGGCGACCTCAAGCAACTCGGTGTGAAGGTCGCGGCGATCCACGGCGACCTCCGTCAGAAGGCGCGCGAGCAGGGCTTGGCCGACTTCACGAGTGGCGCACTTCCCGTGCTCGTTGCCACCGATGTCGCGGCGCGCGGCATCGATGTCGAAGGGGTCGACGTCGTGATCCACTACGACCCACCCGACGACCACAAGGCATATCTGCACCGATCCGGCCGCACCGCACGCGCGGGTCGGCGGGGCGTTGTGGTGACGCTCTCGTTGTGGGACCAGGAAAATCTCATACGCCTGCTGATGCGGCGTATCGGGATCACCCAGCCGATCGTCGAAGTGTTCTCGAACGACGAGCGACTCGCCGATGTCGTGGCGTGGAATCCCGCCGCCGACGCGGCTGCCAGCTAAGGCGCGATGGCCAAGCTGATCTACTCGGCGATCACGTCGCTCGACGGCTACGTAGCCGACGAGGACGGCAACTTCGACTGGGCGGCGCCGGACGAAGAGGTGCACGCCTACGTCAACGACCTCGAACGGCCGGTCGGCACCTATCTCTACGGGCGTCGGATGTACGAGGTGATGGTCTGGTGGGAGACCGCGCACACCATGGCCGACGCGCGGCCCGTCACGCAGGACTTCGCGGCGATATGGCAGGCGGCCGAGAAGGTCGTGTACTCCAAGACGCTGCCGGCGGTATCCAGCACAAAGACGCGGATCGAGCGAGAGTTCGATCCCGAAGCGGTGCGGCAGATGAAAGCACACGCGGGACGTGACATCGGCGTGGGCGGTCCCGACCTCGCCGCGCAGGCGTTCAAGGCCGGCTTGATCGACGAGTGCCACCTGTTCCTCTCGCCCATCGTGGTGGGAGGCGGCAACCAGTCACTCCCAAACGGTGTGCGCGTGAAGCTCGAACTGGTGGATGAACGCCGTTTCGGCAACGGCGTGGTTCATCTCCATTACCGCACGAAGACCTAAGAAACGGGTCAGCCGGCTTTGCCACGCGGTGAACGGCCTTCGCGATGCACGCGCACGTGGGATTCGACCGGCGGCCCGATACGAGTGCCGGTGCGGTACCGACCGTCGACCACCTGCAGGCTGCCGCGCCGCATCGCGTTGGCGACGGCGCGGCGTTGTGCGATCCGGCGCTTGCGTTGGCGACGCACCGCGCGCCGCCGCAGCAACACGAATGCGATCACGAGCACCAGGAGCACGATCCCGACGTTGCGCAACCAGCCGCTCGAGCCCTTCGTTCCCTTGTTGGCGGTCGTCGCGCCCGAGGCGCTGATTCCGGAGGCCGCGCCCGAGCCGGAAGCGGAACCGGTCGAGTCGTGGCTTCCGCCAAGGGCTGGCACTGTCGCCGGTGCAACGGTGCTGCCGACGACCGCGGCCCGTTCCGCGGGCGTGGTCGAGGTTGTGGTGGCGGCCGCGAGCGTCTGCGGTCCGGTCGCGGCGGCGGCCGTTGTGAGCGCGAGGAAGCCGGCGCGATCGGCGACCCGCTGCGAGTACGGGCTCACCCGCACGCTGGGGATCCGTTCACCCGTGCCCTTGGCGCGGGGCGGCATCGAGAACCCGAGGTCGAAGTACTGCGCCGCCCAGCCGTAGACGTCCCAGGTGTTGAGCACCACCGCGATAAGCGTGCGGCCGTTGCGAGTCGCGGTCGCCACCAAGGTGTGGCCCGAGCGGTTCGTGAAGCCGGTCTTCATCCCGTTGGTGCCGGCGTAGTCGCGACCGCCGCCGACCAGCATCTTGTTGTGGTTCACCAGACGGCGTCCGTTGCCGGCCGGGTCGACGAACGTGCGCTCGCGCATCGCGGCGAAGAGCGCGAGTTCGGGTACCGCGAGTGTGTTTCGCGCCGTGATGGCGAGGTCGTACGCGCTCATGCGCGGGCCGCCGTGGAACGAACTGGCGTCGTCGAGCCCGGCGGGGTCGGCGAACGTGCTGTCGCGCAACCCGTAGCGCTTCGCGGCGGAGGCTTCGGCGTGGGCGAACGCGTCGAGGGAGCCGGACGTGTTCTCGGCCAGCGCGTACGCGGCGTCGTTCGCCGACACCATCATCAGCGAGGCGAGCGAGTCTTCGAGGCTCCACTTCTGGCCCGCGAGCATCGTGATCTTGCTCGGCGGCGCCGCGGCCGCGACCGGGCTCACGTTGACGGGTGCGTTCGATGGGAGCCGTTCGACTGCAGTGAGCGCCGTCATCAGCTTCGCCGTGCTCGCGGGCGGCAGTGCCTCGTGGTCGTTACTCGACGCCAGGACCCTGCCGGTGTCGGCGTCCACGAGGATGTAGGCCTGCGGCGGCGCGGAGACAGGCGCGGCCGACGCGCGCGGCACGAAGCTCGCAAGCGCGGCGAAAACCACCAGCGCGGCAATGACGGTGCGCAGCCCCCCGCGGAACATTCAAAGAGGAAGGCTAGGCAAGTTCCGCGCGCGAACATGGAACTCGTGCCTTCCACCTCGGCTTCGACGTCTGTTCCCACCTCGCCTTCGGCGGCTCGACGCGTCTCGCAGCGGATCGCCGCTATCCGCGAATCGGCCACCTTGGCGGTCGACGCCCGCGCGAAAGCGATGAAAGCCGCAGGTGAGCCTGTCATCGGTTTCGGGGCCGGCGAACCGGACTTCCCGACCCCCGCGCACATCGTCGAGGCCGCGGTCGCGGCCTGCCGTGACCCCAAAAACCACCGGTATTCGCCGACGCCGGGCCTTCCGGAGCTGCGCCGCGCGATCGCGACGAAGACCAAACGCGACTCGGGTGTCGACATCGCACCCGAACAGGTGCTCGTCACCAACGGCGGCAAGCACGCCGTCTACAACGCGTTTCAGGTGCTCCTCGACCCGGGCGACGAGGTGTTGTTGCCGGCGCCGTACTGGACGTCGTACCCGGAGTGCATCGCGCTTGCGGGTGGCGAAAGCGTGGTGTTGCCGACCGACGAATCGTCCGGTTTCCGGGTGAGCGTGGAACAGCTCGACGCCGCCTGCACCGACCGTACGAAGGTGCTGCTGTTCGTATCGCCGAGCAACCCGACCGGCGCCGTCTACCCGGCCGAGGAAGTTCAGGCGATCGGGGAGTGGGCCCGCGACCGAGGCATCTTCGTGGTCACCGACGAGATCTACGAGCACCTCACCTACGGCGAACATCGTTTCTCGTCGATGCCGGAACTCGTTCCCGATCTCGCCGAGCGCTGCGTGATCCTCAACGGCGTGGCCAAGACGTACGCGATGACGGGATGGCGCGTCGGCTGGATGATCGGCCCGCGCGACGTGATCGGCGCGGCCGCCAACTTGCAGTCGCACTCGACGTCGAACGTCTCGAACGTCTCGCAGATGGCGGCACTCGCCGCGGTCAGCGGCGATCTCGAAGCGGTCGCCGAGATGCGCGCCGCGTTCGAACGGCGCGGCCAGACGATGTACAGGATGCTTTCGGCCATCCCGGGTGTGAGCGTGCTCGAACCGGAGGGCGCCTTCTACTGCTTCCCGTCGTTCCAGTCGGTGCTCGGCCGCGAAGTGTGCGGGAAGACGCCGACCACCACCCTCGAGCTGTGCGAAGTACTGCTGGACGCGGCGAAGGTCGCGCTCGTGCCGGGCGAAGCGTTCGGCGCACCGGGCTACGCGCGGCTGTCGTTCGCACTCGGCGACGACGACCTCGGCGAAGGCGTGCGCCGCATCGCCGACGCGCTCGACCGCTAGATACTCTCGCCCGTTATGGCCCCCCGCGTCCTTGTCGCCGAACCGCTCGCTGCTCGCGGGATCGAAGTGTTGCAAGCGGCCGGCTTCGACGTCGAAGAACGGCCCGGTCTCACCCCGGAAGAGCTGCTCGATGCGGTACCGGGCGTAGCCGCCCTGGTGATCCGCAGCGCCACGCTCGTAACGGCTGAGGTGCTCGCCGCGGGCCGCGATCTCGTGGTCGTCGGTCGGGCCGGTATCGGGCTCGACAACGTCGACGTCGCCGAAGCGACGCGCCGCGGCGTGATGGTGGTGAACGCGCCGCAGTCGAACATTCTCTCCGCCGCGGAGCACACGCTCGCCCTCTTGCTCGCGCAGGCGCGCAACGTGCCGCAGGCGAATGCAGACCTGCGGGCCGGGCAGTGGAACCGTTCGCGATGGGAGGGCGTCGAGCTGCACGGAAAGACGCTGGGCATTCTCGGCCTCGGTCGGGTCGGCGTGCTCGTCGCGCAACGGGCCCACTCGTTCGGTATGCGCCTCGTCGCCTACGACCCGTTCGTCAGCGACGAGCGCGCCCGCCAACTCGGCGTCGCACTCGTGCCCAGTGTCGAGGAGCTGGTCGGCGTGGCCGACTTCCTCACTATCCACCTGCCGAAGACGCCCGACACGCTCGGGCTGGTGAACGCAGACGTCCTCGCCAAGGCGAAGCCGACGTTGCGGGTCGTGAACACCGCGCGAGGCGGCATCATCGACGAAGCCGCACTCGCCGACGCGGTGCGCGAGGGCCGCATCGCCGGTGCCGCGCTCGACGTCTTCGCGGCGGAGCCCACCACCGAGTCGCCACTGTTCGCGCTCGACAGCGTGGTGGTCACGCCGCATCTCGGCGCGTCGACCGCTGAAGCACAAGACAAGGCCGGCACGACGATCGCCGAGCAGGTGATCCTCGCGTTGCGCGGCGAGTTCGTCCCGTTCGCAGTGAACGTCAACGCGTCGGAAGCATCCGAAACCGTGCGCTCATTCCTGCCTCTCGCGGAACGTCTCGGCCGCTTGTTCAGCGGTCTCGCGAGCGGATCACCGGGCACGCTCGAGATCACCTACGAAGGCGACATCGCCGACTACGACTGCCGGGTGCTCACCTTGTCGATCTTGAAGGGCGTGCTGAGCCCGGTCGTCGATGAACCCGTGTCGTTCGTGAACGCGCCGCAACTCGCCGAGCAGCGAGGAGTGTCCGTGCGCGAAACGAAGTCGTCAGACGCCCGCGACTACGCGAACCTGATCTCGGTGCGCGGATCGGGCGGGCCCCACGTGGCGGGCACGCTGTTCGGGAAGCAGGAAGCACCGCGCATCGTCGGTATCGACGACCACATCGTCGACTTGCCACCGTCGAGTCACATGCTCGTGGTGCACAACGAGGACCGGCCCGGCATGATCGGCCTGGTCGCGACCATCCTCGGCGAGGCGAAGCTCAACATCTCAGACATGGGCGTGGGGCGCAGCTCCACCGGCGCGGCGGCGCTCATGGCGATCGCCACCGACACGCCCGTGCCGGCCGAGCTGATCAGTCGCATCGTCTCGATGCCGGGCATCCAAACTGCGCGCGCGATCGATCTGGATTAGACACCACTCCCATGGACTTCGAGTTCTCCGACGAGCAGGAACAGCTCCGCGACTCGGTGCGGCGTTTGCTCGCCGACCGCGCGCCGCTCACGCCGTACGTTCGCGACCTTTATGGCGAGGCAACAGCCGGCGCCGACGACGTGTGGCGCGCGCTGGCGGCGCTGGGCGTCACCGGCTTGCTCGTGCCCGAGGAGCACGGTGGCGCGGGAATGGGAATGGTCGACGCGGCCGTCGTGCTCGAAGAGCTCGGCCGGACCGTCAACCCGTTGCCCTATGCGTCGTCGGCGATCGGCGCGGTGTCGCTCGTCGTCGAGGCCGGTTCACCGCGCGAGCACGCGTTCCTCTTGCCCGACCTCGCCGCCGGTTCGCTCATCGGCACCGTCGCGCTCTACGAACCCGACCGGCGTTACCGTGTGGACGCGCCCGTCACGACGGCGCGGCGCGACGGCGACACGTGGCGCATCGACGGCACGAAAGTGCACGTTGCCGACGGCGCCGCCGCCGGAGTGGTGCTTGTCAGCGCCGCCGCGGGCAATGAGCTCGGCGTGTTCGCGGTGCAGGCGGACGCCGATGGCATCGACACCACGGCCACGCCTTCCGTCGACGGGTCGCGCAAGCAAGCGACCGTGCATCTCGACGGTGCACGCGGCTGGCGGCTCGGCGAAGGTGACGCGACCGACGCGATAGCGCGCACGGTGGATCGGCTCGCAGTCGCGTACGTGGTCGACGGCGTAGGCGCGGCTGCACGCGCGTTGGAACTTGCGATCGAATACGCGAAGGAACGGGTGCAGTTCGACCGCCCGATCGGCGCGTTCCAAGCAATTCAGCACCTCTGTGCCGACATGCTCCGCGTCGTGGAACTCGGTCGCGCGGCCGGCTACTACGCGTGCTGGGGGATCGATCAAGCCGGTCCGGACGAGGCCCACCGCTCGGCGACCATGGCGCAGGCATATGCGAGCGATGCATTCGCCCAACTCGGTGGCAGCGCGGTGCAGGTCTTCGGTGGCATCGGCTTCACCTGGGAGCACGACATCCATCTGTTCTACAAGCGACTGCTCACCGCGTCGCTCGCGCTCGGTTCCACCGACGACCACCTCGCCGAATTGGCCGCGCTGGCCTTGGCGTAACCGTCTGATCAAGAGCGCGTCGAACCCGGGATGCGCCCGGCGTGCGACGACGGCGACACGATGCGAAGCACGACCGCGACGACCTCAGCACGCGTGAACGGCCCGTCGAAACGAGAGTCCCTCGACATGGTTCGGTTGTCGCCCAGCACGTAGTAGGAGTCCGCGGCCAGCACCGTGCGGGTCACGCCTCGCGTGAGACTCGTCGCGTACGGTTCGTCGAGTGGGCGGCCGTTCACGCTCACTCCGCCGAATGCTGCGGTAATCGTTTCGCCCGGCAGACCGACGACTCGCTTGATGATCACTTCGACGCCGGGCTGCTTGCTCTTCAAGATCAGGACGTCGCCGCGATGGATCCTGCCGATGTGGGTCGTTGCCGCCACCTTGTCGCCCGCGCGGATACTCGGCTCCATCGCGGACGACTCAGCCCAGTACATCTTGTTGGCACCGTGGGCAAACGCGGTTGCCGTTTCTCGAACGCTGCGGTTGCTGAGCGCCAGGGCGGCGCAGCCGGCGAACGCCAGCACGAAGACGCCCAGCAGGATTGCGATCCAGCGTTTCCCGCGACGGCGCCGCCGCGAATTCGCGCCGGGCGGCGCCCACGGTGTGCTCGGCGCCCACTCCGCGCCAGGCGGGAACGGCGCGCCCGGCACTGAAGAGTCGTAACTGGTTCCCGCCATCTCTGTCCCCCGGTTTCGCGGAGCGTAGATGCCGCGGCGCGCGGATCAGAGCTTTGCCGCCCGCAATCCGTCGCGGTCCGCGGCCTCAGCGTCGACGTAGCAGCGGTCAGGGCGCGTGCGGTCGTAGTTCATCCCGCCGGGCATGTGGTAGATGCCGCTGGTGAGCTTGGCCTTGATCGGGTGCGATACCGGGCACATGCCGTCGACCGGCTCGGTCCACGGCTCCGTCTCGCGTGGCGCGTGGATCGGGCGGACGTTCACCGGCCGCGGTACCGGCGGGAACGGGAACGGAGCGCTGTCCCAGTCTTGGTCGCCGGCCGCGCTGCGGGTTCGAGCGCTGTACGCGCGCCATATGCCGACGATCGCCGCGGTCGCGACGCCGAGACCGAGCACCCCTGCCATTGACTTACGCATCGCCGGTTCTCCCATCTCAATAAAAGTCGGGCATCCACGGGATCGGCCCACCGAACGCGGCGTCGAGACGCGCGAGTGCACCCGGCGCGTCCGACCGCAACCGGCCGGTCGAGCGCAAGGTGTGCGTCGACGCGTAACCGGTGTACAGCGCGGAGAACGCACCGATGCCGAGTTCTACGTCGCCGTTGCCGCCCCGCTCGAGCGTCGCCTCACCGTCTTCGAGCACGAAACGCCAGTGTCCGTCGTTCCACTCGCACTGCGGATCGATCAGGCGAAGGTTGATGTCGGTGCGGCTGTCGGGTGGGTAGCCGCGCGCCGCGATCGCGTCCGGTGCGTCGATGACGCGCGCCATCCAGCGCCAGTGCTCGTGCGCCAGGAGATCTTGTTCGGGCAGTGAGAACAGGAGCGTGTGTTCGGGCGGTCCGATGAGCGTCGCTTCGGGCGCGATCGACGACGATGAGCCGACGAGACGCCAGAGGGCGTGCCCGACATCGGGGTCGTCGGCGGTCAACTCGGCGACGTCGATGGTGGCGACGCTCGCGCGAGGCGGCCATTGCAGCTTGTAGCGCACGTATCCCACGACCTCGCCGGCGTCGCCGTCGACGACATAGATCTGTTGCCCTTCGGCGGTGAAGATGCGGTCCCACCACGGCCCGCTGCGGTCGAGGAAACCGGGGATTTCGCGCGCGACGCGTGTGTAACACGCTTCGATCGCGCCGTAGTCGTCCTCGGTGGCGCGTCGTGTCGTCACACCGCGCGCCGCGGGCACGAGTTGCAGGTCGCGCGTTCGGACGCGGTGTTTTGCCCACACGCCGGCGACATCGAAGCCGACCTTGCGGTAGAGCGAATTCGTCGCGGGATAGAGACCGGCGAGCACCTCGCCTCGATCGCGCAGGAGCGGAAACTGCGCCTCGGTTACGAGCGACCCATAGCCGCGACCGCGATGCTCGGCCGCGACGCCGACGGGGGAGAATCCGCCCATCGGCACGCGCCGGCGCCCGAAGAACTGCCCGAACTCTCGGATGCGCGAGCACGCGACCGGCTCATCGTCGACGAAGACTGCGAGGACCCGTTCGATCGGCGACCCGGCCACGAAGGTGTCGAAATTGCCGGCTTCCCAGCCGAACGCGCGCGACAACATCATCCAGACCGCACGCAGTTCGTCTTCATCGCGAGGGGAGCGGACCTCGGTCGCCACGCCGTTCACGCTACGCGGGAGGGGAGGCGCGATCGGGGTGCATTGACTTGGGAGGCCCTTCGTGACACAGTTTTCTGGACTATGACGAACCGGCAGCCCGTTTCCCGCGCACTGATCGGCCTCCTTCTTATGTAGGCGCGAGCACTCACCGGTGCTCGTGCTGCGCCCTCCCGCCTTCGTGGCTGGGGGGTTTTTTGTTGCTGTTTTCGTTCTGCTTTCGTTCTGCACCCCGCCCGACTCGGAAGGCGATATCGAGATGGATCACGTACTGATCTTCGACACAACCCTGCGTGACGGCGAGCAATCCCCCGGGATCTCGCTCGACGTCGCGGAGAAGCTCGAGATTGCCGACCAGCTCGCACGCCTCGGTGTCGACGTCATCGAAGCTGGGTTCCCGATCGCGTCCGAGGGCGACTTCGAATCGGTCGAAGCGATCGCGAAGGCGGTCTCCGGCCCGGTGATCTGCGCGTTGTCTCGCACCGGGTTCAAGGATGTCGACCGCGCGTGGGAAGCGGTGCGTCACGCATCGAAGGCACGGATCCATGTGTTCATCGCGACGTCGAAGATTCACATGGAAAAAAAGCTCAAGATGACGCCCGAACAGGTGAAGGCGGAAGCCTCGGCAGCGGTCGCGCGCGCGAAGTCGTATACCGCCGACGTCGAGTTCTCGCCCGAGGACGGCTACCGCTCGGATCCCGACTTTATGTGCGAGGTGTGTCAGATCGCGGTCGACAATGGCGCGACCACGCTGAACATCCCCGACACGGTTGGCTTCGCGGTGCCCGGCGACTACGGGAAGCTGATCCAGTACGTGATCGACCACGTTCGGGGCGACTACGTCGTGTCGACGCACTGCCACGACGATCTCGGCCTTGCGGTTGCCAACTCGCTCGCGGGTGTCGAGAATGGTGCCCGCCAAGTGGAATGTGCGATGAACGGCCTGGGTGAACGAGCCGGCAATGCCGCGCTCGAAGAGGTCGTGATGGCCATCAAGACCCGCAGCGACTATTTCGCGGGTCTCGACGTGAACGTGCGCAGCGAGGAACTGGCGCGCACATCGCGGCTCGTGTCGCGCCTCACCGGCTACCACGTGCAGTTCAACAAGGCGGTTGTCGGTCGCAACGCGTTCGCGCACGAATCGGGTATCCACCAACACGGCGTGCTCTCCGACCGCCAGACGTACGAGATCATCGACGCGAATTCGGTCGGCCAAGAGGCGGCCCAGATCGTGCTGGGCAAGCACTCCGGTCGCCATGCCTTTGCCGACACGCTGGAAAAGATGGGCCTGCACGTGCAAGGCGACGCGCTCAACGCGGCGTTCGTGCGGTTCAAGGAACTAGCCGACCGGAAAGTCGAGATTGGCGAAGCCGACCTCGAAGCGATCGTCGCCGAAGAACTCGGGACTGCGATCGTGCACCGGTTCGCGATCGCCGAGCTCGAAGTTCACGGCGGCACGGCATCGAAGCCGACGGCACGGGTCGTGCTCACCTCACCCGACGGCAAGGTCGAAGCGACCGGAAACGGCGACGGCATGATCGACGCCGCGGTCGCCGCGATCTCCGAGGCAACGGGTGTGCACGGCAAGCTCTCCGACTTCCGGGTCGCGTCGGTCACCGGCGGTGCGGACGCGCTCGGATCGGTGGTCGTGCAACTCGAGACCGACGACGGCACGAAAGTGACCGGTCGGGGTGTAGCCACGGACGTCGTCGAAGCGTCGGCGCGCGCGTACCTCAATGCGGTGAACAAGGTCGTGCGGATGCACGAGCGCGGCGACACTCGTGAAGCGGTCGTCGGGCCCTGATGACCACCAACCTGTGGGTCGAGCCGGATCACGCCCCGGAGAATGACGATCCGTCGAACCAATGCGTCGCGCTCGACGCGCACGTCGGCTGGTTGCAGGAGATCGGCTTTGCCGACGTCGACTGCTTCTGGAAATGGCGGGAGCTGGCGCTTTTGTCGGGCGTCAAGGAAGCCCGACCGGGCTGACATACTCGCGAGATGGGCGGCGTTGCCGGTTACGCGACCGACGTCGTCGCGCGCGTCACCGACGCGTTCGACGCGCAGCGGGACCCCAGCAATGCACTGGCGATGGCCGCGTACATGCGCGACCAGTTTCCGTTCCTCGGCATCCCACTCCGCGACGGAGGGCCATCACCCGCGCCCTTCTCGCCGGCGCCACCCCACCGACCGAACGGCAACTCGCTGCGGTCATGCGCGCCAGTTGGGCGCTCCCCGAACGCGAGTACCAATACTTCGCGTGCGACTACGCAGGAAGACACGGGCGCGTGTGCTCGGCGCGATTCGTGCGCAACCTGCGTTGGTGCGTCATGCACAAGTCGTGGTGGGACACCGTCGACGCGCTGGCCCATTCGGTCGGTGCGCTCGTACTCGCGCATCCCGACCTCGTGTCGGAGATGGACAAGTGGGTCGACGACGGCAACCTGTGGGTGGCGCGGGTCGCGATCTTGCACCAACTCGCCTACAAGCAACACACCGACACCGGCCGGTTGTTCGACTACTGCCGCCGGCGCGCCGACCACCCCGATTTCTTCATCCGCAAGGCGATCGGCTGGGCGCTCCGGGAGTACTCGAAGACGCAGCCCGAGGCGGTCGCTCGTTACGTCGCCACGATGGGTGACAGACTCTCGCCCCTGTCGCAGCGGGAAGCGCTGAAGCGCATCAAACCCCTGAGAACCTGAGAAGGAGCGACGTCGTGGCGTTGCCGGAAGACCTACAAGCGCTCGCGCAGCGCGTGTCGAACTGGGGTCGCTTCGGCGCCGACGACCAGCGCGGCACGTTGAACCTCATCACACCCGAGGCGGTGCAACGCGGCGTCGCAGCGGTCCAGCGGGGCGCGGCCTTCTCGCTCGCCATCCCGATGAACGCCGAGGGACCGCAGACCGGAGGCATCCCCGGGCGTATCAACCCGCAGCACCGGATGGTGGCCTGCAACATGAACTTCACCGGCGACCCGAACGACTTCACCACGAACGACGACGCGGTCGACATGGGTGTGCAGGCCGCCACGCACTGGGATGCACTCGCGCACGTGGGATACGGCGAACATCTCTACAACGACACGCCGGCCGGCGCGGTGAGCGAAGCCGGGGCGAGCCGCCTCGGCATCGAGCACTTCGGGCCCATCGTGACGAGGGGAGTCCTGCTCGACATCGCGCGCGTGCACGGTGTCGACCATTTCGACGACAACCACGCCGTCGGTTCCGACGACCTCGATCAAGCCGCGCTCGCCGCAGACGTGACCGTGCAACCGGGCGACATCGTCATGGTGCGCACCGGGCAGATGCACTGGCTGCGTGAAGGCGACCGCGACCGCTTCAGCCACCCGAGCCCCGGTCTCGGCATCGAGTCGATCGCGTGGTTCCACGACCACGCGGTGGCCGCCGTCGCGACCGACAACCTCACGTTCGAAGTGTTCCCGGGCGAGCGTCGCAAAGTGCTGTTCCCGGTACACATGATCAACCTGCGCGACCAAGGTCTGGTGCAGGGCCAGCTCTGGTATCTCGACGAGCTCGCGTCCGACTGCGCCGCCGACGGTCGCTACGAATGCCTCTTGGTCGCCACGCCCTTGCCCATCACCGGCGCGGTGGGCGGCGTCGTCGCCCCGACCGCCGTCAAATAACGGCCCCAACCTCGAACCGGCGTGAAAGAACGCGCTCCGAGAATGCAACGCGCTCCCAGGCGCAATGTTCACGCAAGTTCGGAGGGCATGGCTGGTAGCCAAGCTGGGCGACTGCTTTCGTAGTTCGTGATGTCGTTGACATGCTGCAGCGTGAGGCCGATGTCGTCGAGGCCGTGCAACAAGCGGTACTGGGTGAAGTCGTCGAGCGGGAACTCGACGTCGATACCGAGTGACGGTACGGCGAGACGGCGGTGCTCGACATCGACCACGATCTCGACGGTGTGGTCTTCCTCGACCGCGCGCAGCAAACGTTCGACTACGTCGGCGGGCGCGACGACCGGTACGAGGCCACCCTTCAACGCGTTGTTGCGGAAGATGTCGCCGAAGCGCGGCGAGATGACTGCGGCGAACCCGTAGTCCTGGAGTGCCCACACCGCGTGTTCGCGTGAGGAGCCGGTACCGAAGTTCGGGCCGGCGATGAGCACCGACGCGCCGTCGTAACGCTCCTGGTTGAGCACGAAGTCGGAGTTCTCGCGCCACTCGCTGAAGAGTCCGGCGCCGAAGCCGGTGCGCTCGACGCGCTTCAGCCAATCGGAGGGGATGATCTGGTCGGTGTCGACATCGGATCGGTCGAGCGGCAGGGCGCGGCCGGTGATCACGGTGACAGGTTCCATGGCGCTACCTCAGGTCGTCGGGGGTGGCGAAGTGGCCGGCGATTGCGGTGGCGGCGGCGACCGCGGGCGACACGAGGTGCGTGCGGCCGCCTTTGCCTTGGCGTCCTTCGAAGTTTCGGTTCGACGTCGACGCGCACCGTTCGCCCGGTGCGAGCTTGTCGGGGTTCATCGCAAGACACATCGAGCAGCCGGGCTCACGCCAGTCGAAGCCGGCGTCAGTGAACGCACGGTCGAGGCCTTCGGCCTCTGCTTGCAGCTTCACCGCGACCGACCCGGGCACCACGAGCGTGCGGACGCCTTGCTTCACCTGGTAGCCGCGCACAACCGCGGCGGCGGCCCGCAGGTCTTCGATGCGCGAGTTCGTGCACGAACCGATGAACACCGTGTCGACCGGGATGTCGCGCATCGGCGTTCCGGCCTTCAAGCCCATGTAACCGAGTGCCCGCTTTGCCGCTTCGCGCGACGCGGGATCGGTGAACGAGCCGGGGCTGGGAACCGCGTCGTCGATCGTGACCGTCTGGCCGGGGTTCGTGCCCCACGACACGTGCGGGCGGAGCGTTGCGGCGTCGATCGCGACGTCCTTGTCGAACGACGCTCCCTTATCCGTGCGCAGCGAACGCCAGTCGTCGAGTGCCTGCTCCCATACCGCGCCGCGCGGTGCGAACGGCCGGCCTTCGAGGTACGCGAACGTGACGTCGTCGGGTGCGACGAGACCGGCACGCGCGCCCGCCTCGATCGACATGTTGCACACCGTCATACGGCCTTCCATCGACAGCGCGCGGATCGCGCTGCCGCGGAACTCGATGATCGAGCCGATACCACCGCCGGTGCCGATTCGAGCGATGATCGCGAGCACGATGTCTTTCGCAGTCACGCCTTCCGGCGTGTCACCCTCGACGGTGACGGCCATCGTGCCCGGCTTGGTTTGGGGCAACGTTTGCGTCGCGAGCACGTGTTCCACTTCGCTCGTACCGATGCCGAACGCGAGCGCTCCGAACGCGCCGTGGGTGGACGTGTGGCTGTCGCCGCACACGATGGTGGTGCCCGGTTGGGTGAGGCCCTGCTCGGGGCCGATCACGTGCACGATGCCCTGGCCGGGATCGCGCATCGCGTAACAGCGGATCCCGAACTCGGCGCAGTTCTGCGCGAGCACCGACATCTGCTTGGCCGAGATCGGGTCTTGCACCAGGTCGAGATTGCTCGTCGGAACGTTGTGATCCATCGTCGCGACGGTGAGGTCGGGGCGGCGCACGGTGCGGCCGGCGAGGCGTAACCCGTCGAACGCCTGCGGCGACGTGACCTCGTGCACGAGGTGCAGGTCGATGTAGAGGAGGTCCGGTTCACCGTCGACGCGGCGAACCACGTGGCGTTCCCATACCTTCTCTGAGAGTGTGTTCGGCACGAGCGATCACCTCGGTCGGCTTCGAGTGTCGTCTCACACAATGAGACGGTAGTATCAGTACGTGGACAGTGTAGCGGGTGGGGTACAGACGCTCGATCGAGCGGTGCAACTCCTCGAGGCGGTGGCCACGAGCGGCCGCGCGACCCTCGCCGACCTGGTGCAGACCACCGGCCTGGCCCGGCCCACCGCGCACCGGCTGGCCGTCGCGCTCGAGAAGCAAGGCCTGCTCGCACGCGACGACGACGGTCGCTTCCGCCTCGGCAGCCGGCTCGTCGCATGGGGCGCCGCCGCCGCACGCGACTTCCCCCTCGCGGACGCAGCCCGACCCGTCCTCGCGCAGCTCGTCGACGAAACGGGGGAGAGCGCCCAGTTGTACGTGCGCGACGCCGACCGGCGCGTTTGTGTCGCCGCGCGCGAACGGTCGAGCGGTTTGCGCGACACCGTGCCACTCGGCGCGGTGCTCCCGCTCAACGCCGGATCGGGCGCAAAGGTGCTGCTCGCGTGGGCGGACGACGCGGATCGCTTCGACGTCGATCCACGTGTGCTCGCGGGCGTGCGCCAAAAGGGTTGGGCCGAAAGCGTGGCCGAGCGCGAAGCGGGCGTCGCGAGCGTCAGCGCACCGGTGCGTGACCGCGACGGTCGAGTCGTCGCCGCGATCAGCGTGAGTGGCCCCATCGACCGCATGGGCCGGCGGCCCGGGCGCCGTCTAGCCGACGCGGTACTGGCCGCGGCCGCGCGGTTGTCAGCGTCATGAGTGCGTCCCGCGCCATTCCCTTGGCGCGCGTATGCGCCCTTCCTTTGGCGCGCGTATGCGCAATTCCTTTGGCGCGCGTATGCGCGACGCTGCTGTGGTGAATCTGGGTGTGGACACCGGCGGGACCTTCACCGACGTCGTCGCGAACGACGGCACGATCGCGAAAGTGACGTCCACGCCGGCCAACCCGGCCGACGCGGTTGCGCACGGGGTCGAAGCCCTGAGTCGCGAACGCCCGGCGCTACTCGCACACGGCACGACGGTGGCGACGAATGCGTTGCTCGAACGCCGCGGAGCGCGGGTCGCGCTCGTCGCCACGCGTGGGTTCGCCGACGTCATCGAGATTGCTCGCCAGGCTCGACCGTCGTTGTACGACCCGTTCATCGACCGGCCCGCGCCACTCGTGCCGCGCGACCTCCGTTTCGACATCGGCGGCCGCCTCGACGCGCAAGGCCGCGAGATCGAGGCGTGGGACGGCACGCTTCCTGCACTATCCGGCGACGTCGATGCCGTTGCGGTCTGCCTGTTGCACGCCGACCTTGACCCCACGCACGAGCGCGCCGTCGCCGGCGCGCTGCGAGCGCGCGGGTACGACGTGACTGCGTCGCATGAGGTGTCGCCGGAGTTCCGCGAGTACGAACGCATGGTTACGACCGTCGCGAACGCGTACCTGCGCCCGGCGTGCGCGCCCTATCTCGAAGCACTCCGCGACCTGGCCATCGAGGTGCTCGTGATGACGTCGGCGGGTGGTCTCGTGCCGGTCGGGGAGGCTGCGCGCGTACCGGCGGCCCTGTTGTTGTCCGGACCCGCCGGCGGTGCGCGCGCCGGTGCCGCGGTCGCCGCGGCGTGCGGCTACCCCGACGCCGTGACCTTCGACATGGGCGGCACGAGCACGGACGTGTGCCTGGTGCGCGGAGGCGTGCCGGAACCCGCAACGGGCCGCAACGTCGCCGGCTTCCCGGTGCGCTTGCCGGCGCTCGACGTGCACACGATCGGCGCGGGTGGGGGCTCGATCGCGTCGCTCGACGCGGGCGGCGCGCTGGTAGTGGGGCCGCGCAGCGCGGGCGCAGTGCCGGGACCCGCGTGTTACGGCCGCGGCGGTCGCCTGCCGACGGTGACCGACGCCGACCTGGTACTCGGCCGGATCCCGCACGATGCCGTGTTGTCGGATCTCGGCCGGCTCGATGTGGCGGCCGCGCGCGATGCGCTCGAACGTACGGGGGCAGACGCGGCCGGCGTGGTGAAGGTGGTCGATGCGGCGATGGAGGAGGCCGTACGCGCGGTGACCGTGGCGCGCGGTGTCAACCCGCGCGAGCTCGCGCTGGTCGCGTTCGGCGGAGCCGGACCGTTGCACGCGTGCGCGGTGGCGGACGCGCTCGGTATGCGCGCGGTGATCGTGCCCCCCCGAGCCGGCGTCTTGTCGGCGGTCGGACTGCTGTGCTCTCCGCGCCGGCGCGAACTCGTGCGGTCGTACCCCACGCGCGCCGACGACCCGTCGTTGCCCATGGTCGCGACCGCGCTGGCCGACGAAGCGCGAGCGCTCGTCGGCGCCGTCGCAGCCGTGGAGATCGCGTACGACTGCCGGTACGTCGGCCAGAGCCACGAACTCACGGTCGTCTCGCCCGACGACTTCCCGGCCGTGCATGAAGCGCGCAACGGCAATGCGCGTCCCGGTGCGCCAATCGAGGTGGTGGCGGTACGAGCACGAGCGACCGCGCCGGCACCGCTCGACGTCGTCGACCTTCCCGCCCCCGCACGCACGAAGGTGCGCGGTCCGGCGGTGCTCTCCGAGCCCGACTGCACGGTGTGGGTACCCGACGGGTGGATCGGCGCACCCCGCGAGCTCGGCGCGTGGGTCTTGGAGCGCGGCTGATGCTCGACCCGGCCGACCTGCAGGTGCTGATCGCCCGGCTCACGGGCATCGCCGACGAGATCGGCGCGGTGTTGCGACGCGCGGCCTACAGCCCGAACATCAAGGAACGGGCCGACTGCTCCTCTGCGTTGTTCACGCCGAACGGTGAGCTGCTCGTGCAAGCGGAGCACATTCCGGTGCACCTCGGATCAATGCCCGCCGCGGTCGCGGCGGTCATCGAACGCTGTGGTGACGGTGCCCAGCCCGGCGAGCAATACATCTGCAACGACCCATTCGCGGGCGGTACGCACCTCAACGACGTCACCTTGGTCGCGCCCGCATTCGACGATGCCGGCAGCCTCGTCGGTTGGGTCGCGAATCGCGCCCACCATGCCGACCTCGGCGGGATGGCGCCCGGTTCGATGCCCCCCGACGCCACGGAAATCTTCCAGGAGGGCTTGCGGGTCCCGCCGGTGCGCCTGACCTCCGAAGTGCAAGAGGTGTTCTTCGCCGCGTCGCGTACACCCGACGAGCGGCGAGGCGACCTCGACGCGCAACGCGGCGCCAACGCGATCGGTGTCGCGCGTTTCGTCGAGTTCGCGAGCGCGCCGATCGACGAGATCGTGGACTACGGCGAACGCCGCATGCGCGCCGCGTTGCGCGCAGTACCCGACGGCACGTACCAGTTCGATGACGTGCTCGACTCCACCGGTGGCACCGGCCAGTTCGGACCCGCGCGTATCACCGTTGCGATCACCGTGCGAGGCGACGAGATCGAGTTCGACTTCACCGGCACGGATGCGCAACGCCCCGGAACGGTGAACGCAGTCGAGGCGGTGACCGTCAGCGCAGTTGCGTTCGCGTTGCGTTCGGCAACGGACCCGACGATCCCGGCCAACGGTGGCGCCCTCCGCCCGGTGCACGTAATTGCGCCCCCGGGCTCGATCGTCGCGGCGCAACCGCCGGTTGCCGTAGGCGCGGGCAATGTCGAGGTGAGTCAGCGCGTCGCCGATGTATGCCTTGGCGCGCTCGCGCAAGCGGTGCCCGATCGCGTCGGCGCCGCGTCGCAGGGAACGATGAACAACGTGCTCATCGGCGGCGCGGGGTGGGTGTACTACGAGACGATCGGCGGTGGCCAGGGTGGCCGGCCCGGTGGCCGCTCGGGCATGAGCGGTGTGCACACTGCGATGACCAACACGATGGACACGCCCGTGGAGGCGTTCGAGCGCGCGTACCCGATGCGGGTTCGGCGCTACGCGTTGCGGCGAGGGAGTGGCGGCGGAGGCGCGGCGCGCGGCGGCGACGGCATCGAGCGAGAGATCGAGATGCTGGAAGACGTGACCGTGTCGTTGATCACCGAACGCCGTGTGTCGCAACCATGGGGCCTCGCCGGCGGTGAGCCCGGAGCACCCGGCGAAAACTGGTTCCTGCCCGACGCCGACGAAGCGCGCGCTGAACGCATGCCCGACAAGTGCACGGTGCAACTGCACGCGGGCGACGTGCTGCGCATCCTTACTCCGGGTGGCGGCGGTTACGGGCCGATCAGCGAGTCACCTCCGGCGCCCTAGCGTGCTGTGCGCGTCAACGCGATGCGAGCGGGTGTCTCACTTGTCCTTGCACTTGCTCTTGTCGCCCTTGTCTTTGAAGTTGACGCAGTCGGACACGACCACGTCGCCGTTGGTCACGGGCTC
>JAODBJ010000242.1 GCA_025463905.1 Actinomycetes bacterium
TCCAAGCCGCCGCCGACAGCCTCAACGGCCGACCGCGCGAAACTCTCAACGGAAAGAAACCAACCGAGCAACTCGCCGAGTTCATTGCGATGACCGGTTGAAACCGCCGTCCCCTATCGACGCACGCATGGCTGCCGGTCAAGGGTGGTGGACGGCTTCGAGTGCGGGACGGTCCCAATGAGCCCGCTCGGCGGCGGCTTCGTAGCTGCTCTGCAAGAAGGCGAGCAGCGTTGCGTCCGGATCGTCGGCGGTGCGGACCGCGCGGTACGGCAGGATGAACTCGCGAAGATCGTGGTCGTAGAACGCTGCGTCGGGCACAACCGGCCACTCGGCGAAGCCCTCCGGTTCCGGGTAGGCGTAGGCGTAGAACGAACCTTCCTCACTGCCACCCGGCCAGAACCCGCAGCTGCTCACCTCGTGGCTGTAGGCCTCGCGCATCACCCAGTCGGCACAGTTCGGCGCGCCACCCGGATGCGGGGGCGCCGTCCGTCCGGAGAACCGGGTCGTTGCCATGTCGAAGCCACCCCAGAAGAAATGGACCGGGCTCGCCTTGCCGATGAACCGTCCGCGGAACTCCTTGAGGACGCGGTCCATCTCGACCATGCCCAACCAGAAACGGTGCACGGCATCGGCGTCGTAGGCGTGGTGCTCGACGTCTTGGGCAAACGGGATGGCGACTTCGACCTCGACCGGCCGGGCCAGCATCGGTACCCGCACGCCGAGGTCGTCGAGGGCCGACATCGTCGCCTCGTAGAAGCTCGCAACCGAGCGCGGCTCCAATGCGACGGTGCGCTTCTCCCCGTCGGTCGCGTGCAGAACGAGAAGATGGTCGACGAAGTCGAACTCCATCTCGATGTTGCGCTTGGGCGAGTGCATGAGCGACGTCGTCAACCCTCGCGCCGACACGTAGAGCGTTACTTGCCACCAATGGTTGACCCAAGGTTCGAGCGCGAGCCGGACCTTGCCGACTACCTGGGTCCACATGTGCACGGTGACGCGGGTGTCGTCCCACGTCGACAGCGTCAGGTCGGGCCACCGTCGCGCATTCGCCGTTGCCGGAGCGTCGTCTGTGCGGCTCATGGTCAGACGCTACGGCTTCAGGAGGATCTTCACCGCGCCGTCGCGCTTTTCCTGGAACATCTTGTACGCCTCCGGCCCCTCGCTGAGCGGCAACCGATGAGTTGCGAACGCGTCGACGCCGAGTGGGTCGGCATCGCCGGTGAGCAACGGCATGATGTCGTCGGTCCAGCGACGAACGTTGGCTTGACCCATTCGTATCTGAATCTGCTTGTCGAACATCTTCATCATCGGCAATGGATCAGTCATGCCGCCGTACACGCCGATGACCGACACAGTCCCGCCGCGCCGCACGGCGTCGATCGCGACGTACAACGAAGTCAACCGATCGACCCCGACGCGTTCCATCATCTTCGCGGCGAGCTTGTTCGGAAGCATGGTGGTGACGTCTTGCGCGACTTTCGCGACGGGCATGCCGTGCGCCTCCATACCAACGGCGTCGATGACCGAATCCGGACCGCGCCCGTTCGTGAGGCTGCGAATGTGCTCCACGAGGTCGCGTTTCTCCTCCTCGAAGTTCAACGCGTGCACACCGCGTTGGCGGGCGCGGTCGAGGCGTTCCGGGACGATGTCGACGCCGATGACCTTCTCGATGCCGCGCACCCGCGCGACGCGGGCCGACATATCGCCGATCGGCCCCAAACCGAGTACCAGCAAGCTGCCGCCCTTTGGAACGGCGGCGTATTCGACCGCTTGCCACGCAGTGGGCAACACGTCGGAGAGGTAGACGAAACGGTCGTCGGGCGGGCCTTCCGGGACCTTGATCGGTCCGTAGTGCGCCTGCGGGACTCTGAGGAACTCCGCCTGACCGCCGGGAACTTCGCCGTACAACTTCGTGTAGCCGAACAGCGCAGCGCCGGTACCTTCGTCGCGCACCTGTGTCGTTTCGCACTGCGATTGCAGCCCCTGTCCGCACATGAAGCAGTGCCCGCACGAGATGTTGAACGGCACGACGACGCGATCACCGGGCGCGAGATTCGTGATCTCGCTCCCGACCTCTTCGACAATTCCCATCGGTTCGTGGCCGAGGATGTCGCCTTTGCCCATGAACGGTCCGAGGACCTCGTAGAGATGGAGGTCGGAACCGCAGATTCCGGTTGTCGTCACGCGAATGATCGCGTCGGTCGGCTCTTTCAACTGCGGCTCGGCAACGTCGGCCACTTGCACGTCGCGCTTGCCCTGCCAGGTCAGTGCCTTCATCGCGCTCCCTTCGGTAGCGGCGGACTGTTGCTCTTCGTGCTACCCGCGCGGCGAGACCGCAACCCGGCCACCGCCTCGAGGGCTCGGTCCCAATCCAGCAGGAACCGTTCCAGCGCGAAGCGGTATCGCGCGTAGTTGCGAGCCGCCTTTCCTGCTTCACGCGCGGCGTCGGGGTCTGCCATCAGGCCCCGCATCTCGTCGACGAGCCGAGCGACGTTCGTCGAGATCGCGCCGGCACTTTGGGGCACCGCATCGGCCACTTCGGTTGTCGCCAACGCGACGACCGGCATACCAAGGTGCATCGCCTCGATGAGCGACAGGCCCAACGACGTCCAGCGCACTGGATGGAGATAGACACGCCGGCGCGCCATCTCCTCGTGGAGCCGCGCCTGCGGAAGGTCGGTTCCTCCAAGCGATCCCGCGTCGATCCCGAAGAGATCAATGGGAGCCGCGGCGGAGAACCGTTCGAGCAGATCGGTGCCAGTCACGCGCCCGCGCCGAACTGGCTCGTTGATCACGGCGACACCGCGGGCAAGTTCACCCGTATATCGCAGACCGGGATCGACGATGCCGTGCTCGATGACGCGAGTAGGCGTGGAGCCCGCATCCCAAAAGATGTCGTTGAAATGCGTCACGTGGACGAGCAGCAGATCCGGACGGTCGGCCGCCGCATGTCGCATGTCGGCAATCCGACCTTGCGGAGCGTTGTGCTCGAGATAGATGGCCGGTAGGTCGGTTCCCGGACGGCGTCCACCGAGCCACGCGGCTGCGAGACCGTTGAGTTCTTCGGGCCGTTGCATCACCACGACGTCGATCGGCAGATCGCGCGCCCTGTCGCGAGTCACCTCGACGGTCGTGTCGGGCCAGTCGTAGGTCATCGCCCGCCCGCGGCCCTCGGGACCTCGATCGGCCGTGACGGGCACGAAGTATTGATGGCCGCCGTGGAGGAAGGAGGTCGTCCACGCGCCGTGCACGTGCCACAGAAAGATGTTCATGAGCGCGTCGCGCGTAGTAGTTCGAGCTCATCGCGCACGGACGATGGAACGGGTTTGCGTTCGTGCGCGGCCCACGCCGCACCGCGCAGCGCATCTCGTACTCCTCGCATCGCCGCACGATCGCGTCCCGCCCGAACAACCGCGGCTCGTGTCGTCGCGACCGCGAGACCGGTTGGGTATCGCAGCCATGCGGTCAACAACATGTTGCACACGAGGCGTTGCCGGCGACGGGCATGACCCGCGGCATTCCGTGCTTGCGGGTGGTGATGCGCGACGACGTCGGGTACATATGCGAGTTCCCATCCGGCGCTGCGGAGGTCGAGCGCGACGACTTCTTCCTCGCCGCCGATCACGAACTGATGGAGAAACCCGCCAGTGCCGAGAAATGCGTCGCGCCGTACGACCGCTCCGCACGCGGAGAAACCCAACACGCGCCGCGTACCGGGAGCAAACGCCGGGCCGAGTGGGCTGTGCGCCATCTCTTGCGACAGCGGATCGAGCTTCGCACTCTTTCCGACCAGGATGCGCGCGGCCACAATGGCCAGCCGACCGTGCCGCTGGAGGATCGCGGCGGCCCCGCGCAAACTGCCGGGCGCCCACCAGGAATCATCGTCGGCGAACGCGACGTAGGGCGTCGTCGCGATCTGCGCGCCGACATTGCGTGCCGCCCCACCGATGTTCTGTGCCATGGCGACGACCCGGACGGAGGGATGCGCGGCAGCTACCGATCCCGAAGTGCCGTCCTGCGAGTCGTTGTCGACGACGATCACGGGCGATTCGAGGCGGACGAGGTGCTGCAGGGTGTCGAGCAACACATCACGCCGGTTTCGGGTCGCGACCACGATGGTGACACCAGGGGTCATCGGTTCGTCTTCCGGCCGCAGACTTCGCCGAGCGTGGCGACAACCCGGTCGACGCCGATATGCAGGAGACCGCTATCGACGCGCGGCGCGTGGGGATCTCCCAGCCGCCCGGCCCACAACGCGCGATGTCGCGGGTCGTGGGCAGGCGGACCCCAATGCGCGGGCGACACGGGCCCGAAGAGCACGACGGACGGCGTCCCGAAGGCGGTGGCAAGGTGCGCCACGCCCGTATCGCCACTGCACACGACGTCCGCGGCAGCGACGGCCGCCGCGAGTTCGAGGAGGGACGTACGACCAGCAAGCACGACGCCATCGTCGAGCCCGGCTAGGTCCGCAACCTGCCGCGCGAGGCGCCGCTCCGACGGGTCGCCCGTGATCACAACCCGCCGGCCCGCGTCTACTTCGGCGCGCGCGACGGCCGCGAAACGATCGGCCGGCCATCGGCGAGCAGGCGCCGATGCACCGGGGTGCACGATCGTCGCCCCGACCGCAACCGGCGGTGGTGCAACGGGCGGCGGAGCCAACCGACGGTCGTCCGGGTCGGCGTCGATCCCGGACTCGGAGAGGAGCCGGCACCATCGTTCGACTTCGTGTTCGTCGGCGCGCCAGCGCGGCCCTTCGACCCGGCACCCACGTTCGCCGCATCCGAACGCGATCAGCCGTTCCGGGCGGGCGGCAGCGAGGACGCGCGTGCTTTCGGGACCCTTGCCGTGCAGGTTCACCGCGACTGCCGGGTCGCCCAGTATCGCCGGTAGCACGCCAAGGGGCGCAACGTCGACGACACGGTCGACGGAGCGAAGGAGCCCCGCAAGTGGACGCAGCGCGTCCGGCGCCGCCAGCACGCGCTCATGCATCGGGTACGCGCGTGCAAGCGCGCGTAGTGCGGGAACGGCAGTCACGAGATCACCGATCTTGAGCGCCCGCAACACGACGAGTCGTGGTGGCTTCATGGCCAGGAAGACTCGGTGGGCGGCGCGACGACGAGTTCCTTGACCTCACAGCCGGCCGGGCGCGTCAACGCGAACATGACCGCGTCGGCGACATCGCTCGGCCGGCACAGCCGGGCGTCGGGCGGGGGCTTGTACTTGTCGTCGCGGGCGTCGAAGAAGCCGGTGTGCATCCCGCCCGGCGTCAGCATGGTGATGCCCACTTGGCCTTGCAACTCCGCTTGGAGCGCGCGAGAGAAGCCGACGACACCGAACTTGCTCGCGCAGTACGCCGTCGCGTCGCCGAACACGCGGTGCCCCAAGGTCGATGCGATTGTCACGACCTTTCCGTGCCGCTCGATGAGGTATGGCAACGCTGCCCGAATTACTGCGGCCGTGCCGAGCAGGTTGACCGCGACGATGCGCTCCCATGTTTCGGTCGAGGTCACGACGAACGGTCCGGGCACGTCCGTGCCCGCGCAGGTGACGATCGCGGATGGCGGTCCGACCTCTTCCGCGGCGCGGCGGACCGCTTCTTCAGCTGCCTTCGACTCCGCCAAGTCGACCTCGACGCAGGCGTACGGCGACGACGGTGGTACGCGGTCCAACACGACGGGCGTGCCGTTTCGCCCGGCGACGGCATCGGCAACTGCCGCGCCGAGTCCGGACGCGCCTCCCGTGACGATGACAGTTCCAAGGGCGTTTTCAGTGAACACGGCGCCGCGCCTCCAGAAGCAAGTTGGTGGTCGATCGATCGGCCATGTAGGGCAGTACGACGGCTTGGCCACCCCACCGCGAAAGCGCACGAGCTTCGGGTAGCTCGTCGATCGCGTAGTCGCCGCCCTTGGCAAACACGTCGGGTTGCAGCGCTTCCAGCGAACGCACCGGCGTGTCTTCGTCGAACACTTCGACCGCGTCGACGCAGTCGAGTGCTTCGAGCAGCGCAGCGCGGTCGGACTCTGGTTGCAACGGGCGATCGTTTCCCTTGAGCCGGCGCACCGAAGCATCGGAGTTCACCAACACGATCAGGCAGTCGCCCAAACGCCGCGCCGCTCGCAGCGTGGCGATGTGGCCGGCGTGAAGCAGGTCGAAGCAACCTCCGGTCGCGACAACCGTGCCGCCATGGCGGTGCACTCGTCCTGCAACCTCGGACGCGCGCGACCGGCCTCCGCGCTCGCGGCAGAGATCGAGCGCGCTGTCGGTACCGCCTCGCGCGTCGCCGTACGCACCCGCACCTCCCGACGCCACGAACGCGCTCGACATGCTCACCGCATGCACAACTGCTTCCGACATCACGGCGCCGTCCGCGAGCGCGACGGCCGCTGCGCCGGCGAATCGATCGCCCGCGCCACAGGTGTCGGTGGCGCGCAGCGGCGTGGTCGGCACGACGAGCGGTGGTCCGTCGCCGTGCACGAGCATTGCGCCGCGCTCGCCCAGGGTCGTTGTGACGGCGTGTACCTGCCAGCGGCGGGCCAGCAGGCGGGCCGCGTGCGCGGCTCGAGCCAGCGTGCCGGACGGACGACACTCCTCGGCGGCCGGCACGAATCCGAGCAGTTCAAGCTCGTTGGGTGTGACAAGGCGGGTCCCCACCGCCGGTATGGCTCCGTGCGGGTGCGGATCCCACACGACCGGTCGCGCGTTGGCTTCGAGGGTGAGCACGTCGAGCGCCGCGTTCGCCATTCCGCGGCCGTAGTCGGCGACCAGCACGGCGGCGCTCCCTGCGACCGCGGCACGCGCGTCATCGTTGAACGAGCCAACCGGATCGTTGCGATTCCCTGCGTCGACCCGCACGATCGTGCGTCCACTCGCGAGCACCCGCATCTTCTCGGGCGTGCTACCGGTAAGACCCAGGTCGACGACGACGACTCCGGCTGCTTCGATCAGCGCGCGCAGTTCGCGGCCGGCGTCATCGTCCGCGAGCGCGGTGACGAGCGTGACGTGGACACCGTCGTGAGCAATCAGCGCCGCGGCGAGGGCCGCACCACCGGGCCGTGCCCGTTTGCGGTACGAGTCGACGACAAGCGCCGGCGCGTCGGGACAGAGCCGCGCGGCATTGCCATCGACATCGCGATCAAGGAGCGAGTCGCCAACGACGGTGATCCGGCGGCTCACGAGGTCTCCGCAAGCTCGCGATGCGGCGCAGAAACGAACGCATCAACCTCGGCGCACAGCAGGTGCACGGCCACGAGGTGTACCTCCTGCACCGTGGGGGCGGGCGCGTCGATGACGATCGCGTCGTCTGCGACCTGCACCAACGGGTTTGGCCCCGGGCCGGTCATCGCCCACACGTCGAGACCGCGCTCGTGCGCGGCGCGGGCGGCGTTCAGGAGATTCGCGCTCCGTCCCGACGTACTCAACGCGATCAGGATGTCGCGGTGCCGACCGTGCGCGTACACCTGCCGCGCGAACACTTCGTCGAACGCGTAATCGTTCGCGATCGCGGTGATCGACGATGTCTCCGCGTGGAGCGCGATCGCGCTGAACGGCTGACGGTCGGCGCAGTACCGGCCGACGAGTTCGGCGGTGAGGTGCTGGGCCTCGGCCGCGCTACCCCCGTTGCCGGCCACGAGCAGACGCCGTCCGCCGCTCAGTGCCATCGCGAGCCGGCGACCCCATCGCGCGATTCGATCCGTGTCGCCGTCGAGTGCACAGAGCGCCTCGCGCAAGGATGCGATGTGACCCCTGCCGCGGTCCATCACCGCGCCGCTTCGCGGAAGGCTGCGATTCGAGTCGGTGCTCGGCAGCGCAGCAAGCACGTCGTACGTCTCGCCCGCGATACGCGGCCAGCCGTATCGGCGCGCGCGCTCGACGCCGGCAACTCCCATGCTGCGTCGAAGCGATTCGTTGGCGAGGAGCGTCTCGAGCGCGGCCGCGACGCGACGCGGCGCCCGCGGCGGAACATGGAACCCGGTGACAC
Source organism: Actinomycetes bacterium (assembly GCA_025463905.1). Taxonomy (GTDB): domain Bacteria; phylum Actinomycetota; class Acidimicrobiia; order IMCC26256; family PALSA-610; genus JAODBJ01. The sequence goes on from JAODBJ010000242.1 coordinate 7,979, forward strand.
CGTCGATCACTGTCTCGGCAAGGCCACCGATCTTCGACGCCACCACAGGTACCCCGCAGGCCATGGCTTCCACCGCGACGATGCCGAACGGCTCGTACCAGGGGCAGCACACCACGACGTCGGCCGACCGCAAGAGGGACGGGACGTGTTCACGAGCGACGCCGCCCACCAATTCGACCCGATCGACGACGCCGAGGCGGGTGGCGAGGTCCATGAAGCGAGCCGCCTCGGCATCGTCGTCCACGAGCGCGGCGGGCGGTCCTCCGGCGATCACCAGGTCGACGTCAGGGAGCATGGTGATGGCTTCGATCGCGTTGCCGATGCCCTTGCGTTCGACGAGGCGGCTCAGTACGAGCACTCGACGACGACCCGCGCGTCGACAGTAGGGCCGCTCGCCGGGTGTGAATCGGGTCAAGTCGACACCGCACGGCACCACGTGAATCCGGCCTTCGTCGACGCCCATGTCCACGAGTTCGTGCATCTCGTCAGCACTCGTCGCGATGACGCGGTCGACGCTCCGGCCGACGAATGCCTCGAGCTCGACTCGTGCCGCTGGGCTCGTATCGTTCGTCCCTTGGTTGCGCCGCTTCACGAGCCCGAGTGCGTGAAATGTGTGCACGACGGGGATGCCGAGCGGGCGGGCTGCTTGCACTGCCGCGAGACCCGACATCCAAAAATGCGAGAAGACGACACCCGGCCGGCTCGTACGCCAGACGCGCGCGAGGTCTTCCGCGAACTCGCACATGTAGGGCAGCAGCTCATCTTTCGGGATCGGTGCCGCGGGTCCGGCGTCCACGTGATCGACGACGACCCCGGGTGCGAGCGGTACTTGTCGCGGGAGGGCTGGATCATCACGACGAGTGTGGACGACAACATCGACGCCGAGCGCCGCGAGTCCTTCGGCGAGGTGCGCGACATGCACGTTCTGTCCGCCGGCGTCGACGCTGCCGAGGACCGCAAGCGGGCTCGCGTGTTCCGATACCAGGTGCACTCGGCGTAGTCGCGCAGGCTGCAACATGTCGTCTCTCCCCTCGTCAGCTGGCGCGAACCTCTTCGGAACGCGACACGAGCGCTCCAACCGCATTCGCGACCACAGCCGGCGTCACGGCGGCCAAGCACGGTTGCATGGGCACCGGGCACGTACGGGCGCGGCAGCCCGCACATTCGATGTCTTGCGCTCCGAGCAACACGGTCGGAACGCGCCACGGTCGCCATCGACCCGCTGGGACGACCGGCGCGAAGATCGAGACCACAGGCGTGCCCACGGCCGCGGCGAGATGCGCGGGTCCGGTGTTGCCGCACACAACCGCAGCCGCGCCGGCCATCACACCGGCAAGTCCGCTCAGGTCGGTGTCGCCCGCGATGTCGCGCACGTTCGGTCGCGGCACACCTGCAACCGTCCCGGTCAATGAGCGTTCGTCACAACCTCCGGTGACCGCGACGCACCAGCCGTCGTCCACCAGGAGGTCCACGACTGCGGCGGCGCGGTCGGCGTCGTAGCCCCGCGCCGGGATGGACGCGCCGGGATGGACGACCACGTACGGCCGTTCGAACGGTCGCCACATCGGAAGCGGGCCGCGCAAGGCGAGCGCGCCGTCGTCGTCGCTCGGCAGGCGATAACCGCCGGCCGCGACGAGCGCGAGCGAGCGCTCCACTTCGTGCTCCGACGCGATCGGCGTTCGGCGCAGGTCGAGCAACGAGCCCGGATAGTCGACGCTGCTCGCTCCGATCCACGCCACGCCGGCCACCCGCAAGAGCAACGCGAGGGGCAGTGGGCTTTGATGCGACGACGTCAACACGAAGGCAGCGTCGATGCCGGCTCGACTCAGTGCGCGCTCAAATCCGTCGATGGCCGCCGGTTCGACAGCCGGCGGCCTAAAGCCGACCCACGGTGCGTCGAACTCGAGGATGTCGTCGACGCCGGGCAGTAACGCGGCTGCCTCACGTCCTCCGGTCGACGACACGAATGTGACGCGGCGAGCGCCGGCGGCAACGGCCCGCACCGCAGGTCCCGCCAGCAGAACGTCGCCCGTGTTGTCGAGTCGCGCGATGAGGACGTGGGCAGGCTTCATCACGCGACGACTCCTCGTTGCTCGAGGATCAGATCGACGGCGATGCTTATCGTCGGAGCAACGATGGGCGCGCTGGCGATTTCCGTCGGGCGCGTGACCGGTGTCGGCACGAGCACACCGAATGCGCCCGCCGCACGCGCCGCTTCTACATCGGCGCCGATGTCACCGATCACCGCGCATCGCTTGGGATCGACACCAAGGCGGCCCGCGGCGTCGATCACGAGTCCGGGGGCAGGCTTGCGGCATGCACATCCGTCATCGGGCCCGTGGACGCAGACGCAAAACGCGCCGAACGGACCAAGTAGCGCGTCGACACGAGCGTTCACTGCGTCCACGTCGTCTTCACACAGGAGTCCCCGCCCAACGCCGCTCTGGTTGCTGATCACCGCGACGGGTATTCCGGCAGCCCGAAGGCGAGCGATCGCCTCTCGTGCACCGGCGACCGGCCGCACGTAGTCGGGGTCGGCGTTGTACGGCACGTCCACGACCAGCGTGCCGTCGCGATCGAACAGCACTGCGTCGACCGGCCGGCGCGCGTCCGAACCAGCGGCGCGACGAGACGCGGGCGCGACCCTTCGCGCGTTTGCAAAGCCGCGCAGCCATGCGGCGGTCGCGACGGGCGGGATCGCGACGCTCGTCGCAATCATCGTGGCGACTTCAGACGTGGTGCGCGGACCCGGGGCGATGCGCCGAAGTAGGAACTCGACGGTCAGCGTTCCCCATGCGACACCGGCGCCGATGGCGATCGCGCGCCGGTGTGACGCCGCGGCGCCGACCGCGACGGCCGCGGCGGTCGTCGTCGCGATGTGACGCCGCCGTCGCCCTCGCGGCACGCCGGCGCGCGTCCGCCAACCCGGTCCGTGGAGCCGCCCCATCAGGGCGTCGTCGGCATTGCCGGCCTGTTTCGCGATCGACACGGCCCACGGCGCGGGTCGCACCGGATGCTGAACCACGCGCTTCCCGCGCGTGATGCGTGCGCCGCCGGCGACGAAACGCAAGCCAACGTCAGCGTCTTCGCGGTAGGCGCGCGGAAACCGCTCGTCGAAGCCGCCGACCGTCTGCAACATCTCGCGCCGGTACGCCATGTCGGCGGTCGCCCACTGGGCGCGTTCCAAACCCGCGACGTTTCGCTCCCAGTCGGTCGGCCGGCGCGTCGCCGGCAACGGCACGACGATTCGCCCTTGCACGCCCCCGACCTCGGGCGAGACGCCGTCGAGATCACGTTCGAGGTCGCTCGCCCACGTCGCCGTCGGCGCGACGTCGTCGTCGAGGAACACAACCCACGGTGCGGTGGCGATCGCGGCTCCCGCGTTGCGCGCGGCGGCGGGCCCACGACCGCCGGATCGCAGCACGACGACATCAGGCCGCATCGATTCGAACGTGAGCAGCGGCGTGGTCGGACTCACCCGGTCGTCGACGACGATGAGTGTTGTGCGGCGCGCCGTGTATTGCGCGTCCAGAACGTCGAGGAGCGGCCGCAATGATTCGCGTCCGACGGTCGGGACGACGATGTCGTAGGTGTTCGGACGCGCCTCGACAGAAGTCACAGTGTCACTCCGGTACGCCGAACCAGGAACGGACCGAGCGCGAGCGCGTCGATCGGCGCGGAACCAAAGCACTCGAGCGCGTCGCGCGGGTCGTCGACCATCGGCCGGCCCGCCGTGTTGAGCGAAGTATTGACGACGATGGGAAGGCCGGTACGTTCTTCGAACGCGCTGATCATCCGGTGCACCAACGGCTCCTCGTCGCGCGCGATCGTCTGGATGCGCGCGGTACCGTCGACGTGCGTCACCGCCGGTATGCGCCCCGCCCATGCCGGTCGCACACGATGGGTGAACAACATGAACGGGCTGGGCACGGGACCACCGTCGAAGACGTCGTTCGCCCGTTCCAGCAACACCATCGGTGCGATCGGGCGGAACTGTTCGCGTCCTTTGACGGCGTTCATGCGCTCGACGTTGTCGGCGCGGCCCGGATGCGCGAGAAGGCTCCGATGCCCGAGCGCTCGCGGCCCGAACTCGCTGCGGCCTTCGAACCACGCGACGACGCCGTCACGGGCGAGCACCGCCGCAACGGAGTCGGTGATGTCTTCGGGGCGTTCGTAGGGAACGGCCGCATCTTGCAGCCAGCGCTCGAGTTCGTCGTCGTTCCACGCGCGTCCGAGCGCCGCGCTCGTCATCGGTTCCACGTGGTCGCCGAGTTGATGTGCTGTATAGAGCGCCGCGCCGAGCGCAGTGCCCGAATCGCCCGCCGCTGGTTGTACCCAGACTTCGTCGAACGGACCCTGTTCGTAGAGACGAGAATTTGCGACGCAGTTGAGTGCCACACCGCCGGCGAGGGTCAGCACACGCTCTCCGGTTTCTCCGTGCAGCCATATCGCGAGGTCGACCATCACCTCCTCGACGCGTCGCTGCACTGAAGCAGCCAGGTCCGCGTGCACGGGGTCGAGGGTGCCGTCGCCGCGTCCCGTCGGACTGAACTCGTCCCAGTCGACACGCTCGGTTGCGAACACGCCACCGTCGACGCGCACGAGCTGGCGGAAGCGGTCAAGATGCCGTGGTTGTCCATATGACGCGAGCGCCATCACTTTGTATTCGTCGGAACTGCGCCGGTAACCGAGATGCTCGGTGAGTTCCTCGTACATGAGACCGAGCGAGTTGGGCAGATCGCAGCGCGCGAGAACCTGGAGGTTTCCTTGGCGGACATGGCCCGCGAGGTAGGAGCCTCGTTCACCTCGACCATCGAGCACCATCACGGCGCAGTCACGCACACCAGCGGCGAGATAGCCCGACGCCGCGTGTGACACGTGGTGCGAAACGAATCGCACGCGGGCAGGGTCGAGGCCGGGAAGTGCCGACTGGAGAAACAGCGGCGCGCGCTGCACGAACAGCGTGCGTAGTCCTTCCCAAAGGTGCTCGGTGACGTCGTCGGTACACGGCAACGCGAGCGCCGGATCGTACGAATAGGCGACGGCATCGAGGTGTGCCGGCTCGATTCCCGCGTACGAGAGACACCAACGCGCCGACAGCGCCGGCATCTCCCACGTCGAGAACGGCACCGGTTCCTTGCCGTGCTTGCGCCGGCTGAACCGTTCCTCTTCTGCCGCGGCGACAACAACGCCGTCGATAACCAGCGCGGCGGCGGGATCGTGAAACACGGCATTGATGCCGAGCACCTTCGCCATTGCTTTTTCCCCTGCTTCCGCTCACCAGCTACACCAGTGACCGGTGAGCCGCTTCTACCCGCGGCCATACGCGAGAAACATCATGGGCGCGTAGAAGAAACGCGTAGAAAAACACGGTCACGTACGTGGAACTGTTGACACCCGTTTCCTGCCCAGGTGTAAGGGGTAGCCGCGCGGCAACGGTGCGTTCGTACGCCTCGAAAAGGAGGCACGTTCCGCTCTTGCGGGGTACGGAGCCCACTTCTGGGTATTGCGCCGTGGTGTCGGAGTTCCGGATGCGTCTCGACTACGAACTCGGCGCGCCGATCGAAGCGCGACACCGTCTGCGGAACACGTTCTCGGCGGCGGAGTTACCCGACGAGGTGATCGTCGTCGTCAGCGAGCTTGTCACCAACGCGGTGCTCCACGGCGTTCCGCCGATCGAGCTTCGTCTCACGGTCGACGACTCGGTTGTACGGATCGAGGTCAGCGACGCACGGCGGGACATGGGTAGTCCGGTGGAAGAGTCGCGCGGGCTGCTGATCATCGGGCAACTCGCGAACGCGTGGGGCGTTCGCTCCACGAGTGAAGACGGCAAGGTCGTGTGGGCCGACGTCGCCGTAGATCAGCCCTCGTAGTCGAAGTCCACAAGGTCGAGCACCCGCTTCACAGCGCCGTGTGCATTCGTTACGACGACCTGGCTGTCGCTTTCACGTCGCTGCTGTTCCAGGACACGTATGAGGGGAACCCCGAGGAAGTCGACATGCGCGAGGTCGATTTCGATCCTCGCGGGGTGTCCTGCTCGCACCTGCCGTAGGAGCGCTGCGAACGCGTCCCGGTCGACGAGGTCGAGTTCGCCGGCAATCGAAATGGCGACCGCGTCGCCATCGCCCTTCACTTCGATCTGGGCCAAAACCGGCGCCCGATGGCCGCTGTGACGAGCAGGGACAGCGACGTCAGATTTCGAGCGCGCGAGCGACCGTCCCAACGACGCCACCGTTGCGAAGATGCTCAACAGGTGCCCCCCGGGGTCTAGGGCGGGCCGGCTCGCCGAGGTCTGGAACGAGTGATCGGAGCATAGCGACGCGTCACCGGAATCGGAAGGGGATACCCGGTCGCCCTTGCTAGTCGGCGTGGAGCACCGTGGCCGAGCGAGTGCGGATCACGCGGCCGGCCGCCGGGACGGCAACCAGGGCTGCGAGCAAGAGCATGCCCGCCGCCGTGATCGCCCACGTACTCCACGACATCGCGGAGTCGGGCACGACGTCGAGGCCGCGGGCGTATGCCTGCCACGCCAGGCGGCCGGCGAAAAACCCGATGGGTGAACCGACAGCGACGGCAACCAGGGCGTAGATGGTCGCCTGCCATGCGATCGTTCGCGCCGTTTGTGCGCGCGAGAAGCCGAGCGCGCGCAGGATGGCGAAGTCACGTCGTTGCGCGCTGGCCGCGACCATGAGCACGTGCGCCAACACTGCGATGCCCATCAACGCGATGACGAGAGCGAACACCGAAGGTACCGATTCGATGGTGTCGAGCTTCAGCAGCGGGTCGGCCCCGCCGCCGTATCCGAAAAGTGACATCGAGTCGGGTCGCGCCTCCGGAAACGCGTGTCGAAACGTCGAGAGAACGGTGTCGACGTCGGTTCCGGGAGCGAGTCGGATGAAGTACGCCTGATCTTGTGCCAACGAGTTCAGCTTCGCGGCGCCGGCGGTCGTCAGCACCGCGCCCATGCCGAGCTGTTCCGCCATCGGCACGACCGCGGTACCGACGACGCGCATGTGTGCGGAGGTTTCTTTCCCCGGCTTGTCCCAAGGGCCGGCCTGACCGAAGACGCCGATGTCATCCCCGATGTGCGCCCCGACCGCCGCGAGGGTTTCGGGACCGAGCACGATCTCATCCGCCGCGGTCGGCTCGCGTCCGTCGATGACCGACGGCCTTATCGGCCCCTTGCCGTCGAGCGCGAGAAACCCGCTGACTTGGACGCGCGTGCGGCCGATCTCGAGTGGCCGGCCCTGCGGGAACGGCGCCCAGATCATCCCGGGCGTGTACCCGACAACCTGCGCATCGTGTTCGAATGCGCGTCGAACTCGCTCCCGCGATTCGGCGTCCGACATGGGACCGAACGCTTCGTCCTGAGGCAAGGTGACCACGAGATCCCAGTTCCAACCGACGAGCGATGGCGTTGCCCGCAGATGCGCCAAGCTGGCCGAAAACGTCAGCGCGCCAATGATCGCCGCAACCGCGATGGTCAGGCTCCCGAAGCTGCTGATCACGGGCACCGCCGTCGTCCCGGCGCCTCGCCGGAGCGCGTACCGCGCGCCCAACACGGCCGAGAGCGAAAGCCGGGCCCGGGCGGCGACGTGCGACAGCGCCGCGTGTTCGGTACGTTCCTGGCCCGCTCGAACCGTTGGCAGCCGAAGCGTCGCCAGCCCCGTGACCAGAACGATGAACACGACGACCACAAGCGCGCCGGCGCCGTAGGTCGTGAAATCGAACGCGAATCCCCGATGGGGTTCGATCCGCCTTGCGATGCCCATCGGCATGATCGGTGACGCTGCGATCGCAAGGCCGACCGCGACCCCCGCCGCGACGACGCCGAGCACCGTCCCGCGTAGCGCGCTGAGCGCGAGACGATCGCGACGTCCCATGCCCAACGCCGCGAGCACGACATCATCGTTCGATTCGTGCACCGCCTGGCGCGCGATGACCTGACCGAAGATCGCCGCCGCGGCCAGCCCGGTCAGGAGCGCGAGCAAGGCGAGCGAGACCTGGTTCGGGCGGATCGCGTCACCGACGGCGGCTCCGTTCGCGGCTGCATCCGCGACGACCTGCACCGGGTCTCCGACCCGCTTGGCTTGTTCTTTGAAGTCTGCGACCGTTGCAGCCGATCGCAGGCGCACCGCGAGGTACGGATTGAGCTGCGCACCCGTGGCGTGCACGAAGGCCTTCGTGACCTCCAGCGATTGGAGATAGAGGCCTGAGGGCGGGCGCACCTCGCCCGGACTGAGCTGCACACCGACGATCCGCACGACGATCGGCTGGCCCCAAGTGCTCGGATCGGTGCAGCCGTTGTTGCCGAACAACCGGACGCTCAGCCGATCGCCGGGACCGAGATGCATGCGCGTTGCGGTCGCTTGCGAGAGCACGACTTCGTCGGCGCGGCCTGCATTCGCGTCGCGACCGGCGACGAATCGGCGATGGTTGAGCGACCGCCCGAACGTGCTCGAGTCGGCCGACAACAGCCCGACGTCGCCCGGACATGAGTAGCACTCGTCGGCAGAGTCTGGCTGCACCGACCGGCCGTCGAGGGTCTCGATGCGCGCATCGAGCTCACCGACGGTCGCCGCTGTCGCCACCGACGGGAGTCGCGCCAACGTGTCGTGGCAACTGTCTTGCAAGGCGGGGTCGGACGGAACTTCTGTGGTGAGCACCATCGGCCGGCAGAACGTGCCGACGGCGATGTCGTAGCCGTTGCTCACCCCTACGAAGCGGCCGTGCGCAGAGCCAGTTCGACGCGACCCGGCCGCAAACACCAACACCGTCGCCGCAACGATCCCGATGAGCACTGCGAGCGCCGTCCGGGCAACCCAGCGCGTGCGGAGTTCGCTTCGAAATCGATAGCCGGCTGCCCCCATGCCAATCCCATGAGACGCCCTTTCGGGGGCGGTCGCAAGGTCCCGTGCCCCCGAATCACGGTGGTGCACACACCCTCGTGGTTACCGAGTGATCGCCGACTCCACCGCGGCCTTCGCCTGCTCGACTGAAGACTTGGTGCGTTTCTTGAGGTCGCGCGCGGAACGCTTTGCCGCTTTGCGGGTGCGACGGCGAGCCTTCCGGCCGCGCTCGGCAATTTCCTCCGTCGCGTTGCTCGCCGTCTTCGCGGCGGCCCGCACGACGGGCTCGGCGATCGCGGCAAGGCCTTCGAGCTTTGCCGCCTTCCGCGCTCGTCGTCGCGACCGGTCGAGGCGCTTAGCCGCGTGGGCGGCGTCGGCGTCCGCGCGCTTCACCCGTTTCTCCGCCGCGGCAATGCGCTGCTCCGCGGCGCTCCGCGCGGTTTGCTCGTGTTCGAGCGCCGCCTCGGCGTCAGCTTGTGATCGCTGCGCCCGTCGCAACTTCTCTTTCTTGCTGCGAAATGAGACAACGCCAAGCGTTCCTATCGACACCGTCTTGCGGATTACTCCCACAGTGACCTCCTTGACCTCGCCGCCCCGACCCAAACTCCGAGACGTGGATTGCTCCACGACGATCATCCTCAGCGACAGGGCCGGGTAACGCAACACACGATCCGTCGCGTCGGCCACCAAGCGTCTCCGCCGGCACGCGGTTGACTACGCGCTGCGGCAAAGAGAAACATTCGGCTGGAGCATCGGAGGACGAGTGTCAAGAAGGCGCGTCCGAACGGGCATGCGCGCGATCCTCGGCGTCGTCGCGCTCTCGCTGTTGTTGCTTGCGGGCATGCCGACCGCGGGTGGTACCGGATCACCGAGCGGGAACCCGCAGCAGGACGCGCTCATTCGCCGTCAGGGTCGGTGGTTCGTCGACACAAGGGGCCGAGTCGTCGACATGCGAGGCGTCAACTTCGTGCAGAAGTTCCCGCCGATTGCCCCCGAAGCCGTCGGGTTCGGCGACGACGACGCTGCGTTCTTGGCTCGCGAAGGCTTCAACCTCGTGCGCCTCGGCGTCGTGTTCGGCAGTGTCATGCCGCAGCCCGGCGCGATCGACGACGCGTACGTCGCCGCGATCGCGCGCACAACTCATGTGCTGGCACGGCACCACATCTATGTGTTGCTCGACTTCCATCAGGACGGCTACGGGCCACTCGTTCACGGGAACGGGTTCCCCGAGTGGGCGACGCTGACCGACGGCTTGCCGAATCCGGACGTCGGGTTTCCCGGCTACTACATCTCCAATCCGGCATTGCAGCGCGCGTTCGACAACTTCTGGAACAACGCGAAAGGCCCCGACGGCGTCCGACTGCAACAGCACTACGGAGAGGCGTTGCGGTCTGTTGCGAGTGCGGTCGCCGCCGAGCCGTACGTGCTCGGCTACGACCTGATGAACGAACCGTGGCCCGGCACCGACTGGTCGAGCTGCGTCACCGGCTGCCCCGGCATCGAGCGCGCGCGTCTGTTGCCGTTCGAGAAGCGGATGAGCGACGCGATCCGTTCCGTCGACCGGAAGCACCTTCTCTTCAGCGAGCCGTTCGTGCTCTTCAACTTCGGCCGCACCGACACGGTCGTCCCGGCGGCGGGCACACGCGGCGGGGCGTTGTCGTTCCACGTGTACGCCGCGAGCCCGGCCGACGAACCCGGAGTCGTGCTCCACGCGCTCGCCGCGGGGCTCGCGCGCAACGCTCCCCTCCTCGCCAGCGAGTACGGCGCGACCACCGATCCGGCCACGATCACGCGCATCGCGTCCACGATCGAAACGGGCCTCATCCCTTGGGCCTTCTGGTCGTACGACGAGAACTTCGTCATCGACAAGGCGCTGCCACCGACAGCCGACAACGTTCGCCAATTGGTGCTCGACGCGCTGGCCCGGCCATACGCGGCGGCCACTGATGGCACGCCGACCACGTGGGCCTACGACCCCGCGACCGGCGAACTGCACTTCTCCTACTCGACGACCCGTATCGCACCGAACCACACGACGCACAACCGCGATACGGAGATAGCGATCGGCACTCGCGCGTACCCGGGCGGTTATCGCGTCGACGTGACCGGTGGGCACGTCGTGTCCGCGCCGTGTGCATCACGCATCCGCATTCATAACGACAGGAACGCCAAGGTGGTCACGGTGCATGTAGAGCGTGCACCGTGCCAGCCGGCAGCCCACGCGGGCTGACTCGCCCGCAGCATCACACGACGCTCACAGTTTGGTGACGATTCCCTCATGCCCGGGCGACAGATTGGCTGTCGGCCGGACTCGGATCCGGGGGCCTGGGAGTTTCTATGCATTGGGT
>JAODBJ010000269.1 GCA_025463905.1 Actinomycetes bacterium
GAGTGCCGCGACGGCCAAGACCCACGTCAGCCACCTCTTCACCACACTCAGAGCGCGCGACCGCGCGCAACTTGTCGTCATCGCCTACGAAAGCGGGCTCGCCGGCCCGCGCTGAGAGCCCGGCCCCAAGGCGGCGGACCCGCAGAGCGTTCGGGGCGATAGCGTTCGGCGGGCGGCCACAATCGGGGGGAACGCGTGAATACTCGGCGTCGGGTTCGCAAGGCGATCGCGTTCGGCGGAGCGCTGCTGATGTCGGTGGCGCTGCTCGGCACCACGGCCGTGCCCGCGCCCGCCTCGAGTGCGTCGCGCGTCGTTGCAACGACGGCCGCGACGTCCATGCCCGACCCTGCCGTCAACGGCTGCGACGTGCTGCTCACGGCGCCGGTCGGTCATCACTGCCTGTTGCCGTGGCCGAACGACGCCTTCACGGTTCATGCACGGACGACCACGGGTCGCCGGCTCAACATCTCGTCCGCGGTGGACCCATCGAACGTTCACGGCGTGCATGTCGACACAACGGCGCAGAACATGGGCGACGGGTTCTCGCCGGGCTCGGTCATCATGACGTACGTGTCGGAGCTGAGCCTCGCGTCATCCAAGATCGCGACGTCGACCGACATCGGCCGGTCACTCGCGCCGGGATCCCCGATCGTCATCCTCGACACCGCAACCCACACACGCGTGCCCTACTTCGCCGAACTTGACGCGCAGACGTCGGATGGCGCCAAGCAACTTCTTCTCATCCACCCGGCCGTTGCGTTGACCGAAGGGCATCGCTACGCGGTGGCGCTGCGCAACCTGGTGGACGTCAACGGTGTGCGCATCGCGCCGCTCGGCACGACCGCGGCGGCGCTCGCCGGAACGTTGAAGCCCGCCCGCCGGGGCGCGCACATCAAGTGGGTCATCCGCCACGACCTTCGTTCCGTGCTCGGCTCGACCGTGCCCTTCCAAGCCTGGGACTTCACCGTCGCGAGTGAGAAGAGCCTCGCCGGCCCCGCGCTCACGATGCACGCGTTGGCGTATCAATGGCTCGCGACGCATCACGTCGCTGGCGCGGGACCGTCGCCGGCAACCGACTTCGCTCCTTCCTTCGCGGTCACGTCGGTGACTGACAACAACGGCGTGCGTGACGTGCATGGCACGTTCCAAGTGCCCCTGTTCCTCGCCGATACCACGCCGTTCTCGGCGCTCGTCACCGATCAAGCCGGCAACCCGGTGATCAACGGCGCGCAGACGTGGACCGCCAACTTCATTTGCGTGCTGCCGTCCACGGTGCAAAGCGCGGGGCCCGCGACTCCGACGCTGTACGGACATGGCCTGCTCGGCAGTGCGCATGAGGTGGAGGGAGGGTCGTTCTCGGCCGGCGTCGCCCACGACCTGATGGGATGCGCGACCGATTGGGTCGGCATGTCGGGGAGCGACATCCCCAACGTGGCGCGGAACCTGCAGGACATGTCGACGTTCAACACGCAGGTCGACCACATGCTGCAAGGTTTCGTCAACTTCCAATTCCTCGGTCGCCTGGTCAATTCCGATGCCGGCTTCGTGACGAACGCCGCGTTCCAATCCGGCGGCCAAGCACTGTTCAAGACCCACGACTGCCACTTCATGGGTTACAGCCAGGGCGGCATCATGGGCGGCGCGGTCTCCGCGCTCTCGACCGAGTGGAGCCGCGCGATCCTCGGTGTGCCCGGCATGAACTACGGCGGGTTGTTGCTGAACCGGTCGGTCGACTGGAACGCGTTCGCCGCGATCTTCAACCCGTCGTACCCCGACGCCGTCGACGAGCAAGTCGTCTTGCAAATGGCGCAGTTGCTCTGGGACCGCGGCGAGAACGAGGGCTACGTCGAGCATCTGACGTCGAACCCGTACCCAGGCATCGCCGCCAAACAGATTTTCATCATCGAGAACTACGGCGACCATCAGGTCGCGAACGTCGCGGCCGAAATGCTGGCAAGGACGATCGGCGCCCACAATCACCAACCGGCGTTCAACCCGTCGTTCTTCGGAGCGTTGCCGCGAGCAAACGTGCCGGTGACCCCGCAGTGGGGACTGTCAAAGTTGGACCAGACGAAAGCAGCCAACGCGGGTTTGGTGTTGTGGGACTACGGCACGCCGACCCCTCCGACCACGAACCTCGCGCCGAACGGCGACGCCTTCGGGTCGGATCCCCACGGCTTCGGCCGAGGCAACGCGTTGCTCCTGGCGCAGATCACCACGTTCTTGAGTTCGGGTGTGATCCCGAACGAGTGCGGTACGTCGGCGTGTCAGAGCATGACGCCGTAGCGAAGCGCGCGGGAGCACGCACAGCGCCATCCTGCAACCCTCCAACGTGCGTCACGAATGCGCCCCGGAGACGCGATTCGTGACGCCGGTTCGGGAGGTGAGCCGCCTCAGTGTGCTCCGTCGTCAAGTGGGCTGCGGTGCTGCCTCGGCGCTCAGCATCCAGGGTGTGCCGAACCGGTCGACGCACATGCCGAAGGCCGGTGAGAAGAACGTCTCTGCCAGTGGCTGAGTGATCTTTCCACCTTCGGCGAGAGCGTCGAACACTCGGTTGACCTCGGCAACGTCGGCCGCGGAATAGTTGACGTAGATCCCGTCAATCGGCCCCACCGTGCCGGTGGGGTCGTCGGACGCCATCAACAAGTCGCCGTCGATCGTCAGGGCCGCGTGCAGAATCAGATCACCGTCAGCCGCGGGCGGTGCGTCGGCCGGCGGAGCATCCGACATCTTCATCATGAAGAGTTCTCCACCGAAGATCTCGTGATAACGAGTGAACGCATCGCGGCAGTTCCCACGGAAGTACAGGTACGGGTTAAAGGCCATGCGATTCTCCTAGGTGCGGTTGTCATAATTCTGCCCTGCCGGGGTCAAACCTGACCCGAGGAGCGGGGGTCCACGATAGGTCTTCACCTGTCGGTACGACGGAGGTCGCACATGACCGTGCCAGCCCGCGACGTCCGCAAGATCAGCGGGTTCCGAAACGAGGTTGCCCGCCGGACGTTCGTCGCCGCGTACGAGCGCGCCCTGGCGGCGTGGCCGGTCCCTCCGATGCCGCGCGACGTCGAGACGCGTTACGGGACCACGCATGTCCACTGTTGCGGGGCAAGCAGCGGCACGCCCATCGTCCTGCTGCACGCCGTTGCCGTGTCGTCACCGGCCTGGTTCGGCGTTGTCGCAGCGTTGGGCGAGCAGCACCCGGTCTACGCCGTCGACACCATCACCGACGCGGGCAGGAGCACGCAGACGAGTCCCGTACGCGACGGAAGCGACGCCGCGAGTTGGCTCGACGACACGCTCGCCGCCCTCGATCTCGACGATGCGCACCTCATCGGGTTGTCGTTCGGGGGCTGGCTCGCGCTCAACCAGGCGCGCGTTGCTCCCCGTCGACTCGCGAGCGTCACCGCAGCCGATCCGCCCGGCGCCATCGGCCGGCCTCGCGGGTGGTCGATGATCAAGATGTTGCCCGACAGCGTGCTCGCGAAGGCCAAATCCGAGCGCGCGCTCCACCGGCTCCTGCGCCGGCTCAACAACGGCGAACCGATGCAGCAACCGCTTCTCGACCTTTGCGTAGCGGGGCTTCGAACGTTTCGGCTCAAGCAGCCGTTTCCCAAGCGGATGAGCGACACCGCGTTGGCGGCGATTCGCACTCCGACGCTGCTTCTCTTCGGCGACGCCAGTCCGGTCAACCATGCCGCGCAAGCCGCGCGACGCGCCCGACGCCTTCTTCCCGATGTCGAGTGCGAAGTCGTCGCGGATGCCGGCCACATGCTGCCCATCGAGAACTCCGAACTCTTCACGGGTCGTGTGTTGGGTTTTATTTGCGACGTCGACGGCCGGGCTTCCTAACGTCGAACGTGCGTGACAAATGCGCCCTCGGGACGCAAT
>JAODBJ010000286.1 GCA_025463905.1 Actinomycetes bacterium
TCGGTTTCCTGGGTGGCCGAGAACGCGGAAAGGGGAGCCGCGAACGCGCACCCGCACAGCGCGGCCGCCGGGATCGCGAGCACGCCCCATGCCGACGGCACCGCGCCGAACAGCGCCGCGATCGCAACGAACGCGGCCGCCGTCATTGCATCGCGCACCGCAGTCCATGCCAGCAACCCGCCGAAGACGTCGGCGGGTTCAATCGGTGTGGCCGCCATTCCGTGGGACGTGCGCATCCACTTGATCCCGCCGAGCACGGGCCACATCGACTCCGCCGCGGCGACCATGGCCGCACTCGCGGCGAGGAGGCCGGGCGCAATGAACTGCACGTAGGTGACGCCGCCGGCGCCGCCGGAGCGTTGGTCGATGAGGTCACCGAGCCCCACGCCCATGGCGGCGAGGAACAGCACGGGCGTCATGAGGCTCGAGAACACCGAGCCGCGCCACAGGCGCCGGAACACGCGCGCTTCGCGTTCCACCACCCGCATCATCGCCGGGGTCGACACGTCACTCCTCCAACGTGCGCCCGGTGAGGAGCAAGAACACGTCTTCGAGGCTGCCGCGACGGGCGAGGATCGCCGCGGGGCGTAGATCGTCGGCCGCGATCTTCGCCATCGTGTCGTCGCCGTCGTACGTGTACACGAGGACGCGGTCGGCCAGCGCTTCGACGCGTTCCCCGACCGCGGCAAGACGAGGCAGCGCGTCGTGCTGCGCGGCTTCGGTATCGAAGCGGACCTCGACCACCTCCCGAGCCGCGTGGCGTTCGATCAACTCCCGCGGCGATCCTTCGGCCACGATCAGACCGTTGTCCATGATCACCAGGCGGTCGCACAATTGTTCCGCCTCGTCCATGTAATGCGTGGTGAGAACGAGCGTCACGCCACGCTGCTTCAACCGGTAGAGACGCTCCCATACGAGGTGGCGCGCCTGCGGGTCGAGACCGGTCGTCGGCTCATCGAGCAGGAGGAGTTCCGGCTGATTGATGAGTGCACGCGCGATGGTCAGTCGGCGTTTCATCCCACCCGACAGTGGGTCGACCTTCGAGTTGCGCCGGTCGGTGAGATGCACGAAGTCGAGTAACTCGTCGGCGCGCTCGCGCACGACGTGGCGCGGCAGATCGAAATACCGCCCGTAGATGAGCAAGTTGTCGAGGACGGTGAGTTCGAGGTCGAGGTTGTCTTCCTGGGGCACCACGCCGAGGCGACCACGGATGACGGGGCCGTCGTGAGCAGGGTCGAGGCCCAGCACCCGCAACTCGCCGCCCGACACGGGGGAGACGCAACCGATCATCCGCATCGTCGACGTTTTTCCGGCGCCGTTCGGGCCGAGGAACCCGAACGCCTCGCCCGCTTCGATCTCGAAATCGATGCCGTCGACGGCCATGAAGCCGTCGAACCGCTTGGTGAGGCCGTGCGCTGCTACAAGATGTGCGGGCGTTGCGGGCGACGCAGACACGAACGACGACGCTATCGGCCGCCCGCCTTACGGGCGGTGGCATTACGCGCGTCCGACGGTCTTCGGCCTTCGAGGACAGGAGTACCGCTTGAGGAGGGCCGAAAAGGTGCCGATCACATGCGCATGTCGGTCACAGAGATGCCGTCTGGGCTGGGAAAGGTATGTGGCGCGATCATTCGCGCCCGCACGTTCTCCCAAGGCGTCTTCGACGTGGTGATCGGGGAAAAAGGGCTGGTGCTGGTGCCGCTCTCGTCGGCCTTCGCCAATCCGGCCGCGGCGGCGGTTGTGGGCGTCGTTCAGGGGGGCGTCGTCGGCCACATCCGCGGCGGGCCAACCGACGCGCGCCGACGTGCCAGCTACTTCACCTCGACCGCCGACGCGCTGGCGCGCCTCTACTTCAGCAACCGCACGGTGCGCCGGAGCGACGTGGTGCGGGTCCAGGTTTGGGACGGGCACGGCAGCGGCAAGCTGCGACTGGAACTGAACGACGGCGCGCACTTCACGTTCCGATGGGAACGGCGAGCGAACCGTGAAGTCGACGTCGCCGCGTTGCTGACTCAGTCGCTCGGCTCCGCAGTCGACGTCCGCCGCAGCGCCGAAGCCGCCTAACCCCGGTGCCCCACCACCCGCCGGGTTGTTGCACTTCTGCGCCCGAACGGGACCATAACTGCAACAACCTCGCAGTCGGTCCGGCCGCGGTTCACCCGCGGCCGAGCAGATGTTCGCGCTGACGTTGGGCGAACGCTTCCCGTAGCGCGCGCTGATCGTCGGCGTCGAGCGGCCGGTAGGTGTCGTCGCGGCCTGCGCGCCACCACACGTCGTCGTCGCATTCCCAAAGCTCACCGCGCAACACGCGCTTGAGCACCTTCTGGGTCTGGGTCGACGGCAAAGTGCTCGCGACCCGCACGTACTTCGGTAGCCATTTCGGGGACACGTCGCTCTGCGCGGCGAGCCAGGTGACGAACTCGTTGGCATCGAACTGCGCGGCGTCGCGTACGTGCACGGCGACCATCACGTCGTCACCGACCTCTGCCGACGGCACCGCGTACACGGCCGAGATCACCACACCCGGGTGGCGGGCGATCACGTTCTCTACCGGTGCGGCGGCGAAGTTCTCGCCGTCGACTCGCAGCCAATCGGTGTCGCGTCCAGCGAAGTAGAAGAAGCCGGCGTCGTCGCGATAGCCGAGGTCGCCGGTCCAATACTTGCCATCGCGCATCCGCTGCGCGTTGGCTTCCGGATTGTTGTAATAACCCTCGAATCCGCCGCGCCCGTCGGGGTTCACGATCTCACCGATGGCGTCTTCGGCGTTGAGCAAGCGGCCATGTTCGTCGAACACGGCCCGGGGACATTCCTCTCCGGTTTCCTGGTTGAGGATTGCGCCGTTGAGTCCCGGCGCGGGCAGCCCGAGCGCGCCGGCCGGCGTTTCGGGTGTGCGGCTCATGTTCATGCCGCCCTCGGTCGACCCGTACCCATCGACCACGGTGCACGCGAACCTCTGCGCGAAGCGCTCGACATCGAGCGGTGCAGCTTCGTTGCCGAACGCGACGCGAAGCGTGTTGTCGGCGTCGTCCGGGTCCGTGGGCGTCGCGAGGATGTAGGTGAGCGGCTTCCCGACGTAGTTGAACCACGTCACGCCGTACCGCCGAACGTCGGGCAGGAACGCCGACGCCGAGAACCGCCGGCGCAACACCGTGGTCGCACCGGCGAACAGTGGCGCGGAATACCCCGCGACCATGGCGTTCGAATGGAAGAGCGGCATCACCGAGTAACACGTGTCTTCGTTGGTGAGGGCGAGGTTGCCCGCCAACGTGCCGCCGTAGAACGCAAGGCGTCCGTGGCCCATGCGCACCGCTTTCGGCGCGCCGGTCGTGCCCGACGTGAAGATCAACATGAACTGATCGCCGGCGCCGACTTCGACATCGGGAAGCGGCGAACCTTCGTACGGTGCGAGCGCTTCTTTCCACATCGGATCGTCGATCACGAGTACGCGTTCGGTCGGTATGTCGGCGCCGTCGAGCAGCCCGAGGTGACGCTCTTCGGTGATGAGGAACGCGCAGTCGGTGTGCTCGATGTCGCGGGCCAGCTCGGCACCGCGCCGGGTGGGGTTGACGCCGACGATCGTT
>JAODBJ010000293.1 GCA_025463905.1 Actinomycetes bacterium
TGCCGCCCGCACCAGACCCTTTCGGGCAAGGGCCGCGGCCAGGTCACACCCGCGATGGCTGTCGGGGTCCAGTCGCACCCCTGGTCGATCACTCAACTCTGCGAACTTCTCGAATCAAACTGACCCAATACCGGTCCGCCGTCTTGGGGCCGGGCTCTCAGCGCGGGCTGGCGAGCCCGCTTTCGTAGGCGATGACGACCAGTTGCGCGCGGTCGCGCGCCCTGAGTTTGGTGAAGAGATGGCTGACGTGGGTCTTGGCCGTCGCGGCACTCATGTGGAGATGCTCGGCGATTTCGACATTTGACAGTCCGCGGGACACCTCGACGAGAACTTCGCGTTCCCGATCGGTGATTTGGTCGAGCACTGCCGGGTTGGGAAGCGCGGCTTCTGGGCCGGTTGCGAACCGCTCGATGAGGCGGCGGGTGACGCTGGGCGAGAGCAATCCATCGCCGGCGGCGACGATACGGATTCCGGCGAGCAGCTCCTCCGGCGAGGTGTCTTTGAGCATGAATCCGCTGGCCCCGGCGCGCAGCGCCGCGTAGACGTACTGGTCGAGATCGAACGTAGTGAGGATCAAGACTCTGGTCTGTGCGGTCGTCTCGTCGGCTTTGATGCGGCGGGTGGCTTCGATGCCGTCGACGTCAGGCATTCGGATATCCATGAGCACGACGTCGGGCCGCTGATCTCGGACGAGCGCGACCGCGGCCGCTCCGTCGGCCGCTTCGCCGAGGATGCGCATGTCGGGCGCGGCGTCGATGAGGACCCGGAAACCGCCGCGCAGAAGAGCCTGGTCGTCGGCGATCACGACGCCGATCGTCGTCATGCCCCGGCTTCGCTGGTTGGGAGACGCGCCACAACTCTGAAGCCGCGCCCGGTGCGCTCTGCGCTGAGACGTCCGCCATAGAGGGCGACGCGTTCCCGCATCCCGACCAGTCCGTGGCCGCCTCCATTCGCGTTACTCGCGCGGCGCGGCTCGCCATCTTCGGAGCCGCCTTCGTCAGTGAGCTCGATTTCGAATTCGTCGGGCGCGTATCGCAAGCGAAGTTGCGCGGTTGTCGGGCCGGCGTGGCGCACGACGTTCGTGAGTGCCTCCTGGATGATCCGGTACGCCGAGAGGTCCATCCCGGCTGGAAGTGGGCGGACGGTCCCTTCGATGTGAGTTTGGACCGGCACACCGGCGTCACCGACGCGCTGGATGAGCTCGTCGAGATCATCGAGTCCGGGCGCGGGACTGAGTTCGACGCTGGGGTCTTCGGGATTGCGTAGCACGCCGACGATCAGACGCATCTCCTGGAGTGCTCGCCGGCTGGTGGTTTCGATGATGCCGAGCGCGTCGCGAGCTTCGTCGGGCTTGGTGTCGAGCACGACCCGGGCAACGCCGGAACGCACCGCGATGAGACTCATGGCGTGCGCGACGACGTCGTGGAGTTCGCGCGCGATCCGCACCCGCTCGTCGGCGGCGGCGCGTCGCACGCGTTCCTCGCGTTCGCGTTCGCGCTCGGCGGCTTGTTCGGTGACCGCTTCGATGTACGCGCGCCGCGTGCGGGCGTTCTCCCCGGCAAGCCACCCGACCACCACAACTGCCGGGCCCGACACCGTCGCCCCCCAGTCGGGGGTCCCGTTCGCGAGGAGTGCGCCCAACGCGATTGCCGCGACGGGCGCGCCGACGGTGATCAGAGAAGTGCGCCGGTCGTTGTTGGCAGCCACGGTGTACAACGCCAGCGCGGTGATCAGCGTGACGGGCCCGTGCACACCGATCGCGACGAGGAACGCGGCGAGGACGGTCGTGGCGACGAGCACGGCGCGCGGATACGTGCGCCGAAGCGGGAGGGCGGCGCACAGGGCGACGACCAAAACGATCCGCGCGATGTCCCACCCTGACCCGAAGGGCCCTCCGTGGTGATCGGTGACGACGGCCGCGATCGTGACGACGACGGTCAGCGCGGCCCACGCGACGTCGACGAGGAGCCACTGGCGCGCGGACATGCGTTGCGAGAACGGAGGCGGCGCGTCGACTTCCACGTGATTGAGGGTAAGCCCGGTCGTAACGATGCGCATCGGCCCCATGGGTGATCCATGCCGTGCATCCCCGGGAGTACTCCGGCCGCTCCGCACGCCCGCCGGATGTAGTCGAGATCGGGCTTCCAGGCCGACGACATCAGCGGCGTGTCCGTTCATCGTGTGCTGCAGGTGCCGGACCCCCTCCCGGCCGCTCGCCAACTCGCAAGGAGCAACACCATGATCAGAGCTCGAGGACTCACCAAGCGGTACGGGCCGACGCTGGCCGTCGACAATTTGGACTTCGAAGTGCTACCCGGAAGGGTCACCGGCTTCCTCGGTCCCAACGGCGCCGGGAAGTCCACGACCATGCGGATGATCCTGGGTCTCGACGCGCCGACCGCGGGGTCCGTGACCATCGACGGACGCCCCTACGCCGAACACCAGCGACCGTTGTTCGACGTCGGCGCGATGCTCGAAGCACGCGCCATCCATCCGGGTCGCAGCGCGTACAACCACCTCTTCGCCCTTGCCCAGTCGAACGGCATCGGGCGCAAACGCGTCGACGAGGTGCTCGACGTCGTCGGGTTGTCGTCGGTAGCTCATAAACGCGCCGGCGGCTTCTCTCTCGGCATGGGTCAGCGGCTCGGGCTCGCCGCCGCGCTGCTCGGTGATCCCGGTGTGCTCATCCTCGACGAACCCGTCAACGGTCTCGACCCCGAGGGCATCGTCTGGATTCGCAACCTGATGCGCTCCCTCGCCTCCGAAGGCCGCGCCGTGTTCGTCTCCAGCCATCTGCTGACCGAGATGGCGCTCACTGCCGATCACCTCATCGTCGTCGGACGGGGCCGCCTTATCGCCGAGTCCAGCGTCGATGAGTTCATTGAACGCAGCTCCCGCAACTACGTACGCGTCCGCGCTCCCCAACTCCACAAGCTCGGCCAGTTACTCACCTCCGAGGGCGCGGCCATCACGATGGAAGACGACGGCGCGCTCGCCGTCACCGGTGCAGGCGAGGCAGCCATCGGAGATCTCGCGGCCGAATACGGCATCACCTTGCACGAACTCTCTCCGCAGAACGCGTCACTGGAAGAGGCGTACATCGAACTGACCCAAGGGAGCGTCGACTTCCACGGCGCCGACACCGCTTCGCACCCGACCCTCACGACCCAGGTGGCCTGACATGACTGACACGACGACTGTCCTCCCGTCCCTCACTCGCCCCGACAGCGCTCGGCGCATCGCGCCGGACGTGATCCGCTCCGAGTGGACCAAGTTCCGGTCCGTGCACTCCTCGTATTGGACGTTGCTCGTCGCCGCGGTCGCGATGGTCGGCCTCTCGGCGATCCTGTGCGCGATTTACGTCGGCCGCTACGCGTCACTGAGCGCGGTCGACAAGGCCACGTTCAACCCGACGTCGTTCAGCCTCAACGGCATCCTGCTCGCTCAGCTCGCGGTCGGCGTGCTCGGCGTGCTCATCATCACCGCCGAATACTCGACCGGCATGATCCGGGCGACGCTCGCAGCTGTTCCGCAACGAAGAACGGTCCTCGCCGCCAAAGGTGCTGTGTTCGCCGCGGCGACGGCCGTCGTCGGCATCGTTTCCAGCTTCGGGGCATTCTTCGTCGGGCAATCCATCCTGTCGAGCAAGCACATCCAGGCCCACTTCAGCGACCCGGGAGTGCTGCGCGCCGTGTTCGGCGGCGGCCTCTATCTCGCGGTCCTTGGGCTGCTCGCGCTCGGCATCGGTGTCCTGATCCGGCATAGCGCCGGCGCCATCGCTGCCGTCTTCGGGCTGCTCTTCGTCCTTCCCGGGATCGTGTTGGCGCTTCCCTCGAGCTGGGGTATTTCGAAGTTCCTGCCCAGCAACGCCGGCTCGGCGATCTTCCACACGGTTCCCGACCAGTCGAGCCTCTCCCCATGGGTCGGGTTCGGCCTGTTCTGCGCCTACGCCGCGGTCGCCCTCATCGCCGCCGGCTTCGTCTTTCAACGACGCGACGCCTGACAACACACGACCATTGCTGGTGTGGTCGAGCGACACGGCGTGCATGCACGCGGTGTCGCTCGGCCGCGTCGTGACGGCCTATCTGCGCATACTGCGGTGAGAGTGCGCAGTGCCGCGAAGGGCCGCGCTTACGCGGTCGCGGGCGCTGCGAACGCGCCGACGAGGAAATCAATCAGCCGCTCGGTCAACGCTTGCTTCGACCGCGGCGCACGACCGCCGAGCCACGCCTGCACCGGTCCGTTGCGGTCCCCGATGAGTCGATTCGTGATGTCGCGTGCGAGCGCCCAGCGCAATTCGCGTACGTCGGGAGTGAGGTGTGGCGTGACCTTGCTGAGGACGGCGAGGTACCGGTCAGTGCCTTCCTCGAAGGTTTCGAGCACGAGTGGCATGTACTCGGCATGGCCGAGGATGGCGGCCAGGAACCCGAGGTAGTGAGAGTCTCCCTTCGCCTCGTCGTCGGCGAACTCGGCCGTCGGCTGCACGAAGGCCGCGACGACGTCTCGCAGGCAGGGCGCACCGTTCGTCTCCAACTCACCGAGGTAGTACTCGCGGCGGCTGCGCACGTCTTCGGCCCGTCGCTGCAGGATCGCTTCGAGTAAACCCAGCTTCGAACCAAAGTGGTAGTGGATCGCGGCCGTGTTCGCGTTCGCGGCGGTGATGATGTCGCGTACCGACACCGCGTCGACGCCGTGCTCGGCAACAAGTCGTTCCGCCACCTGCATGATGCGCTCGCGGGTCGTCATACCCGTGTCGCCTGTTGCGCGCTTGCCCTGTCGCGACGCGGGCGACCGAGCCAAGGTTTCGCGGCGCGAAGTCATACCGCCAACGTGTTCCCCACGACGGTCACGGCGCCATGCTACGAGCGGGCCGCCAGCGCAGCAGGGTTATCGGCTCGGAGCCGCTCGGAACATCGATATCGTCGAAGTCGACCTCGAGCGGGAGACCGATCGCCAGATCGGCGCCATCCTCGGTTCCGTCGCCCGAACCCCAGTAAGCGCCCGGCATCACGATGTCGTCCTGGTCGTCGAGCCGGACCGCGACGACGACGTACGGCGCTCGGAATCCCGGACCGAACATGTGGTGGTTGACGACCCAGCTCGCGACTGTCCCGCGACCGGACGCCGGGATCCACGTCCAGTCGAGCGTCCCACATCGGTTGCAGAGTTCGCGCGGTGGCCACCGCAACGCGTCGCACGAAGCACAACGTTGCAGCAACAGCTCGTGACGGACGAGTGCCTTCCACCATGGCAACGAGTCTCGGTCGGGCACTGGGAGCGGGCGTTCCGATGCGCTCATGAGCCCTTCTTCAGAACGACGGCCGACGAGCAACCGGCGACGTAGCCGGGCTGCCCGGTCGACAGCGCAACCTCCGCGCCGTCGACCTGCCGGTCCCCGCACGACCCGCGCAGTTGTGCAACCGCCTCGGCGACATGGTTGAGGCCGTGCACGTAGCCCTCGGAGAGGTGCCCGCCGTGCGTGTTCACCGGCAACGCGCCGCCGATGCTTGTCGCACCGTCGGCCACCATGGCGGCCCCGTCGCCTGGTGCACAGAACCCGAAGTCTTCGAGTTGCATCAACACGAGGGGCGTGAACGCGTCGTAGAACTCGGCAACGTCGACGTCGGCCGGCCCGATACCCGCCGACGCGTACAGGCGAGTCGAGAGTTCCCTCGCCGCGGTCGTCGTGAGATCGGCGCGCTGGTTCGAGAACAGCGTGTGGCCGCCACCGTAGGCCGCGCCCGACACGAGCACCGGCCGACGGCGGAGATCGCGCGCGCGTTCCGCAGACGTGACGATCAACGCCACCGCTGCATCCGTCTCGAGACAGCAGTCGAACAGGCGGAACGGCTCGACGATCCAGCGCGAGGCCAAGTAGTCGTCCATCGTGAGCGGTCCACGCATCATCGCCCGCTCGTTCTTCATCGCGTGGCCACGCTGGAAGATCGCGACCCTGCCCAGGTCTTCCGCGGTGACACCATGACGGTGCATGTACGCATGGGAGTACATCGCAAACTGTTGCGGCGGGGTCACGAATCCGTATGGCACTTGGTACTGGAACTCGACCGTGTCGGGCGCGGCTCGCCCGGTGCCACCCATCCGCCATTCCGAACGCGCGTTGATGGCGCGCCAGCACACCACATAGTCGGCCAGGCCCGAGGCGACGGCCATCGACGCGGAGATCAACACCTGCGTCGACGTCGCACCGCCTCCGAACATGTCGGCGTGATACCTCAGATCGCGAATCCCGAGCGCCTGCGCCACGATGACCGCCTGCACGGAGTCACCAACGCGGTGGCACGCCACACCGTCGATGTCGCCGTGGGCGAGACCCGCGTCGTCGATCGCGGCGCGGATCGCACGCAGCGCCAGCGTCAACGTGCTGACACCCGAGTTCTTCGAGTACTCGGTGTAGCCGACCCCGACGATCGCGGTCTTGTCGCGTAGCGCGTCGGCCACAGGGCTTCTCAGACGCCGAACACACGGGCCGCGTTGTCCGCCAGCACCTTGTTCCGGTCCGCTTCGGTCAGGTCATGGGTGAGCCGCTCGATATACGTCGCCGAGTTCGGCCACAGCGTGACGCTGTGCGGGTAGTCGGTCGAGTACATCGCACAATCAGCGAGGCGCGGGTACCCGTCGGCGATGAGCTTGAAGCCGATGTCGTCGTCGAGAACGGTGAAGAAGACGTTGCGACCGAGGTACTCGCTCGGCGGAGTCGAGAACGCCATGTCCTGCATCGCGACCTGGTTCTCGAACTGTTGGTCCATGGTCTGCGCCCAGAAGGGGACCCAGCCGCAGTTCAGCTCCGCGCCGATGATCCGAAGGTTCGGGTGCCGTTCGAACAGCCCGTTGAAGATCATGTAGGTGAGCGGTCGCACACCGCAGAAAAAACGGTTGACGGTGCCGGCGGCGCTGAAGTCCTGCATCACCAGCTCGTCGAAATCCTGGTCAGGCGGCTTTCCACCAAAGGTGCGATGGAATGTCAGCGGCACGTCGAGACGGGTCGCCGCCTCCCACAACGGTTCGTAGTAGGACGCGTGGTACGGCCGTCGCGGCATGCCGGGGATGAACGCGGCCTTGGCGCCCTTGGCGACGACCCGCTCGAGTTCGGTGACCGCCTCGTGCATGCCGTCGTCGACGGGCAGCATCGGCAGTCCGACGATGCGCTTGACGTTTGCGCCCTGAAAGTCGTCGAGAATCCAGTCGTTGTACGCCTGCATGCACGCGTGCGCGAGGCCGCGGTCGTCTTCCATGTAGATGAAGATCGACTGCGCGGGGTACACGACGCTGACGTCGATGCCGTCGAGATCCATATCTTTCATATGCGCGTCGGGGTCGTAATTGCCGGGCAGGATTTCCGAGAACTTGAGGCCCGACTTCTGGTAGTCGCTCTTCGCGCGCCCAGCCATCGCCTCTACTCCCAGCGTGCGCTTCGGCGGCCCGCCGTCGAAGCTCCAGCCGTCGCCGCCGTCGGCGCCCGCCATCATCTGGGGCGCCCGGTCTTTGTAGGCGGCAGGAACCCGGTCGAACACCCAGGGCGGCTCGTTGATATGGCAGTCGGCCGAGATCACTCGTGTCACTGCATGAAAAGTAGTTAGAACGACCGTATGAGTCAAGCGTTTGATTGGTTAGCGAACCGCTGGCCCGCCGCCACCGCCGAGGCAGCCTCGTCGAACGTGCGGTAGCACGGCACGCCGGCGTCGTTTGCCGCCGCGTAAAGCCGGTCGACGTCGTTTCCGTCCGCCGCGTCGAGGTTGCGCGCGACGAGAACGAGACGCGCGGCGTAGCCGCCGCGGCCGAGCGTGGCGAGCAGGCCGATGAGTGGCGCGAGCCCCGCGTTGCCGTAGCTGTAGTACGACGCGACGTTGAGGTGCACCAGCACGTCGGAGAAAGGTTGCTCGGGAAGGACGACATCGAGCACGCGATTGAACACATCAACCGGGGCGGCCGGGCCGGCGCTTATCTCGACGGGGTTCACGACGCTCGTGCCCGCGCCATGGCCCATCTCCCGCAACCGCGCGACCAGCGCTGGCGCGATCGGCGCCAGCTGCAAGCCGGCCCGATCGCACGCGTCGACCGCCAGCACGGAGGCGCCCCCTCCGACACCGAGCACCATCGTCTGCGCATCGTCGACGTCGTTCGCGTCGTTCGCCTCGCGCGCGTTCGCGTACCGCTGGTGGAACACCAAAGTCCCGAGCAGGTCTTCCAAGGTGGCGACGACCGTCGCGCCAGTCGCGGCCGCGATGGCGTCCCATAAGCGTCGATCTCCCGCGAGGGAACCAGTGTGCGATGCGACGGCATCGGCGCCCTGAGCACTCAGGCCGGCAACGAGGACGACCACCGGCTTTCTTCCCCGCGCCGCGCGCAATGCATCCACGAAGTTGGCACCGTCGCGTGCACCCTCGAGGTAACAACCGACGACCCGCGTAGCGTCGTCGAACACGAGGTGCTCGACGAGTTCGCCCGGTGAAACGTCGACGGCGTTGCCCATCGACACGACCTTCGAGAAGCGCAGTCCACGTTTCGCGCCGACACGGACCACGTCGCCCGCGATGCCGCCGCTCTGTGAAACGAACCCGACCGGGCCGGCGTCGTGCGGCGCACCGAGAACGAAGGTCTGGCGGCCGGCCGGCGCGTACACGCCCATGCAGTTCGGCCCGACGACGCGCACGCCGGTTGAGCGGGCGGCGTGGAGTAGGCGAGCCTCCAGTTCGGCGCCGTTGGCGTCGGCCTCGGCGAACCCGCCGCTGATGACGTGCACGACGCCGGCGTGGCGGCCCGACGTCTCGACAAGCTCCACGCATGCCCGCGCGGGCACCGCGACCAGCAGGTAGTCGACACCACCTTCAATATCTGCGATCGAGCGCACGGCCGGTACACCGTCGACCTCGTCTGCGGTCGGGTGCACGACATACAGGCCGTCGTTCCATCCGAAATCGCGGTACGCCGCGACGGCGCGGTTCCCGAAACCGGCACCCTTGGTGGAGACGCCAGCGACCGCAATTGTCTTCGGCGTGAACAGCTTCGAGAACGGCACCGGCGACGGCGGGAGCTCAGAGCCGCGGTCCGCGCTCGGGCCGGCGGCGAGGATCAGGCGTGCATCGGCAACTACGGGACCGTGGGCCGTGAGGATCACCGGGTTGCACTCGAACTCGCCCAGCGAGGCACCGAGTTGATCGACGAGCCCACCGCGCCCGGCGACGGCGATCAGGAGCCTTACGAGCTGCGCCCGATCCACCGGTGGTTTCCCACGCACCCCGTCGAGGAGCGGCGCACCGCGGAACGTGCCGAGCATTTCCGCCGCGTCGCCCGCGGTGATCGGACAGAGCCGGGCGACGACGTCATCGAGTATCTCGGTGAGGACGCCACCTAGACCGAGCACAAGAACGGGACCGAACGTCGAGCGCTGCACCACGCCGATGATCAGCTCGTCGCCGCGCTCGGCCTGTTCCTCCACGAGGAACCCCTTTACTTCCAGCCCGTGGGCGGCAACCGCGGCGACGATCTCGGTCGCCGCGGCCCCGATCGAGGTCGCGTCGAGCCCGAGCCGTACGCCTCCGACATCGCTCTTGTGAACGATGCCGTCACCCCACGCCTTCAGCACGAGCGGAGTGCGCAATTTGGCTGCTGCTGTGGCGAGGTCGGCGATTGCGGTGACGCAGGCACCGTCCGGGACGACCGCGCCGAGCCCGCGCAATACCCGCTTCACGACGTGCTCCGGCACGAGGGCACGACCGTCGTCGGTACCGAGTCCCAACGCCTCGGCTCGCAGTTCCCCCGCCTCGATCGGCGTCATCGGATCGAGTCGTCGTCGAACAATTCGGGGTGCAGCAGTGCCGCGTCCCGGTACCAGGGTTGATGGGCGCATGCACCGCCATCGACCACGAAGGTCTGGCCCGTCACGTAGGCGGCATCGTCGGACGCAAGGTAGGTCGCAATCGCGGCGACCTGGTCGGGCGTGCCGACGGTGTCGAGCAACCGGTTGCGGCGGTATACGTCGAACATGGTGGGGTCCAAGTTCTTCTGCGCGTCGGGTGTAGCCACGAGGCCGGGCGCGATGCCGTTGCAGCGGATGCCCCGACGGCCATGGCTCGTGGCGACCGAGCGGGTCAAGGCCTGGAGCGCGGCCTTCGAAGCGCTGTACGCGACGAACACGACGTCGCCGAAGTAGGCCGACGTCGACGAGATGTTCACGATCGAACCATGGCCCGCGGTCGAGAGCATGGCAGGGATCGCGTACTTGCACGCGAGCATCGGGCCCCGCACGTTGACCGCCATCACGCGATCCCACGTCTCCATCGACGTCTGCACGACGTCCTGGTCGCCCGCGAGGACGGCTGCGTCCGACGCGTACGCGTTGTTACACAGCACGTCGAGGCGCCCGAAGCGCGCGACCGCGCCCTCGATCGCGTCACGCATGGCGTCGCCGTCGGCGACGTCGAAGCCGTGGGCAACGGCGTCCGCCCCGCCCGCCCGCGCCGCGGCCGCGGTCTGTTCCGCACCGTCGCCGTCGATGTCGACGCCCACAACTGATGCGCCGTGGGCCGCAAGGTCGAGCGCGATCGCGCGCCCGATGCCCTGCGCGGTTCCCGTCACGATCGCGACGCGCCCGTCGAGCGTTCTCATCGCGCTCCCTCTCCCTGGTGGCCCGGGCGATGGTACGCGACCAACCAAGCGACCGCTCAAACCGAACGCCCGGCCTCTAGCGGGTCGAGGCGGCCTTGGTGCCCTTGCGTGCGCTCGCCCGCGGACGCGCGCTCGAGCGCGGCGGCTTGCGGTACGCCTGGTCGACGACGCCATAGAGCATCGCGTCGATGAAGTGGTCGGCAACCTCATCGATCGTGTACCTGCCATCGGGGCGCCACCAACGCGCGGTGACCCACATCGCGTCGCGGATGAACGTGTACACGAGGCGCGCGTCGGCCGAGGAGCGGAAGTAGCCCTGTCGGATGCCCTTGCGGATCACGCGGATCCATATCTGCTTCAACTCGTCGGCCATCGCCACGATGTGCACGAACCGCGGCAGGTTCAGAAGCTGGTCGGAGGAATTGTCGATGAGCGCGACCGCCGAGGGCTGCTCGGCGATGCCGCGGTACGCGGTACGCGTCAGCTCGGTGAGCGCGTCGAGCGGCGTCGCGGCTTCGTCGACGATCTTGCGGAAGCGGTCGGCCATCCCGTCGTAGTAGTCGGCCAGGATCTCCTCGGCGATGGCTTCCTTCGAATCGAAGTGGTGGTAGAGGCTCCCAGAGAGGATGCCCGCCTCGTCGGCGATCTCGCGCACCGTCGTCGATGCAAAACCCTTGCGGGCGAACTGGTCACCCGCGATCCGAACGATCTCGTCTCGCCGCTCCGTCATCCAGGGATCCTAGCGCTTGCTTCCCCCCTGGGTGACGTTGCCGGCAACGCATCACGTTGGGTACATTGCCCGAACCAGCGCTTGTTTGATCGGTCTCGGCGCCAAAGCGCGGGCCGCGGAGTATGCCAATGCCCACTGTTGAGCGACTCGACCACGGCGGCGCGGTCGGCCGTGGTCTGAGTTTCGGTTTGAGCGGCCTCGCCGCGCAGGCGGCGGGCACGACCGCGCTCGACTACCACGCCGAACTGCGAGCCGTCATCGACCTCGCGGTGCTGGCCGAAGAACACGGGCTCGACGCGGTGTGGACGTGCGAGCATCACTTCAGCGAAGACGGGTTCCTCCCCGCGCCGCTTGTGGTGCTCGGCGCGATCGCGGAGCGAACGGAACGCGTCACGATCGGTACCGACATCATGCTTGCACCGATGTGGGACCCGGTCCGTCTCACCGAAGAAGCCGCGGTCGTCGACCAGCTGAGCAGCGGGCGAGTCGTGCTCGGCTTCGGCGCGGGCTACCGCGATGCCGAATTCGAAGGGCTCGGGTTCCGCCGCGCGGATCGCGTGAAGCGCATGGTGGAGTGCATCCGCGTGCTGCGCGAAGGCTGGAGCGGCAAACCCGTCGAAGGGCTCGGTGTCAGCCGTCCGGGTACTGCGCTCCCCATCACGCCGCTGCCTTACCAGGACGGCGGCCCGCCGCTGTGGCTGGGGGGCTTCGTCGAAGCGGCGGTCCGGCGGGCGCGGCGTTTGTGCGACGGGTACATCGCACCGCAGATCGGACCCGGCGGACTCCGCAAGCGGATCGCGTGGCTGCACGACGAAGCGCCGCTGGACGGTTTCGCGGTCGCGATGTCGATCATCGCGTTCGTCGCGGCGAAGGACGCCTGGCGCACGGTCCGGCCCGGAATGGCGCTCACCGAAGCGCAGTACCGCAAGTGGCAGCAGGAGGCGGGCGACCTCCCAGAGCTCCAGGGCAAGGCGTGGGACGCCGGCGCTACCGACGACCGGCCACCCGCCGCGGTCGTCGTTGGCACCCCGGCCGACTGCATCGAGATGCTGCGGCCCTTCGCGGAGATCCTCGCCGGGCTGCCGGGCGACGGTGCCGGTCATCTGACGGCGCGCCTCACCTACCCGGGAATCGACCCCGCCGCGAACCGTGAATCGGTTCGCCTGTTCGCCGACGAAGTTGTGCCGGCGCTGCGAGAACTCGCGCACGCGTCACGGACGTAGTTCTACGCAGGAGGACCCATGACCGACCGACTCCACTCATTTACGCTCGGCGACGTCACCCGCGATAACGCGCGTACCTTCCCCGATCTCGAGGCGTTGGTGTGCGGCGACACCCGCCTGACGTTCCCTGAGGTCGATGATCGAGTCACGCGGACCGCGTGTCTACTGCGCGACCTCGGCGTGCAGCCGGGCGATCGCGTCGTCTGGATCGGGCTGAACTGCCATCGTCTCCTGGAGTTGATCTACGCGTGCGCGAAGGCGGGGGCGATCGCGACGCCGTTGAACTGGCGACTGAAACCCGACGAGCTCGCGTGGATCGTGGAGAAGGTCCGTCCCGCCGTGGTGATCGCCAGTGCCCGTGAAGAGCTCGCCGAGGCCAACGCGGCAGCCCGGGCTGCCGCGCCAGGCGCCGCGTGGGTGATGCACGACGACGGCAGCTACGAGGCACGGCTCGCAGCGGTGGATCCCGTCGATCCCGAACTCGACCTCGATGACGAGATGCCCGTTCTGCAGATCATGACGGCTGCGTTCGCGGGCCGCCCGAAGGGCGCACTGCTCACGAGCAAAGGCATCGTCCAGCAGGACCTCGTGCTCGCGGCAGTGCGGCTCATCGATCCGGGCGACGACGTGTACCTCAGCTCCGGGCCCATGTTCCACATCGGCGTGCTGCTCAAGACGTTCGCAATCTTCCATTGGGGCGGCAAGAACGTGATGATCCCGCGGGTCGATGCCGACGAAATCTGCCGGCTCGTCGACGCGGAACGTTGCACGTCGGCGTACGTCTTCGCACCGACGATTCGCCAGATGGTGGAGTCGAATGGCGATGGGCGTTACGACCTGAAGTCGCTCGTCGACACGGTCGGCGGCGTGCCACCCGACGACATCGCCGGCCCGTGGTTTGCGATGACGTCGTGCGCGCCCCCGCGCTTCACCGGCACCATCGGCTATGGCACGTCGGAGACGGTCGGCATGGTCACGTTCGAGTACCGACCACCGGCACCAATCGGTACGTTCGGGCGAACGTCACCGGTGGTTGCGTTGCGTATCGTCAATCAGCAGGGCGCCGAGCTGCCCCCCGGCGACGTCGGCGAGATCATCGTGCGCGGGCCCCAGGTGATGGCCGGCTACTTCGACGAGGCACCGATGGACACGAAAGGGTGGCGGCACACCGGCGACCTCGGGCGACGCGAGGTCGACGGCAGCATCACGTTCATCGGGCCGAACCAAGACATGGTCAAGACCGGCATGGAGAACGTGTACCCGGCCGAAGTCGAGAACGTGCTGCGCGACCATCCGGCCATCGCCGACGCGTGTGTGTTCGGCGTACCCGATCCCGAATGGGGCCAGTCGGTACGAGCCGTCGTGGAGTCGAGCGGCGACCTGGCCGAAGCCGATGTCATCGACTTCGTGCGCGCCCGCATCGCCGGCTACAAGAAGCCGAAGTCGGTGATCGTGGTCGGCTCTTTGCCTCGGGTGGAAGGGCGGGTCGACCGAACCGCGGTGAAGGCAGCCCACGGCGCGTGACGAGCACGAGTCAGCGACGCGTTGCGTCGAGACCGGCCAGCATCGCGAAGATCGGGTCATCGGGGCCACGCCGAGCCTGATGTCGCGACGGCGCGACGGGGCGGAACCGTTCGACCGGTTCCGAGCGGTACCACTCACCCACGACGACGCGACGGGCGATCTTCCAAGCTCCCAACGCCGAGAACTCCAGTTCCGGTCTCCGTTCGAACCGGTCGAGGTAGCGGAGGCCCGCCGACCAGTTGCCGCGGGGGTTGCCGTCGCCCGTCACGTGGAACGCGATCGCATACGTCTCGGCGACCGCCGCGTCCTCACGGCCGGGCGCGAATTCGACGAGCACCTGTCCGAGGAAGTGCATCGTGCTCGAGAAGCGGGCCAGCTCACCCCACGCGTAGTCGAGGAACGCGTCGACTCCGCCCGAGAATTCGCCATGCTCGTCGGTCGCGTCGGAGTGGTAACAGGAGCGCAGGAGCTCACGGTCCATACGGTCGATACCGCGGCAGTACCGCGCTACCACCGAGCGGATCGCGCGCTCGTGGCCAAGCAAGCGAACCTCGTCGTCGTTCACGGCGCGAGATCGCGCAGCGCGGCATCGATGTCGTAGCCAAAGGGCAAGATGGCGACGACCGGCGTCGTGACGCCATGCTCGACGTAGCGACGGATCTTTGCACGGCACTCCTCCGGAGTGCCGTGCACTACGAGTTCGTCGATGACCTTGTCGGGCACCAGCTCGACGGCTTGCTTGCGCTCCCGCGCCTTCCATGCGTCCCACATCGGCGTGAGGACACTCCCGCGTCCGAGCCAATCCTGGAACGCGGCGTACCCGGGCACGTTCAGATACGCCGCGAACAGTGGGCGGCAGCGTTCGCGCACAGCGGCTGCGTCGGACGACGGCGCGACCATGATGCGGGCAACGATCTCCTTGCCGGGGCCACCGGCGTGCACCAGCGGCGTCACGGCCGCGACGTCCTCCGCCGACAGCCAGTTGAGGATCGCGCCGTCGGCGTGCGTCCCGGCTAGGCGGAGCATCTGCGGCCGGAGCGCCGCGATGAGGATCGGCACCGGCGCGGCCGGCGGCCGAGCGAGCCGGAAGCCGCGCACCTCAAATGTGTCGTACGACTCGGTCACCTTCTCGCCGGTGAACGCGGCGCGCAAGAAGCGCGCAAGATCGCGGGTGCGCTGGTACGGACGGTCGAACGCGATGCCGTTCCAATGCTCGACGATCGCCTCGGATGACGCACCGATACCGCACGCGAACCCAGCCGGCGCGGCCTGAGCCATCGCGGCCGCGGTCTGCGCGATCACCGCCGGGCCGCGCGTGAACGCAGGCACGATTGCAGTCCCGGCTCTCAGGTTCGGGGCCCACGCAGCAGCGAGCGACAGTGGCGTGAACGCGTCGACGCCGTCAGCCTCGCTCGACCACACGTCCGTATAACCGAGGTCATGGACCATCTCGAAGCGCTCGCGCTGAGCGTGCAGCGGGAGATCCTCGAACGGGACGGTGACGCCATAACGCGAAGTCCCGGCCGGCTCGTTCACGAGACTCCTATCCCTCGGTGGAGGACATCTTCAACTGCGCGACCACGGTTTCGGTGACGCCGGAGAGCGACGAACCGCCGCCGTCGACCACGACGGTCTCGCCGGTGATCCATGATGCGGCGTCCGACAGCAAGAACAGCGCGGCCGATGCGATGTCTTCGACGGTGCCGAACCGACCGAGTGGCTCTTGCGCGAGCACGACGTCGGGGTTGTGCTCGAACAACACGCTCGACATCTGTGTCGGTACCAAGCCCACCGCGAGCGCGTTGACGCGAACATTTGGCCCGAGCTCGAGGCCGAACTGGCGGGTCAGGTGAATGAGTGCCGCCTTGCTGAGGTTGTACGCCCCGGTGTACTTGCCGGGCCGCAAACCCCCGACACTGGAAATGTTGACGATCGCGCCGCCGCGCTCGGACATTGACCGGTTCCAGCACTCTTGGCACCACCCGACCACTGCCACCACGTTCGCCGACATTGTCTTCGCCACCCCGCCGAGGTCGGCCGCTATCAACGGGCCGAACTGCGCGTTGGTCGCGGCGTTGTTGACGAGGAGGTCGACGTGGCCGAACTGCTCAACAACCTGCGCGACCGCGGATGCGCGGTGCTCGGCATCGTCGGTCGATCCGCCAACCGCCATCACATGGGCAGCGTCGCCGAGCTCACGAGCTGCGCGTTCAAGGGCGTCTTGCTTGCGCCCGGTGATGCAGACGCGCCCGCCCGCGCCGAGGATCTCCCGCGCAATCGCGTAGCCGATGCCGCGTGACCCGCCAGTGACGATGGCCACCTTGCCGTCGACCGCGACATGCATCAGGTTCTGTCCGCGTCGGCGAGCAGCGCTCCGTAAACCGCCATCGCGGCAAGGCGCCGGGTCGGGACATGCTCTGTCGGCATGTCGACCGGCTCGTAGCCGCGCAGCACGCGACGGGCAACGGTCACACGGTGCACCTCGTCGGGCCCGTCGTAGATCCGCGCCGATCGCGCGGTGCGGTACATCTCCTCGAGGGGGAGATCGGCCGAGTACCCGAGTGAGCCGTGGACCTGCAACGCGCGGTCGATCACGTTGTGCAACACCTGCGCCCCGAAGAACTTGATCATCGAGATCTCGGTTCGCGCCGCCGCCACGCCGTCACGGTCGATCCTCCAGGCCGCGTGGAGCGTCATCAGCCGCGCGGCTTCGATCTCGGCCAGCGAATCGGCGATCCAGTTCTGCACCGACTGCTTCTCGGCAAGCATCGAACCGTGCACCGAACGCGACACCGCCCGCTCGCACAACATGTCGAAGGCCCGCTTGCTCTGGCCTAACCAGCGCATGCAGTGATGAATGCGCCCCGGCCCGAGCCGCTGCTGCGCGAGCACGAAGGCCTTTCCCTCTTCTCCGAGGATGTTCTCGGCCGGTACCCGCACGTTCTCGTATGTGATCTCACTCTCATTCGCGTACATCGGGGGACGTTCGTACGGGTGCTGCATGCTTGGCACGTCGCGTATGTGGACGCCTGGGGTGCCCTTCGGGACGATGATCATCGAGAAACGGTCGTGCGCGTTCTCGCGGTCGTTCGTGCGGCACATCACGATGATGAAATCGGCGACCGACCCGTTCGACGAGAACCACTTCTGCCCGTTGATCACCCATTCGCCACCATCGAGCACGGCTCGCGTCTCGATCAATGTCGGGTCGGAGCCACGACCCTGTTCGGTCATCGAGAAGCAGCTCCGCAGCTCGCCATCGAGCAAGGGCCGCATGTAACGGGCTTTCTGGTCGGCTGTCCCCGCGATCGCGATGAGTTCCGCGTTCCCCGAATCGGGGGGTTGGCTGCCGAACACGACCGGCCCGATGATGGCTGAGGAACCAACGATCTCGTTGAGCAGCGCGAGCTTCACCTGTCCGTAACCGGTGCCGCCCAACTCGGGTGGCAGATGGGCTGCGAACAACCCCGCCTGCTTCGTCTCTTCCTTGAGCGGCGCCGTGAGCCGTCGGAACTGCCCGTCGTCGAGCGGCAATGTCTCGAGCGGGTACACGCGTTCGCGCATGAACTGTCGCGCCCACGCAAGCTTTGCTTCGAACTCGGGCTCAGTAGAGAAATCCCACACCATGGCGCTCCCGCGTTGCTCCTGCTATGCCTCGCCGCGCGTGATCGCGAGCGCGTAGGCCGCATGGTTCGGTACTGCATGCTCGAAGGTCGCCAGGTGCGCGTCGTCGGCATCGCCGCGTACGAAACGCGCGTAACTCCCTTCGAGGATGCACGCCACCTTCAATTGCGCCATCGCCCGGTACCACGCGAGGTCGGTCAACTCGAGGCCGGTGCGGCTCGCGTATCGCGCGGTGAGCTCCGCCCGGCCCGGGAACCCGGCGACGTCGTAAGGCAAAGCCGAGGCACTCCAGCGCTGCGGTTCGTCGCCTTCGAGCCATAGGCCTGCGAGGTAACCCAGGTCCATCAGCGGGTCGCCGATTGTGGCGGTCTCCCAATCGACGACGCCGATCATGTAGGTGGGCTGCTCGCGTGCGTACAACACGTTGTGCAGGCCGTAGTCGCCGTGGATCAACGTCGCCCGTTGCGTTGTCGGCACGTGGTCGCAGAGCCAGCGGGCCGCCGCGTCGAGGTCGGGTAGGTCGCGCGTGCGGTACGACGCGAGTTGCCTCATCCAACGATCGGCTTGTCGCGCCGTGAAGTTGTCGGGCCGGCCGAAGTCATCGAGGCCGACGGCGCGCCAATCGACGTCGTGGATCGCGGCGAGCGCGTCGAAAAGTTCTTCCGCCACGCGCCGCCGCGCCGCGGGCTCATCGAACGGTGCCGGGAGGTCGTCGTACAGGCGCAACCCGTCCAGGTGTTCCATGACGTAGAACGGTGCGCCGATCACGTCGTCGTCCTCGCACAACAGGAACGCCTCCGCGTGCGGCACGCCTGACTCATGCAACGCGCGTTGCACACGGAACTCGCGCGCCATGTCGTGGGCACGGGGCGAGTTCGACACCCGCGGCGGTCGACGGAGCACGAACCGGTGCCCGTCGCGTTCGAGTGAGAACAGCTCGTTCGAATGACCGGTCGTGACCCGCTTCATGCGGAACGGGCCCTCGCCGGGCAGCCGATCACCGATCCACGCGCGGACGGCGGGCTCGGGCGCGAGCCGCTCGACGAGTAGGTCGTCGCCGGTCAAGCCGTCGGGCTCAGCCACCGCGCGAGCACCTCATCGGTGTCGGCACCAACCTTCGGGGGCGGTGACGGGTTCGACCCCGGCCTTCCCCCGCCCTGGTCGATGAACCGGATCGGGCTCGCGACGTTCGGGATGCGGTGGATCTCGTCGTGCTCGAGCATCTGGCGGGCCGCGAAGTGCGGCGAGGCCATCACATCGGTGAGATCGAGCACAAGGCTGCCAGGCACCGACCACTCGAGGAACGAGCGTGCCCACTCGTCGCCCGTGCGCGACGCGAAGAGCGGCTCCAGTTCCTGGCGGAGGTCGAAGTCGCCGTAGTCGACCTGGCCGTCACTGTGCCAGCGATCGAGGAGGTCGGGCCGTTCGATTCCGGCACAGAACCGCTGCCAGAACTTCCACTCGATCGCCGCGAAGAAGAGCAGCCGATCGTCTTTCGTGTGGTAAAGCCTGTGCATCGCGCCCCACATGTGCGAGCCGCCGTCTTGCACCCGGTCGCCGGTCGCGGCCTGATAGGCGATCGCGGCGCGGTTGAGATCGACGAGCCCGTCCCAGCATGAGATGTCGATCCAGGCACCCTCACCGGTTTCACGCGCGCCGACCAGCGCGCCGAGAATCGCGAGCGCGGCGTTCGTCGCACCCTGTTCGTTGCCGAGGCTGGTGTACGCGAGCTGGACGAAGTTCTCTTCACCGTCGACGACGTTCGTCGCGGCCGTACCGGCCAAACCGTCCATGTTCATGCCATGGGCAGGCAACGTCGCCCATTCGCCGGTCTGACCGAAACCGGAGATCGAACAGGCGACGAGGCGCCGGTGGCGGCGCCGAAGAGCGGCGATGTCAACCCCAAGCTTGAGGAGGCTTCCCGGCCGCGAAACCTCGACGAACACGTCGGAAACTTCGATGAGCCGGATCAGCGTGTCGCGACCGGCTTCTTCGGTGACGTCGAGTGCCACGCTCTTCTTGTTGCGATTGAGGAGCCAGTTCCACACGCCTTCGCCTTCGACCAACGGTGGTATCGATCGCAGGTAGTCGCCGGTGATGGGGTCCTCGATCTTCACGACCTCGGCGCCGAGGTCGGCGAGTTGGCGGGTCGCGAGACTGCCGACGATCAAGCGGCTCATGTCGAGAACTCGGACGCCGGCAAGCGGGCGATAGCTGATGCCGCGAGGGCTCGTCATTGATGCGCTCACGTCGCGACCCGGCGGGGCTTGAAGCTTGCGCGAGGCAACGTGCCGATGCCGATCTCGGCGACGTCGACCGGCACCTCGAGTGCTTCGGTCAACACCGTCTGGTACTCGGCGCCGCGACCTTCGGTCTCAACGCGCAGCCGCAGCGCGGTGCCGTCTTGCTCAGCCGAGGGGGCGAACTGGAACTCGGGCGCGCCGTGGTCGTCGAGCGCCAACTGCACGTCGATGGGGAGCACCATGCGACCGTTGATGTCGACCGCGTCGGTCGCGCGCCCGAGGAGCGTGTAGCGAGGACCGGTCTCACCGCACGGGCACGGTGCGGTGGTCATCGTGCAGATGTCTTCGATGTCGTAACGCATGAACACGTTGTCGAGGCCGAACGTCGTGATAACCAGATGGCCGCGTTCGCCTTCTGGCACCGACCGACCGGTGACCGGATCGACGACCTGGATGACGGAGTAGTCGCCGGGGGTGTGCAGCCCGGTGTGGTGCTCGCAGTCGGTGAGCCCGTAGCCGGGGATGTCACCGACGCCGCCCATATTCCGCATCGAAAAGCCGTATGCCCGTTCGATGCGCGCCCGGGGCCCATCGAACTGGAAGATCGCGTCGAGCAAGCCGATCGCCTTGCCGTCAAGGAACGACCGGATATCCATACCGTTCTCGCGGGCGACTTCGTCGTAGGTCGCGAGCTGCGAACTCGTCATCTGGAACCCGTCGGGGCGCAACTGGGCCCAGAGGCGTATGTGGTCGAGCGCGACGTCCGGCGTCAGCGGCGGTCCCACCGGTATCTCGAGAATCCCCGTGCGCACGAACCACAGCGCCGTCGAAGTACTCGAGATGTAGAAGCCCTGCGGCCAGCTGTGCGTGAAGCTGTCGCCCGGGCGTACTCCGTACCTCCACAGAACCCGGCATTGGAACTCGATGGCGGCTTGAAGGTCACGGGGCCCGAACATCATGATCACCGGCGTGCCCGACGTGCCGGTCGAGCCTCCAATGCGAACCGCGTCACGGATGCCGACAGTTCGGTAGCTGCCGAACGGCGGGTGCGCGACTTCATCAGCGCGCAAGTCGTTCTTGGTGGTGCGCGGGATGTCGTCGAGCGGCGGTATTTCACCCGCCGACAGACCAGCGGCCTCGAACCGGCGACGG
This sequence comes from Actinomycetes bacterium, assembly GCA_025463905.1. Taxonomy (GTDB): domain Bacteria; phylum Actinomycetota; class Acidimicrobiia; order IMCC26256; family PALSA-610; genus JAODBJ01. Next base: position 21,123 of record JAODBJ010000293.1, read on the forward strand.
TAGAACGCGACCGGCTGCTCCCAAATGCGTTTCCACTCTTCACCGATTCCCGCGGCCGCCCGTCGGACCAGCTCGGCGGTCTCGGTCGTCTGGGCGCCCTCATTCCAGAAACGGGCATCGCTCTCGGGCCGCGTGAAGCGGTCGGGCAGATCGGCCGATGTCACGAGCGCCCTCGCCCCTCGACCAGATCGGCAGCAGCACCCACGACCTCGGGGGAAGGTCGCGCAGCGGGTGCTGCTGACCGTACCGTGCGCGGACGTCGGTACCGGCGAACCAACGCCACCGCGATCACACCCTCACCCCTCGACAAAAGGTCGTTGACAGAACGTTGAGCGCCGGTTGACCAAGCGCTCGCTTGTGAGCGTATCGGTGTCGTCCGTTCATTGTCAAACCTCCGGCCCACGACAGCGTCGCCGTGGTCATTCAGAAATTCAGACGATGAGCATCGGGTTGACGGTGCAACCCGTTGCTCCCGAAAGGCGGAGTGGCGCGACCACGAGCGCCCCGGTCGCCCGCCCCAACTGGTCGAGCCTGTGAGCCGCGTCGCCGAGCGCGCAGTTGTCGATCAGCACGAGGCCGATGGCCCATTGCAGGAGGTGAACAGTGCATTGCGGTTCGTCAGGGTGCACCGCGTCGAGAAAATCCCAACCGAGTACCGAAACGCCGCTCTCGGCGATCCACCGCGCGCCGTCGCGACCAATCCCCGGTCTGGGCGCGCGGCTCGTCGCCGAAGTGAACGGGTGCCCGGCTCGTTCGAAGCGGTCGCGCCCCATGTAGACGAGTAACCCGTCGCCGGGCGCAAGGTCGGCTTTGCCCTGGGCGAGCGCGCGCTCGATGTCCGCGCCGGTCACCGGCGCGGACGGGTCGACCCACGCGCAGTCGCGGGCGCGCGCAATATCGACAAGCACGGCCCGGGTTACAAGTCCGTGCTCGGCAAGATCGGCCACCGAGGGCGGGTCAGGCGCACCGACCGGTCGCCCGCCGTACCAGCTCGCGTCGAATCCCATGTGGTTGAGCGCGTCGAGATGCGTGTTGTGTGACCCGTGACAGTCGAGTTCGAGGTGATCGCTACCGAACGGCTCATCGCCGTCGACGGTGAACACCTCCAGCGCAAAACCCGGCCGACCGTCGCCGCGCACCGATGCGTGCGGGACGAGTGGCCGCGCGAGGCTCATCACCTCGAACTCCTCGATCGCTGCGGCGGCGCGCCGACGCGCGGCGCGGTCGATGAGGTTCGCGGTGCCGAGCCGGTCGTCGGCACCGAAGCGGGCATCTGCGGCGAGCGCGCGGAGCCAGTCGGCGTAGCCGGCGACATTGGGGTCGACCGGCGCGGTCATGATCGTGCCGGCTCCTTGTCGAGGCGGATGGTGCACACGCCGGCGCCGTCGTGCGGCGGGCATTGATGTCGTGGCCAGGGGCGTCCCGTGCGCTCGGTCGCCATCATCACGTGGATCGCCGCGACGTGGCAGCGGTACACGGGAAGGTCCCCGGCGCCATATGTGATCGGGTGCGCCTCCCTGACGACGGCAAGGTCGAGCGGAGGTCCGTAACAACCCGCGAGGACCTGGCGCGTGCACGAACCACACGGGTCTTGGTGGATCGTGAACGCGTCGTCGTCTTCGTCGATGGTGATCCGCGCGAAGTTGGCTCGCAGCAGCGACGCCCAGGTGCGTAGTCGCGCGACCGGCTCCTCGGCCAGATCGAGCACCATCCACCGCAGCAGCGTTTTTTCGCCGATGAGCCGCAAGCACGCCTCGAGATCATCGACGCCGCCGCGCCGGTACACCGCCGACAACAACGCCGAGGCCCAGTCGCGGTGCGCGTCGTGGAGCCGCCGATAGCTCGCCTCGATCTCGTCGTATTTGCGGAGCGGGTCGCGCGACGCGACGACCTCGTCGACGTCGTGGTCCACCGGTCGGCGGGCACGTTCGAGGTCAGCGTCGGTCACATCGTGAAAACGCGCGACTCTCCACGCGTCTTCCACCTCGAGCCCGCCGCTGCTCCCCCGCGGCGAGCCCTGCTGCGCAAGATGGCCCTGCACGAGCGCGGCCCACACCGCATAACCGCGGATCACGTTGCGGAACGCGACGAGGAGTTGCACGAGCGTTTCAGTGGCGCCGGGCGCCCCGCCGCGCGCGAGCGCGGTGGCGACTTCTTCTTTCGGACTGACGGCCAGCTGTTCGAGTTCCGACGCGGCGAAAAGGCGCGCCACGTTTCAGCGCACGCCGGCTCGGCTCGCCGTACGCGCTAACTCGGCGATGCGCGCCATTGCGTCATGCACGACATCGACATCGAGCCGAGCCGCGAGTTCCGAGGCGCCGGCGTGTTCCAACATCTGCGGCAATCGCGAACGCAGACATTCGAGCGAGAACTCGAGCATGTCGCCGCACGCGGTCGTGTCGAACACGATGATCTGCTGGTACTCGCCGGGATGGATGTAGTGGTAGTGAGGGTCCTCGTGGAACGCGTCGAAGCGCAGGTACTCGGCGCCCGTTTCGGCGTCGCACACGTGGAGCGACACGCCCTCGTCATCAAGCGTGGCAGGGCGAGCGGCATCGATCGTCGACTGTGAATCACCGCCCGCATAGTTGCCGTCGACGATGACGTCGGTCAGGACGCGGTACTCGACACCGACCGAGATCGCGCCCGCTGCCACATACTCCGTGTGCTCGGCGACCGGCGGGATCGCTTCCGCTTCGATGCGGATGCCGAGCGGCAGGGCGTTGCACATGCCGGGTCTCCTGTCGCCGACTTCACGTTCGGGCAGCATACCAATCAAGCGCTTGGCTGCAAGGTGCGGCGAACGAGGCCGCCGCCGTCATCCGGGCACCAGCACAGCGTGGACCGGTGGTTCGGAACCCCCTTCGCCCGCCATCACGGACAGCAGTTCGCCGACTCCGGCAAGGCTCGCAACCCGCCGGGGCAGCTCGTCGATCGGATAACGGCCCGACGCGAGGACCTCGAGCGCACGCCGGTACGCGCGTACGTCGACTCCCATCGTGCCCTGGATACGCAACTCCTTGGTGAGGATGAGGTCGGGCTCGAAGCCGGGCACTTCACCTTTGCCGCGCACGCCCACGATCACGATCCGGCCTCCTACGCGCGCAAGCCGCATCGCCTGCATCAGCGCGGCCGGCGAGTTCGCGGTCACGTCGACGATCAGGTCGGCCAGCGACCCGGACGCCGACGTGAACGCCGCAACGGGGTCCTCCTGCGCAACGTCGACCACCAGGTCGGCGCCGAACCGCCGCGCGAACTCGAGCCGCCCACGGTCGCGCGCGCCGAACCCGGTCACCATCACGAACGCCGCGCCGGCCTCTTTCGCCGCGATGAGCGCCGACAAACCGCGCACGCCAGGGCCGAGCACGGCGACGCGGTCACCGGGTTGAATCTCGCCGACTTCGGCCGCCCACTTGAAACCTCCGCCGAGCGGGTTGAAGAAAGTTGCGACCACGGGATCGATGTCGGCTGCCATCGGAAGAACCATGGAATCGGGCGCGAGGTAGTGGTGCGTGGCGTAGCCGCCCCAAAGCCCCGGCGCTCGAGACGCGGAGATGAAGCCATACATCTCGGCCGCGCCGTGACGTTCACATTTCTTGTAGTCGCCGGCGAGGCACCGCGCGCAGGCTCGGCACGACTGGAAGGTCTCGACGGCCACTCGGTCGCCGCGCTTGACGCCCCAACGCTTCGCGGCGAGAGGGCCGATCTCCTCGATCACCCCGACCGTCTCGTGACCCGGCACGAAGCCGTACGTTGGCCACGCGAGCTCGCCGGTGAAGAGTTCGTGGTCGGTGCCACACAGCCCGCACGCCTCGACCCGCAGGACGGCATCGTCGTCGCGAACTTCGGGAAGGTCGAGTTCGACGGGAACCATGCGCCGCGGCCCCTCGAGCACCAACGCCTGCGCCTTCGCCACCACGGGCTCCTCCACCGACGATCAACTCAATCGAGCAAACGCTTGTGGTGCTTATCGGAGGACCGGCGACGCTGTCAATAACCAATCAAGCGCTTGGCAGGACGCGGCGCCTTCGCCTACCGTCAGAGCGTGCGACTCGGCGTCACGGTCTTCTTGACGGACCTCACCATCGACCCCGTGCAGCTCGCCCGCGCGTCCGAAGAACGTGGCTTCGCTTCGCTGTACGTGCCCGAGCACACGCACTTCCCGCTGCACATCGGCCACGACCTGCCGAACGGACAGACCGAGCTCGACAACGGGTACCAACGAACGCTCGACCCGTACATCGCGCTCGCCGCCGCCGCTGCGGTGACCGAGCATCTCGCGCTCGGCACCGGGATCAGCTTGATCGTCGAGCACGACCCGATCACGCTCGCGAAACAGATCGCCACGCTCGACCACTTGTCGAATGGCCGGTTCGTGCTAGGCCTCGGTTACGGCTGGAACCGCGCCGAGTTGACGCACCATCGCGTCGCTTACGGCGAACGGCGTGACGTCACACGCGAATACGTGCTTGCGATGCAGGCGCTCTGGGGCGACGAAGTCGCGAGCTTCGACGGCAAGTACGTGAGCTTCACACCCAGCCTCGCGTGGCCCAAACCCGTGCAGCGGCCGCGCGTCCGTACGTTGATCGGAGGCTCCGCGGGGCCGAAGCTATTCGCTCACATCGCCGAGTACGCCGACGGTTGGATGCCGATCGGCGGCGCGGGCGTGTCAGGCGCGATCGCCGAACTGCGCGGGGCGTTCGAGGCCGCCGGGCGCGACCCTGCTACCGCGCAGGTCGTCCCGTTCGGCACGGTGCCCGATGCCGGGAAGCTCGACTACTACGAGTCGCTCGGTATCGAGGAGGTCGTGTTGCGGCTCCCGGCCGCCGGGTACGACGAGGTGCTCGCGACGCTCGACACGTTCACGAGCTTCCTCGACGGCTGACATCGCTGATCCCGCGGGCGAGCGCCCGAACCGGTCAGAGATCGGTCGGGCCCACGAACTCGCCAGTGCGGATCCAGTGCTCGGTGTCGGCACGGCTGGAGTCGGCGAGGAACTCGAACCGGGTGCCGTGCAGGTCGGCGGGCCGGTTGAAGTAGGCGAATGTCGCGCCTTCCGGGCTCACCACGCGGCCTTGCGGCCCGACTTCGAGCGACGCCAACGTGGCACAGCGTGCCTCGAGGTCGGGTTCCCAGAAGCCGAGGTGGTGCACGCCCTCGCCGTGCGCCAGCGAGAACAACCCATCACCGTTGGCCTCGAGCAACTCGATGTAGGGCGGGCCCTCCCGCGAATACGTACAGCGCACGAAGGCCTCGTGCGGCTCGGGGTCGGCGAGGCAGCCGAACTCGGCGGTGATCGGGTCGTTGAAGGTGAATCCCAACACGGCGGAGAAGCGGGTCATCGCGACTTCGAGGTCCTCGACGAGGATGCCAACGTGGAAGTAGAGGTTGGCGCTCAATGCGCCGCTCCTCGCATCACGACATCCATGAACGGCACGTCGTCGGGGCGGCAGACGTAGGTGTCGATGAGCACGCCGCACGCCGGGCAAAGGAGGCGCCGCATCACCAACTCCTCGCCGGTCTCGCGAATAGGTGCGACGAACAACGGGGAGATGTCGGCCATCGGGATGTCGAGCTCGGCGCACCCGAGCCGGTACGCAGCGTGGGCGGGGCTGAGGACCTGGCCGCACCCGGCACACGCGAACCAGCGCGTGCCGGGCTCGACGTCGACGAGCGCGACTCCCTCGATCACCCGTGGCCGGTCGAGGACGCGCACCGTGCCCGACGCCGGAAGTCGCGGCACTCGCGCTTCGACGAGCCGTTCCTTGCACAACTGTTCGCGGCGCGATGCCGTCGCCGGTTCGTCGACCTCGCCCGACGTGTCGAGCACGACCCCGTAGAGCGAGGCTGCCTCGCCCTCGTCGACGCGACCGTCACGAAGGTCGAGCGCGACGAGTTCCGCACGGCGTTGCAAGGGGTCTCCCCATCCGGCGCCCGGGTTCGGCAACACCTCGAACACGTCGTGCACACCGAGACGGTTGTCGTACTTCTTCACCGGTGCGAGGTCACCGTGGGGCGCCAGCTCCCGCAGTTCGGCGGGGTCACCGGGCACGCGACCTCCACCGAGCCACGCTTGGACCGCAGTGTCGGTCGCGTGCCAGTTGTACCCGCCGGTAGCGGGGTAACCGCCGCAGATACCCATGCCCTGCGTAACACTCTTCAAGAGGCCGCCCGACGCGATGAACGAGTTCGCCGTCTTGTGACCCACCCAGGCGCACGCGAACGTGACGCCGCCGCGCCAACGGCCGTGCCCCCCCGACTCCGGGAGTTCGCGCCTGTACAGGTACAGGAACGGCAACGTCTGCTCGTACTTCTCGACGTCGGAGATGCGCCCGGCGACCGCGAATACCGGCCCGCCGTGATCGATCCCGTCGCGGTGGTTAAACGCGCCCACGCCGCCGGCGACGGTGTCGAGGGTGAGGTCGGCGAACGGGTTGCCGTACTGATCGGTGCCGAACATCGCGTTGTTCGACGTTGTGTGCGCGGATGGCGACGCGAACGCGTGGGTCGACAACTCGCCTGCGCCACTCACCATCTTCGCACCGAGATTGTGCGCCTGGGTCAACGCGACCAGCGTGCCCAGCGACGTGCTCACGGCCGATGGATGCGAGGCCGAAGTGATCGCACCCTGCTCGAATTCGAAGTCGAGTTGCTGAAGGATGCCGGCCGCGCACAGGTACTGGTCGTAACCAAGCGTCGGTTGCAGACCGTTGAGCACCGTCGCGCGGAAGACCCCAGGCGCGATGTTGAAGGAACCGACCGCGGGGTCGGTGCCGGCGTTCGAAACCAGTAGGCGGTCACCGATCTTCTCGAAGCTCATGCAGATCTTGTAAAGCTTCGGGTCGTCCTGGCGGGCACCGGCGACGTAACGCTCGTCGCGCCACACGGCATCGGGCAGGCGCGCGAGCCGCGCGGCGGTGGCGTTGGCGGTCGTTCGGATCATGCGGCGCATCACGCCCCGCAAGGTCGGTGCGCCGTATCTCGCAATCATGTCAACGAAGCGCTGCTGCGCGAACCTGAGCCCGGCGACCTGCGAGTTGAGTTCGAGGACCATGAGGTCCGGTAAGCGAGAACGGCGCACCCAGGCGTCGACGATGTCTTCGCGCACCACGCCATGGTCCGCCAGCTTGATGGGCGGCATGAACGTCGGTTCGAGGAACACGTCGGACGCGTCCTGGATGAAGCCACCCGGCTGCGAACCGCCGATCTCGCGTTGGTGCACGCAGTTGTACATCCAGGCGAAGAGCTTGCCCTCGTGGAACACGGGCGCGTACACCGCCACGTCCATCTGGTGGTTGGTACCGACCCACGGGTCGTCCTGCAACCAGATGTCGCCCTCGTGCACGCCGACGTTCATAGAACGGTGCTCAAGGGTCCATTTGATGACCTCGTCGGCGCAACCGGCGAAGAACATCGAGTACGCGCCGAGCGTCACCGCGTCGCCGATCTCGGTCGTCACCGCGCAGTTGAAGTCGTAGCCCTCGACGACGAGGTTCGAGCCGGAGACACGCCGGATCGTGTCGCCATGATCAATGTTCAAGTTCCAGAGCTTCGACCGGATCACCTCGTACGTGATGACGTCGACATCGTCGTCTGACTCCGCCCAGAACTCGAGCGACGGGTCAACGACGAGCCGGTCGGTCGGGATATACCCGTGTTGCAGGCTGTGGCGCCGCCGCTGCAGCTCGTTCTCGAGCGACGGCTCCTCGATGAACGTCGTCACGCGTCTCCCTTGAGCTTGAGGATCAGGTTGCCGAAGTCGTCGCGGCGCAGCGACTGGCCGGGCCGCACCGCGATCGTGGTGTTCGGATACTCGGCGATCGCCGGTCCGTCGATGACGACGCCGGCAAGCAACGTCGGTCCCCAGTAAATAGGCGTCGGCTCCGCCGCGCGTGTCTCGCTCCAATACACGTCGCGCGTGCTCTCCGGTGCCGGCGGGCCGTCGGCGGCTCGCTCAGGGCGTAACACAGGGTCGGTCGCGGGTGAACGCACCGTGACCCGCAAGGCGGTGAGTACAGCGCCCGCTTCGGCGTAGCCCGAACCCCGGCCGAACCGACCCTCGTAATTCCGTTGGAAATTCGCCATCAGCTCGGCCGCCCAACGCTCGTCAACGTCGCCGTCAGGGAGCTCGGTCTCGACCTCGAAAACTTGAAGCGAGTACTTCATGTCGCCGCGCCACACCAACTCGATGTCGCGCATTGCGCGCGCGTCGGCGTACTTGCGCGCCTGTAACTCGAGATCGTGTAGCAGTCCGGAAACGCGCTCGAGGTCGAACGGTGTGCGCAGCAGTGCGTTTGCCTGGAAACTCCTCGACTGTTGCAGCGACACGAGCCCGTACGCCGACCACACCGATGCGGCGTCGCCGAGCGGGAACACGACCTCCGGGGCGCCGATGTCGCGCCCGTAGAGGCCGGCGTGTGCACCGCTTGCACCGCCGTACGCCCAGAGCGTGAAGCCCCGCGGGTCTTGGCCGCGCTGGATTGTCACCCGTCGTATGAGGTCTTCCATGCGACTGTCGACAATTTCGACGATCCCGGCCGCGCACTCGAGCGTCGACATCCCGAGGCGTGCTGCGAGTTCCGATACGCCTCGCTGCGCCGCGTCTACGTCAAGGGTCAGGCCACCGGCGAGCGGGCGGTCGGGGTTGAGTACGCCGAGCACCAGATCGGCATCGGTGACCGTGACCTCGCTTCCACCCCGCCCGTAACAGATCGGACCGGGCACAGCGCCCGCGCTCCGCGGGCCGACGCGCAACGTTCCCGAATCCTCGTGGACCCACGCGATGCTGCCCCCGCCCGCGCCAATCGACTCGACGTCGACCTTGCGCAGATAGACGCGTTGTCGTTCGAGCTCGTTCTCCTCGCTGAACGACACCTCGCCGTTCGCAATCGTCGCAACGTCGAGAGTGGTGCCGCCCATGTCGGTGACGATGATGTTCTCGTATCCCATGGCCCGGGCGAAGAGCGCCGACCCTACGACGCCGGCGACCGGGCCCGACTGCACGGTCCCGAGCGGGTGCCGCCGAGCCTCTTCGGCCGGTACGAGGCCGCCCTCGCAGAGTCCGAAGAGCACTTCTCCTGCGAGACCACGGTCGGCGGCTCCCTGGACGATTCGGTCTATGTAGGCGACCATGAGCGGGCCGATGGCCGCGTTCATCACAGTCGACACGGTGCGTCCGTACTCACCAATGCGGGGCGCAACATCGTGGCTGCACGATACGAACAGGTTGGGGAACCGCTGCGCGACACGTTCGCGCGCGCGTTGCTCGTGCGAAGGGTTCACGAAACTCCACAGGAACGAGATCGCGACCGCGTCGACGCCGAGTTCGTCGATCCGGTCGAGCGAGCGGCCGATGTCGTCATCCGACATGGCGACGATCACGTCGCCGGCGAAGTCGATCCGCTCGGTGATCTCGCACACGCGTTCACGCGGGACGACGGGGTCGGGACGGCTGCTGATGCTGTAGTCGAGGATCTCTTCGATTGTGGCGCCCAGCACGCGGCCCTGGCCCGCCATCGCACGGATGCTGTCGGCATGGCCCTTCGTCGTGAGAAGAAGCACCTTGGCTCCGGTGCCGGTCACGATCGCATTGATGCCGGCCGTCGTACCGTGCGCGAGCTTGGTCGTCGCCGACAACAGTGAACGTTCGTCGAGACCGATCTGCTCGGCAGCGGCCGCAATCGAACCAAAGAACCCGACCGAGAGGTCGGAGGGCGTGCTCGACACCTTGCCGACCGTTGTCGTGCCGTCCCGCGCCACCACGAGGCAGTCGGTGAAGGTGCCGCCAATGTCGACGCCGATCGAATAGCCGTCCGGTGCTGTCATGTCCTCATCCCGTTGCCGTGACCAGAGCCTTCACCAGGTGCTTCAGCGCCGCTCGGATCGGCTGCACGATGCATCACGAGCGGGCACGCCACATCGTTGTCGGCGCCACCCGCTCGTGATCATGATCGTCCGAGTCTCATTCTCAGTCTCAAACGATTGAGCTAGCTCGCGCCCTTGTTCTTGTCGGGCTCGTTGTACACCTTCACGCTCTTCCAGCTTCCGTCGCTGCTGAACTTCAGGATTTGCGGGTGATGCAGGATTAGGTGCGCACCATCGGCGTGGTAATCCTTCTGGCAGATGCCGTCGTAATGTGTGTTCGGGATCGCGCTGTTCATCTTGCCGGGATCGCTCGACTGCGCGGTCTTGGCGACTTCGGCCACGAAATGCACGAGGTCGTACGTGATCGCGGCGAGGTAGCTCGGGTTCGAACCGTGCGCCGTCTTGTAGGAGTCGCGGAACGCCGTCATGGCCGGATCGGCTGAGAGCGGGTCACAGTCGGCGAAGGCGTACGCATTGTTGAGCACGTCGCCGGTGACGAGCTTCTGGTTGACCGCGATCGTGAGGCCACCTTGGAACATCGACGGTACAGCAACGTTGTTTTGCTTGGTTTGGCGCAGCTGCAAAGCGTTGTCGTTTTGGTACGACGCGTCGAAGATCATGTTCGCACCGCGCATGGCGAGGATCTGCTGAGTCAGGTCCTGGGCCGGGAGCGGCATCTCCTCGTCGGCGACGATTGTGGCGCCCGACGCCGTCGCCTGTTCCTTCACCGCTGTACGCGCGACGGAACCGAACGGGATCGTGTAGCCCATGAAGCCGAGCTTTTTCAGGCCGAGGTCTTCGACGGCGTAACGCGTGGCGGCCTTCCAGCCTTCGGCCTGCCCGCCGGAGAACAGCCACATGTTGTCGGAACCCTGCTTGGCACCGAACTCGACGTTCGCGTTCGTGTCGGGTGACACCAGTGCGACACCGCCGCGCGCCACTTGCTGACTGATCGCGTTCGTCGACCCACCGCCACCGATGATGACGCCCGGGTTCGCGTCGAGCGCCTTTAGGTATGCCGCGACCGCCTTCTGGGGGTCGAGAACGGGGTTCGCAACCCGCACGAGCTCCACCGGCTTCCCACCGACTCCGCCCTTCTTGTTGACGTCGTCGAGTGCGAGCGTCGCCGCATTCTGGAAGTCGTCGATCGCGACGGTCGATTCGCCTTTGATCTCCCAGAAACCGACGATCTTGAGCGGCTTGGCGAGCGTGAAGGCTCCGCCCGACGCGGACGTGGTGCCCGTGCCGTTCGTTGTACCCGTGCTGCCCGAACCGGTACTGCTACTACCGCACGCCGCAGAGACCACCGCGAGCGTGCAAAGAACCGCGAAGAACGGTCCGGAACGTCGCACGACGCCCCCCCTTTTCAGTTTCGACATGACGCCGTCGGATGTCGGCGTCGTCCGATTCTGCTGCGCCGCCGAGGGCCGTGTCAACAAGCGCTCGCTTGGGCAAACGAGTGTTCGCTTGTTTTAGGTCAGTACGAACCCCGGCACGCGAAGATCCGCTTCGGGTTCTCGACGAGCATCTCGCGGATCTGCTGCTCGTCGACACCACGGGCACGAAGCGCGGGCAAGACATCGCGCGTGATGTGGTCGAACGTCCAGTTCGGATTGTCTCGCCGCGCCTTCCCGAAATCGATCAAGTCGGAGAAGCACATGGTGTCGTGTGAGAGCACCATGCGCTCGGCATGGCCCCGTTCGCACATCGTCGCGACGATCCCGACGCGCGCATCGAAGTCGGGGCCTTCGACGCCGAAGCGGTCCATCCCGATGTACGAGCCGTTCGCGAGCAGTTCCTCGAGATACCCGACGTCGGTCGAGTCGCCCGAGTGACCGATGATCACGCGGGTCAGGTCGACGCCTTCCTCCGTGAACACCCGTTGCTGCTCGAGCCCGCGTCGTGACGCGGCGTGCGTGTGCGTCGTGATCGGGACGCCGGTCTCGCGATGTGCGACCGCGACCGCGCGCAAGACCCGCTCGACACCGGGCGTCAGGCCGGGGCTGTCGGTCGCGCATTTCAAGATCGCTGCCTTGACGCCGGTACGACCGATCCCTTGAGTGATGTCCTTCACGAAGAATTCGGTCATTGTCTCCGGCCCGGCGAGGTGCGTCCCGGGCCCGCGGAAGTAGAAGTACATGGGGACGTCGTTGTAGGTGTAGACGCCGGTCGACACGATGATGTTCACGTCGACCGCTGCTGCGACGCGCTGCACACGCGGTACGTACCGTCCGAGCCCGATCACGGTGCAGTCGACGATGGTGTCGATCCCGCTTGCCTTCGCTCGCTGCAACTGTGCAACCGCGTCACGCACGCGTTCGTCTTCTTCGAACCCTTCCGGATAGTCGGGCCAGTTCTGCATGACCTCGGGGCTGGTGATGAACACGTGCTCGTGCATCAGTGTGGTCCCGAGTGCCGACAACGGCACCGGGCCGCGCGCCGTTTCGACCGTGAGCTCGTCAACCATTGCGTTCTCCTCGTAAACCAGCGCCGCGCAACGCGGTGGTCGCCCGTACGTCGACAGCATCGGAATCAGCATCGGCATCGATCGCGACGCGGTAGTCGCGTTCCACCGAACCGCGTGTCACTCGCCCGTCGCGCAGGTCGCGTAACACCGCGTCGGGGTCGCGCGTGAACGGGTCTCCGAGTCCGCCGCCACCCGACGTCTCGACGACGAAGCGATCACCGCGGTCGAACACATGGTTGCTCGTCTTGCTCGCGAGCTCGATCTCGATGCCGTCGGGGCGCACGCGCAGGTACCGACCGGCGCGACCGGCACTGCCGCCTTCGCGGCCGACAGGTGGGTAGCGCATGCGGTCGCTTCGAGTGGTGACGACGGCGTCGTCGAGGAGCCGGAAGACGGTCCGCACACCCATGCCACCCCGCCATCGTCCTGGCCCACCCGAATCGACGATGTACTCCTTCGACTCGATGACGAGCGGGCAACGGGTTTCGATCGGCTCGAGCTGCGCGATCGTGTTGCGGGCGAGCCCGAAGTGGATCCCGGTCGCGTCCGGACCATCGCTTCCCCGTCGGCCGCCGAGGCCTCCGTATTCGTAGGCCATCTGGAGCCACCGCCGTCCCGCCGACGACACCGGTGCCATCGCGTAGGAATGCAACAAGCCTGATGCCGCGATCGCGAGATGCGGCTGCGCCGCCGACAGCGCCTCGATGATGGCGTCTATCGCGGCACTCATCACGATGGACCGTCCGCCGGCGGCGTGGGGTGGCGTGGGGTTGACGAGCGAGCCGCGCGGCAAGCGGAACTCGACGGGCCGGAAGCAGCCTTCGTTCATCGGGATAGTTCCGTCAACGAAACAGCGAACGCCGAACATCGCGGCAGATATGGCCTGCGAGAAGCCGCAGTTGATCGAGGCCCGCACCTGATCATCGGTGCCCTCGAAATCGACGATCACGTGGTCGTCCTCGACGGTGACAGTGACCCTGACGGTGTACGAGAGACCCGGGTGGATCCCGTCGTCGTCGACGACGTAGGAACCGCGGTAGACGCCGTCGGTGAGGGCCGCGAGCCCGCTGCGCATCCGTGACTCGGCGTAGTCGAGATAGTCGTCGACACCCGCGTCGAACGCGGCCCGGCCATACTGCGTGACGAGCCGTTCGATGCGTTTCGCGGCGACGTTGGCGCCCGCGATCAACGCGCGCACGTCCCCGAGCACGCTCTCGGGCGCGCGACTGTTCAAGGCGAGCGTTCGCATGATGTCGTCGACGAGCCCGTCGCAGGTCGCGATCCGCACCGGCGGGAGCTGCACGCCCTCCAGGAACACCTCGGTCGCGCCGGCAGCGATGCCTCCCGCGCTCAGCCCACCAATGTCGGCGACGTGGATGAGCGTGCCGGAGAAGTACGCGACTTCGGTCCCCACGAAGACAGGCCGGAAGATCAAGATGTCGTTCGCGTGGATGCCGCCGCGGTACACGTCGTTCATTGCGAATACGTCGCCGGGGCACATCGAGCTCGCCGGATGGTCTTCGAGAATCGCGCCGATCGATGCTCGCAAGCTGCCGCCGTGCGCCAGCGTCGTCGCCGCCGACTGCGCGACGAGACGGCCACGAACGTCGAGGATCGCCGCCGACGCGTCGGAACCTTCGACGACGAAACTGGAGTAGGCGGACTTGACGACGACGATGCTCGCCTCCTCGGCGGCGACCATTAATGCGTTGCGCAGGATCTCCGCAGCCGCGGGGTCGCCGGTAGGAGATCTCGTGGTGCCGTTCACGGGGTGACAACCGCGTCGTGCTGCCCGAGGTACGACGCCAGCATTCCCTCGCGGTCCGTCATCTCCTCGCTCGTGCCCGACATGCCGATGCGGCCCGACACGAGCACGTACCCGCGACTGCAGGTGTTCAAGGCGATCGCCGTGTTCTGCTCAACCACGAGCATCGGTGTACGCGTGCCAACTTCGGCGAGCACGGCGAAAACGACCTTCGTCACGATCGGCGCGAGGCCCAATGAAGGCTCGTCGAGCAAGAGGAACCGTGGCGACGCAACGAGCGCGCGTCCGATCGCGACCATCTGCTGCTCGCCGCCAGACAACGCGTACCCGAGCCGGCGGGCCAATGGGCGCAACGCGGGGAACAGGTCGTAGACGTCGCTGATCGAGTAGCTCGGCGCGCGGCCCGAGCGGGCGGTCTCCCCCATCTGCAAGTTCTCGTGCACGGTGAGGCTCGCGAAGAGGCGGCGGCCTTCGGGCACGTGCACCAAGCCGGCGCGCGCGACGTCTTCCGGTTTACGGCCGCGCAGGTCAACGCCATCGAAGATGACGGACCCGGTGAAGCGCTGCAGCTGGCTCACCGCGCGCAGCGTCGAGGTTTTGCCGGCACCGTTGGGCCCGAGGAGCGCGACGGCCTCGCGGTCACGCACGACGATGTCGAGCGATTTCACCGCGTCGACCGGACCGTAAGAAACGCAGAGCGATCGAAGTTCAAGCACCGTGCGCGACTCCCAGGTATGCATCGACGACTTTCGCGTCGCTCCACACCTCGGCGGTGCCGCCGAACGCGATCAGCTGTCCAAGTTCCAGCACCGCGACCCGGTCGCACAAGGCGTCGATGAAGTCGATCTTGTGGTCTACGACGACAAGCGCGAGCCCGCTCGCACGCAGCGACTGGACGAGCTGCTGGAGCTGTTTCGTCTCCGCGTCGTTGAGGCCGGCGCTGGGTTCGTCGAGCAGGAGCACCCGCGGTTCGCCCGCGATGGCGCGCGCGATCTCGAGCAGCCGCTGCTGCCCGTAAGTGAGCTCGTCGCCGCCTGCGTTCGCGAGGTGCGCGATGCCAACAAAGTCGAGCGCGGCGAACGCGCGTTGCCAGCGCTGCCGTTCGAGCGACAACATCGAGGGCCGCGCGCACCAGGCGCCGATGACGCTGGTGAAGCGTCGCTTCGGGCTCGACAGGCAGACATTCTCGAGGCATGTCAGCGACCCGAAGATCTGCGGATGTTGGAAGACACGCATCACGCCGGCGGCGCGCGTCGCGGAAGGATGGCCGAGCGGGATGGGCTTTGCGTCGACGAAGAGGCTTCCGCGGGCTGGGATCACACCAGACAGCGCGTTGAGGAACGTCGTCTTGCCGCTGCCGTTCGGCCCGATGATCCCGAGGATCTCGTTTGCCTGCGCTGCGAGGCTCACATCGTCGACGGCACGCACACCGCCGAAGTTCACCGAGATGTTCCGCGCGTCAAGCATTGCCCTGCTCCCGGCGTTGGAACAGGTTTCGCACTTGGCGGACGAGCGTCGAGGTCGGCGCCCCCTTCGGTTGCGGGCGTCCGGTCAACGACCGCAACCGGGCGCCGAGCGAGATCAAGCCGTCGGGAAGCACGATGATCGTCACGAGGAGCACCGCGCCGTAGATCACTTGTTTCCACTGGTCCAAGTTGCTCAGCACTTCGGGCATCCACACGTAGAAAGCCGCGCCGATCACTGGGCCCCAGTAGGAGCCCGCACCGCCGAGGATCAACATGAGAAACAGTCCGATGGCAAGGGTGACGCCGAACGAATCGACGGAGATCAGGCCGCCCCAGTGCCCGATGAGCGCGCCGCTCAACCCGCCGAAGGCCGAACCGAGGGAGAACATCAGGAGCTGGACGCGTAGTGCGGGTATGCCGACCGCGCGGGCGACCGTCGCGTGGTCGCGCGCGGCGATTGCCTCCCGCCGCATGGGCGACCGCTCGATCCACGCGGCGAGGAGCAGGGTGACACCCAACGCGGCGAGGAAGTACCAGAACACGTCGGTGTCTTGCAGGAGGTCGCGCCCGCGAAACGACAAGGGCTTGATTGCGACGATCGTTCCGTCGGCCCCGGCAAATCCTTGCCACCGGCGGAACACGACGAGACCGACCTGCGTGACCGAAAGCGTTGCAATCGCAAAGTAGAGGTCTGACGCGCGCCGCACGAGGAACCCGATCAGCGCTGCGAGCAACGCGGGCGCCACGAGCGCTCCAAGCAGGCCAAGCATCACGCCGTGGCCACCACCCGACCGGGTGATCCACGCCGATGTGTACGCACCCAGCGCCATCATGAGCGTCTGACAGAAAGCGAAGCGCCCGGCGAGCCCGAAGATCCAATAGAAGCCGATACCTGCGATCGAGTACACGAGCCACAGGTCGAGCAGGTTGTTGGCCGAACGCGAGTTGGCGAACAGCGGCCCGAGGAACGCGATCGCGACCAGGACGGCAACGATCGCCGAATAGTGGTGCCGCCGGTAAACCGGCGGCTTCAGGGGGCTGGGAGTGACGAAACGCGGCCAGCGCGAGACCCTCGTACGCGCGCCATTCGGTGCCGGCGGCGGCTGCGTGATCTCTGCCAACTCTGAGGTCACAGGCGCGTTCCCCCGACTCCGGAGAAGAGGCCCTGCGGCCGCACCGCGATGATCACGAACATCACGACGAAGGGCAGCGTGTCGGCGTATTGACGGAACACATAACCGCCGGCCACCTGCTGCACGAGGCCGATCACGAGCCCGCCGACGATGACGCCCGGCAGATTGCCGAAGCCGCCGAGCGTCGCCGCCGCGAAGGCTGTAAGCATCAGCGTGAAGCCGAATGTGAGATCGACGGCGGTCAACGGCGCGATGAGGATGCCTGCGAGCCCTGCGAGGAACGAGGAGATCGCAAACGCGGCGATCGACACGCGTCGCACCCGCACACCCTGGAGTTGCGCCGCTTCCGGGTCGGCAGCGAGCGCACGCACCTGCCGGCCGAACGACGTGCGCTGGAATACCAACATCAGAATCGCGATCGCAACCGCCGCGACGACGACGATGAGAATTCGTTGCGCGGCGATGTTGGCACCGAAGACCTTCAGGGTGCGGGACCCCACGGGCGTCGCGAGCACTCGCGGCGTGCTGCCCTGCCACAGCGAGATCAGCGCTTCGATCACCACTGACGCCGCGAGTGTCGCGATCACGACGACGAGGTGCGACCGGCCGCGCAGCGGCGCGTGTGCGATCAGTTCCAGGCACACACCGACGCCGACCATGAGCACGAGCGCCACCGCGTAGCCGAGCAACGTCGGCATCCCGAGGTCGGCGATCGACCACACTGCGAGGTAGGCGCCGAGCGTCACGAGGCTGCCGTGCGCGAAGTTGACGACCGAGGTGGCCTTGTAGAGCACGAGGAAGCCGGCTGCGACGAGCGCCATGACGGCGCCGAAGGCGATGCCACTCGCTAGCAACGCTACGAAGCGCGCCACGTCAAGAGCGAGGCGACACGGCCGCCGAGATGTGTCTGCTTGCGCGGAACATTGGTCCCCCCGTGGCGCAGGATGTCGAGCCGAGTGGCCGCGAATCGTAACCGCTGACACGTTAACTAACAAGCGCTCGTTCGGTTGGGCGCTAGTCAAACAAGCGTCCGTTAGGATACCCTCGCCCTCGATGCCGTTCGATCCGTTCGCTGGCGACGCGGCCAGAGCCGTCGAACGTGTGCCGTACCACATCGGTCTCGTGACAACATCGCTCGAAGCGGCGCAGGCCTCGCTGTTCGCGCTGTTCGACGTCGAGTGGACGCCGGTTCAGCTCGCCGAGGAGTTGGAGTTCTTCGGCAGCGAAGGTCACGTGCGGTGCACGGCTCGCACCGTGCACTCGACCGGGCCAGTGCCGCTGCGTTTCGAAGTTGTCGAGGGCGGGCCGGGCACTGTGTGGCACACCGACCGAGAACTCGAGTTGCATCATCTTGCGTACTGGTCACCGGACGTCGCAGCGGACGTCGGCGCGCTCACGCACGACGGCTGGTCGCTCGAGCTCACGGCGCTGGACGACCACGGTCGACCATCGGTGTTTGCGTACATGCGGAAACCCGACCTGCCACGAATCGAAGTGGTGTCGCTCGAACGGCATGCCCGCTACAGCGCGCTGGTGTGCTTCGACGTCTCGACCAGTCCCTTCAGTGTCGAGCGCCGCTCCTAACCACGCGCGGCCGATGGCGGCGCGCACCCGAGGAACACCATGAACAGCACCCACGTCTACGGCGCCCTCGGCATCGATATTGGCGGAACATTCACGGACGTCGTGATCACGACTTCGGATGGTGCGTTGCACCGCGCCAAGACGCTGACAACGCCGCGCGACCCCGTAGACGGCGTCGTCACGGGGGTGCAGCGCGCGCTCGACCACTCTGGCCTCGCCGCCGAGTCGGTGACTCGGCTCGTGCACGGCACGACGCTCGCCACCAACATCATTCTCGAACGCACAGGCGTGCGCGTCGCGTTCGTGACCACGGCCGGGTTCCGGAACCTCCTCTGCCTCGGCCACTACGCGCGGGTCGAGGAAGAGCGTTACGACCTGCTCTTCGCACCGCCAGAGCCGCCACTGCCGTTGTCGCACTGCTTCGACGTACCTGAGCGGCTCGCCGCCAACGGCGAGGTGATCGAGGCACTCGACGAACGCGCCGCCGTCGACGTCGCCCGCCGCATCGCGGCACTCGGCGTCGAGTCGGTCGCGATCTGCTTCCTACATTCCTACGCGAACCCTGCACACGAACAGCGAATGGCCGAGATCTGCGCGCGCGAGCTGCCCGGTGTCGTCGTCGTGGCGTCGTCGAGCACGTGGCGCGAGATCCGCGAGTACGAACGAGCGTCCACGACGGTCGTGTCCGCATACGTCGGCCCGGTGATGTCGGCCTATCTTGCGCGCCTCGAGTCGGCGATGCATGGCCTCGGCATCCCAGCCCGGTTGCAGATCATGGAATCGAGCGGCGGAGTCATGACCGCGGACCAGGCGGCGCGCCGGGCCGTCTACACCATCGAATCCGGCCCCGCGGCCGGCGTGATTGCGGCCGTCCACATCGGTCGGAACAGCGGCCGGAACGATCTGATCTCTTTCGACATGGGAGGCACCACGGCGAAGGCGGGTGTCGTGCGCGATGGGCAGCCCGACATCACCCACGAGTTCAACGTGGGCGGGAAGGCAAGTACCCGCGGCCATCGCTCGAGCAGCGGCATCCCCATCAAGGCGCCCGCGATCGACCTCGCCGAGGTGGGGTCTGGCGGGGGAAGCATCGCGTGGATCGACGAAGGCGGCGCGCTGCGGGTCGGACCGCGCTCAGCGGGCGCCGAACCAGGTCCTGCCTGTTATGCGCGCGGCGGTACCGAACCCACCGTGACCGACGCGAATTTGGTGCTCGGTTACCTCGACCCGACGTCGTTCGCACAGGGGACGATGACGCTCGACCATGCGCGCAGCGTCGACGCGATCGACAAACACATCGCGATCCCGCTCGGCCTCGATACCGCGGCCGCCGCCCACGCGATCCATGAGATCGTGAACTCGAACATGAGCGGCGCGGTGGACGTCGTCACCGTGCAGCGCGGCGTCGACCCCCGCGACCTTGCGATCGTAGGTTTCGGCGGCGCGGGCCCGATGCATGTGGCACGCATCGCCGAAGAGTTCGGGATCTCGACCGTGCTCGTGCCGACCGGCTCGGGCGTCGCGTCGGCGATTGGCCTCCTCGCGACCGACCTCAGTGTCGACCGCGCTCAGACGGTCCTCGTGGCCGCGGCCGATGTCGACGTCGAGCATCTGAACGGGACATTCGACGCGCTCACCGCCGAAGCGGCGTCGGAGCTCGCCGTCACGCTGGGCGCACCCGACGTGTCGGTGCGACGCAGCGTCGACGTGCGCTACCTCGGCCAAGCGCACGAGATCACGGTGCCGGCGCCGGCCCGCATGGCGGGCACCGCCGACGTCGACGAGATCGTTGGCGCGTTCTTCGCCAAGTACGAGCAGAGCTATGGGATCGAGCTCGCGGCGGCAACCGAGATCGTGAACGTGCGGGCGACCGTGACCCGCCACGTCCCGCACCTTGCCATCGCCGCCGACGTGGCGCTCAGCGCCGGCAACGCCAACATCGGAACGCGGCGCGCGTACTTCGCCGAGCACGGCGGGTTCGTCGACGTGAAGGTGTTCCGGCGCGAGTTGCTCGCGATCGGTGAGCCGGTCGAGGGGCCGGCAATTGTGCAGGAACCCGAGGCGACCCTCGTGGTGCCGCCGCGATGGACGAGCATCCTCGACCCGTTTGGAAACCTTGTCCTCGAACACACAGGAGCGAGCGCGTGATCGACTTCCACGACCGAGTCGCTGTCGTGTCGGGTGTCGGGCCCGGCCTCGGCCGCGACCTTGCCTTGACGTTCGCGCATGCGGGCGCCGACATCGTGCTCCTGTCGCGCACCGCGAGCTATCTCGAAGAGGTCGCGTCGGAGGTCGAACAGACCGGCCGCAAGGCACTGTGCGTCCCGGCAGACATAACGAGTTCCGACGACTGCGAACGCGTCGCGGCGGAAGCCGTCGGCATGTTCGGACACATCGACGCGATCGTGCACAACGCATACGTCGGGCTGCCGTTCGAACGCTTGGAGGAGGCCGACCTCGAGGTCTGGCGCACCATGATGGACGTCAACACGTTCGGAGCGCTTCGCCTGACCCAGGCCGCGCTCCCCGCCATGAAGGAACGCGGCGGCGCCATCGTGTTCATCAACACGCAGCAGATCCGTCGGGTGTTCGAAGCCCGTGGGCCGTACGCGATATCGAAGGCGGCGTTGTTCACGGCGGCCCAGGTGCTCGCGAAGGAGTTAGGTCGCTACCGCATCCGTGTCAACTCGGTCGTGGTGGGATGGATGGACGGGCCGCCGCTGCAGCGCTACTTCGACGAGGTCGCCGCGCGCGACGGTATCCCCGTCGCCGAGCAACGTGCTGCGGTCGCGGCGATGAATCCACTTGGCGTGATCCCTTCGTGCTCGGACCCCGCGAACGCGGCGCTGTTCCTTGCGTCCGACTACGCGGGCTCGATCACCGGGCAGTCGCTCGACGTCAACGCGGGTGAGACGTGCAGCTAGCTGCGAGGTGAGCACGATCGCGCCGGACCGCGACGGCATGCCGGCCGGCCACGTCACCCTCAGCGTGGTGCTCCCGAACTACGGGTCGCTCTTCGGGCCGCACGACTGGCACCGGTTCGTTGATCTCGGCCGCGCCGCTGATGACGCTGGCGTCGACCGCGTCATCGTGGTCGACCACGTCGTGATGGGCACCAGCCTCGAGCAATACAGATGGGGCGCCTTCCCGACCGCGCCCGATGCACCGTGGCTCGAGCCGCACACACTCGTGGCCGCGATGGCGGCGGTCACGACCCGCGTTCGACTCGCGACGAACGTCACGATCGCTCCGCTGCGCCCGGCGGCGCTTCTCGCGAAGCAATCCGCGACGATCGACGTCATGTCACGCGGCCGCTTCGACCTCGGCGTCGGTGCCGGCTGGCAGCCGGCGGAGTACGCCGCCCAGAACCTCGACTTCTCGCAGCGCGGGCAGCTCCTCACCGACACGCTCGGCGCGTGCAAGGCGCTGTGGACGCAGTCGCCGGCGACCTTCACGTCGCCGACGCTGTCGTTCGGCGACATCTACTGCGAACCGAAGCCGCTGCAATCCGGCGGCGTGCCGTTATGGGTCGCGGGCACGCTGCACCCCCGCAACCTCGATCGCATCGTGCGCTACGGCGATGCGTGGGTCCCGATCATGGGCGCGTCGCTCGACGACATCGCGCGCGGCGTGCACGTGGTGCACGGAGCATGGGAAGCCGCCGGGCGCGACCCGACCGAGCTACAGGTACGCGCTCCGCTGCCGCTCGTCCGCCGGGCGACGGGCACGGTCGACATCGCGCGCAGTCTCGACGCCGTGGAACGCGTGACCGGTGCAGGTGTCACTGACGTAACGGTGCACTTGTCGGCACTCGTCGCGGACGTTGACGCGGCACCGGTGGCGTTCGCCGAGTTCGCCCGCGCGTTCGCGGCGGCAACACGTTGACGAATCAGCCGGGCAGCGGGTGTCGGTATAGCCGGGCCGCGTTCCCGCACGTGATTTTGTGCACATCTTCGGCCGCGATCCCCCTGAGCTGTCGCTCCATCACCGCTTGGGTGTCGGGCCATGTGGTGTCGATGTGCGGGTAATCGGCTTCGATCATGATGTGGTCGATGCCGATGCGGTCGCGCAAGATGAACACCGACGGGTCCCAGAAGCTCGCGAACCAGAAGTTGCGTTGCAACACTTCCGAGGGCGACAGCGCTTCGTCTTTCCATGTCGACGTACGCGGGTGCTGATGCATGTAGTCGAGACGATCGAGGATCATCGGGACCCACCCGATGCCTCCTTCGGAAAGCGCGATCTTGATATTGGGGAACCGCAGCGGGATGCCCGAGAACACCCAGTCGACGGCCGCGAGCATCGCGTTCACCGAGAACAGCGCCGCCATGGTGTCGACAGGCGCGTCAGTCGAAGGATGCGACACCTGCGATGACGATCCGACGTGGAGGTTGATCACCGTCTCGGTCTCTTCGCACGCGCGCAGGAACGGGTCCCAGTAGCCAGTGTGGATTGACGGGAGCCCGAGCTTCTCCGGGTTCTCCGAGAACGTGACCGCACGGAACCCGCGTTGCGCGTTGCGCCGGATCTCCTCGGCGGCGATGTCGACGTCGGCCAGCCACGTGACCTGGCTCGGGATGATCCGGTCCCGGTAGGGCGCGGTCCACTCGTCGATGACCCAGTCGTTATACGCCTGAACGCACAAGAGGCCGATCTTCGGGTCGCGCATTCGCATGAAACGTTGCGCGGCGAAGCCGAACACCATCGACGGGAATCCGAGCGACGCCCAAATGCCGCACAGGTCCATATCGCGGATTCGCTCGTGGATGTCCCACGCGCCCCGCCGCATCTGGTCGAGGCGAACCGATTCGCCCGCGATCGGCGCGTCGAGCGGTCGGCCGGCCGCCGCGTTGCCGGGCACGTTCAGCTCGAGCCCGCCGTCGATCAGCCAGTATTCGCGCCCGTCGTCTTCCTCGACGATGCGCGGCGCGCGGTCCAGATGCCGCGACGGCAGTCGCTTCGTGAAGAGATCGCCCGGCTCCACGAGGTGATCGTCGACCGAGATGATGACGTGCCGCTGTTCGCGAGGCTCAGGGTCGGGTAGCAGCACGACATCTCGCAGCTCGCCCCCCGTGCCCCAATCGGCTCTCTTGGAAAAGTCCTCGAGCGTTGCCACAGGGCACCCTTTCTCGACGCGGCCTACGGACCGCACCGCGGCGAGGTGACCGTACCAAGCGCACGCTTGTTCGTCAACGTCCGACCGACCAAAACCAGTCCCGCACCTGGCGCCGGCGATGTCCGCGACACCAGTCAGAGATATCCCACGACACCACTCGTCAGAGCTGCACGACGGTCCGACCGACGGTGTCGCGGCGTTCCATTGCATCGAGCGCGAACGGGAGTTCGTCGAACGTGACGGCCCGACCAACGACCGGGCGAATACTTCCGGCGTCGATCAGGTCGAGGAGTTCGGCATGGAGGCGCTCGCCGTCACGGTGCGCGGGAAAGTTGAAGCCCGTCGCGCGTTTGAAGTCGATGGTGTCTTCGACGTAGGCGTGACACACGCCGACGAGCGAGAAGTTGCCGAACAAGACCGGCCGCGGCACCAAACCCGCGTCTTCCTGCTCGATACCCGACGCGAACCCCGCGAGCACGTGGCGACCGTTGAACGCCATACAGCGAAACGTCTGCAGCGTGACGTCGCCACTGACCGCATCGAACGCGACATCCACACCGCGACCGTCAGTTGCCTCGAGCACCGCCTCGACGAAGTCGTCTTCCCGGTAGTTGATCGCACGCTCGGCGCCCAGGTCGAGGCAGAGCTGCAGCTTCGCCGCGCTGCCGGCCGTCGAGAACACACGCGCACCCGCAAGTACGCCGAGCTGCAAGGCGGCCGAGCCGGCCCCACCTGCCCCCGCGTGCACAAGCAACGTCTCCCCCTTCTGCAACCGAGCTCGTTCGTAGAGCGCGAGCCAGACGAGATGGAACGGCATATAGATCGCGGCCGCGTCAGGTAGTGCGACGCGGGCCGGCATCTCGAACGTCATCGCTGCCGGTGCGACCACCTTCTCCGCGTAGCCGCCGACCGCACCGGATGGGATCGCCACGACACGCTTGCCCGACCACGCCTCGGCGCCTGCGCCACATCGCTCGACGATGCCGAGCACTTCCATGCCCGGCGTGTAGGGCACCGGTGTAGGCACCGTCTTGTACCGACCATGGATGCCGTCAAGATCGTTGAAGTTCAGCGTAACCGCCTGCACGCTGATCAGTACCTCGCCCGCGCCGGGCTCCGGCGTGTCGATCTCATCCAACTGCAACACGTCGCACGGTGCGCCGTACCGATGAACTCGCCACGCTCTCATTTGCAGCCTCACGACATGACAATGACGGACGTCTCAACCTATGCGGAGAACATCCGTTGGCGCACACGCGCCCATTGGTCTGCGTGACTCGCACGTCGACCGTGATCAAGCGCCAGCGACTTACACCGGCAGCTTCACGTTCACGGTGATTCCGAGCGTGACTGCCCACGTCAAGTACATGAGCCAGAGCCCGGTTCCAATGTGGAAGAACCCGAGCGCGCGCTCGCCTGTCTCACCGAGGCGCGTCGGCGTCCGTTGCGCTCCGCGTCCGTCCGCGCCGACGGATTCGCGCACTCCGAGACTCGCAATGAACTCGCAGATGTAGACCGCGGTGAGCCCGATGAACAAGCCACCAACGGGAGCGTCTCCCGCCTTGAAGAACACGACGATTCCGAGTGCTGACAGCATCGTGAATGCAACCGCCATGAAGCCGTTCGGTCTGGGATCGCCGCCAAAGACGCGTGTCATCCCGAGCGCCCACCAGTGCACGCCGTACGCCGTGAACGCGAGCGCGGCCATGTAGAGCGCGGGCTCGCGGACTGTGTGCAACCACAACAGACCAACCCACAAATAGACGCCGGTGAGAAACTGCAGGAATCCAGGCATCCAGATGCCCCACAGGCCGGTGGTGAGGTCGACAGCGCGACTGCGACCGGGCAGCTTGAAGAGTTCCTCGGGCCCGTAGACCAGGTAGCCCGTTCCGAGCCCGAAGAACCCGAGCGCAAGCGGAACGAATCCCGAAACCGTGAACTCCACCTGCGTCAGCGCGAGGAAAGCGCTCATCGTCGATGACCCGCGGTGCGGATTGACACGAGTACGAATGTACTGATTGCGTCGTGCGCCGACAACGCGCAATCGCGTCTCATGCGAGCGCGATGTCGTATGCCTGCAACGCCTATGCAGGACTAGGACTCGTCGCGCCAACGGGCATTGGCTTCGTCGAACAGGCGCCGGGTGCGCGCGAGGTCGCGCGGCCGTTCCTCGTAGGTCTCGAAGTCCCACTCCGAGCGCGCGCCCGAGAAGAAATCGCCTCCATAGACGTGCAGGGCCACGGCAAACTCGCGTCGCGAGTTCGCGACGGAATGGATGACGTCGTCGCCCAGCACAAGCACGTCGCCGGCCGGCAACTCCTTGCCGCCGGTCGACTCGAGCCCTCCCGCCGCGCGGCGGTAGAAGGCGTTGTCTTCCTGGCCGCCGTACATGCCGATGACGGCCCACATCCGGTGCTCGTGGGGATTCAGCGCCATGCCCGGTGTCCATGCGACGCGCAGGATGGTGAGGTTGTCGGCGTTGTGGAGCGTCGTGATGCCGCCGAAATCAACCGGTCCGAGCGCGCGCTCGAGAGCAGTTTCGTCGGCGACGAGTTCGTCCAGGACATCGCGCACGGCGAGCACCGGAGTGTGTTCGTCCAACGCAGTTTGACACCGGGCGATGATGTCCTCGACTGCGAGCGCCACAGTCGGAGGCTACCGACCGCAGTCTTTCACGCGAGTTCGGTGTGGTTGGGCGGGTCTAGTCACGCGCCGTTCACGTTCGTGACATAACGGAACGACACTTCGGTGGGATCGTGGGATGTGCGCGTCCACGTCGGATCTGAGTTCGTGTACGAGACGGCCGTCCCGACACATTCGGTGTGGCAGGTCGAGCCGCGACCGGACAGCGAGCACCGCGTGCTCAGCGAGGCCTGGACCATCACCCCGGACGTGCCGACGCACGTCTACCGTGACCAATTCGGCAATGTGTGCCGCCGCCTGACGATGCCCCAAGGTCAATGCTTCCTGCGATACGACGCCGAGGCCGAAGTGCCCGGCCACGCGGACGCGTCCGATACCGACGCCTCCGAGCCGCGACCTGAGCAACTCCCGGACGACGTACTCGTGTTCACGCTCCCGAGTCGCTTCTGCCCCTCCGATGTTCTCGCCGACGAGGCGTGGAACCTCTTCGGTGCAATGACACCCGGTTGGTCGCGCGTGCAGGCGATCTGCGACTGGGTCCACGCCGAGGTGCAGTTCGCGTACGGCTCCAGCAGCCCGGTGATGTCGGCGGCCGACGTGTTCGAGTCGCGCAGCGGAGTGTGTCGCGACTACGCGCACCTCGCGGTCACCTTCTGTCGGGCGCTCAACATCCCGGCCCGGTACGCGTTCGGTTACCTGCCCGACATCGCAGTCACACCCCTCGACGATCCGATGGACTTCTGTGCGTGGATGGAGGTGTACCTCGGCGGGCGCTGGTGGACCTTCGATCCCCGCAACAACGCACGCCGCATCGGCCGGGTGCTGATCGGCCGCGGTCGCGACGCCCTCGACGTCGCCATGGTCACCACATTTGGCGCGCCGAACCTTGCCCGTATGACCGTCTGGGCCGATGAGATCGAGGTGGCGAACGCGACATGACCCTGCTCGACGACCCCCGCCTCACGGCCTTGGCGGGCCCGCTCCTCGACGATCCCGACACCGATTGGGACGGTGCGCGCGAGCTCACGTACGCGCTCCACCAGTGCGTTCGGTACACCTACAGCGCGCCGGCACGCGATATTCGCCAACGCTTGATGCTGGTTCCACCGGCCCGCCACGGCGACCAACGGCGCATCGCGTACGGCGTGACGGCCGACGCCGCAAATGCCCGCCGGCGCGAACGCGTTGATGCCTTCGGCAACGTCGTCACCGACTTTCGCATGCAAGCGCCGACTACGTCGATCGTCTTCGAGGCATGGGCGCTCGTTACACGACGGCCGGCGCAATGCCCACAGTCCGTTACGACCGCGCGACACTTCATGCGACCGTCCCGGCTGACCGAACCGGACGCGTACCTGACCGACGTGTCGGCGTCCTTGGGTGGTGGACGAATTCCGGACCTCGCGCTGGCCGAAGCAATCTGCGACTGGGTGTGGCGCGCGTTGCGCTACGAGCACGATGCCACCAGCGTGCAGACCACGGCGGCGAACGCGGCCGCACTTGGTCGAGGCGTCTGCCAGGACTTCGCGCACGTCATGGTGACGCTCTGCCGGTTGGCCGGCATGCCGGCGCGGTACGTCTCCGGCCACCTGCTCGGCGAGGGCGGCAGCCACGCGTGGGTCGAAGTGTTGTTGCCCGACCCTCAGCGCTCCCGCGTACGAGTTGCGCACGCATTCGACCCGACCCACGGCACCCGCACGGGTTCGCGACACCTGACGGTGGCCGTCGGTCGCGATTACGAAGACGTCGCACCGCTCTCAGGCACGTGTATCGCGCCCGTGGCCGGAACGA
>JAODBJ010000083.1 GCA_025463905.1 Actinomycetes bacterium
CCCCTATCGACGCACGCCTCGTGTCACGTTTCCGGTGGGTGTGGCGTCCTTCCCCGTGATGATGCACCTCACGCAAACCCGCTCGACCACCGAAGCGATGATCGAGGTCCGGCAACTCGGAAAGACCTATCCCGGCGGCGTCGAAGCCGTCAAAGGCATCGACTTCGACGTGCGCTCCGGCGAAGTGTTCGGGCTCCTCGGGCCGAACGGCGCCGGGAAATCGACCACCATCGGCATGCTCACAACCGCGGTTCGCCCGACCTCCGGCACCGCGCGCCTGGCCGGCCACGACGTTGTCGACCAGCCGCTGCTCGCCCGATCGATGAGCGCAGTCGTCTTCCAAGACGCCGTCGTCGATCGCTCACTCAGCGGTCGCCGAAATCTCGAAACGCATGGCCGGCTCTGGGGCGTTGCCCCGGCCGCGGCGCGCGCTCGCATCGACGATCTCGCGGGCAGGTTCGGGTTGGCGCAGCTAATCGAACGGCCGGTCGAGAGCTACAGCGGCGGCGAACGTCGGCGCCTCGAGATCGCGCGTGCACTCGTGTCGCGCCCGCGTGTGTTGTTTCTCGACGAGCCGACCGTGGGTTTGGACCCTCGTATCCGCTTCGAGCTGCTCGACATCATCGCGGACCTTCGCGCGCATGACGACATGACGGTGTTGCTCACGACGCACTATCTCGACGAGGCCGAACGGCTGTGCGACCGTGTCGCGATCATGCACCGCGGCCGTGTCGTCGCCCTCGATACTCCGGCCGCGCTGCTCGCCGAACTCGGTTCAGAGATTCTCGAAGTTCGGGTCGACGGCGATGCGTCCGCCGCGCTCGCGTCGTTGCGTTCGCGCGCCATAGCCGACGACAGTGCGTTCGTGGTCGGCAGCACGCTCACCATTCCGCTGCGCGGAGCCTCGGCCCGCGTCGCGCTCGACGCGATCGAGGCTTCGGCACTGCGCGTGCAAGCGATCAGCAATCGCGCGCCGACCCTCGACGACGTGTACCTCCGGCTCACCGGCGATCGTCTCGCCGCGTGACGAACAGCAAAGGACCATTGCTCATGACCGCCGTTGCAACCCCCACACCAGCCCTATTGGCGAGACGTGAAGCGTCTCCCGCGTTGACACGGCCGCTCTCCGCCCTCGCGACACTGTCGCGTCGACGGTTCTCCTTGAGTGCGCACACACCGCGAGAAGTGTTGGTGCCGCTGCTCACCCCGATTCTGTTCGCCGACGTGATCGCGCCGGCGCTGGCCAAGACGATGGGCACGTTCGGCGGCCTTGACTACTTGAGCTATGTCGCGATCGGCACAGTGGGACTGCTCGTGCCGCTGAGTTGCATTTTGGGCGGGATCGCGATGATCGTCGACCGCCAGAGCGGCGCCCAGCGCGACCTCCTCGCGGCGCCGATCCCACGGAGCACGCTCGTGCTCGGCAACCTGTCGGTCGCGGTGGTGATCAGCACCTTGCAGGTGGTGGCGCTCATCGGTGCCGCCCTCGCCCGCGGCGCGACCTTCGATACCAGCATTTCGGGCGTGTTGTGGTTCGTGTTCGCGACCGTCTCGCTCGCGGTCGCGATGCATGCGGTTGCGGAGACGCTCGCGAGCCGCATCCCGAAGCAAGAGGAATATGTGGGCGTCGGGCCCGCGGTGGCGCTCGTGCCTTGGTTCTTTGCCGGTTCGTTCTTCCGGATCAGCGCGATGCCGGCCGGCCTCACGGCGTTCGCGAAAGTGCTGCCCGTCACCCACGCGCTCGCGGTGATGCGCTACGCGATGGTCGATCGCAAGGCGGCGGGCTTGCGCGACATCTGGGGCATGTCGAACCCCACCGTGATGGCGGCGCTCAGCATGTTGGTGGTCGTGGCATTCGCAGCCGTCATGCTCACGGTCTCGATGCGTGTGTTCGCCAAAGCATCGTCGTCCTGAGACCGAGAGGCGTGCGTCGATCGGGGACACTATTTGTCCCCCATCGACGCACGCCCTCGCCGACGCCGAGGACAGTCAGCGTGCGTCCGAGGCCGAGGTACACGGCAAGACAGAGCGTGAGGTGAGGATCTCGTCGTCGGAGAAGTTGACCCGCATCACGGTGAAGAACGCGTCGTCGATGTTGGCGTGATCGGTCGCGAAGCGTTCCGCATACTCGATCGCGAGCCGCTGCCGCTCGGTGTACCCGGCGTACGTGCGGTACTCGTGCAAGTGTTCGTAGAGATCATCGGGAACGCCGGCGTCGCGAACCGACGGCGCGCGAAAACCGGAACACGCGGAGCAGTCGTTGAGTTGCGCGATCCGGAGGCGAGCAACTTCGCGTTCGGCCGCTGGGAGCATGCTCTGCTGGTAGGCGGTGCGGATCATGCGATCGACCATGCCCGCCATCTCGGGGCGCAACGTCCAGATCATCGCCGCGTCACCGCCCGGGCCTTCGGGAACATCGATGCGAGCCACGGCGGCAGCGTATTCCGTCGCGGCGGACGGGGCCGTGGTGCAAGCATGCGTCATGAGCGAATATCGCGCCGCGGCCTACGGCGACGTGTGGGCTGATTTCCTCGATACGTGGATCATGATGACCGGCAGCGTGCCGGCGCCCGCGATGCTCGACTTGATCGTGGAACTCGCCCGCGGCGGGCGCGTGCTCGAGCTCGGCGTAGGAACGGGATACATGGCGATCCCGCTCGCCGCGCGCGGCGTGCGCATCGAGGGACTCGACGGTTCACCGCAGATGTTGGCGCGTCTCGCGGAGAAGCCGGGCGGCGATCAGGTTGTCGCTCATTTCGGCAACTTCGCCGACGTGAACGTCGACGGTCTGTTCGATGTCATCTTCTTTGCATCGTCGTCGTTGTTCTGCCTTCCTGACCAAGAGAGTCAGGTGCGTTGCTTTCGGAGCAGTGCGGCTCACCTCGCGCCCGACGGTGTGTTCGTCGTCGCGACGTACATCAACAGCGACCGGTGGTTTAGAGATCACCGGTTGCACTTCATCCAAGCCGAAGGCGACGGGTGGCGCATGCATTGGAACGCGATCAACCATCCGGAACTGCAAGTGACCGACGTCGAGCGCGTGTTGGAGAGTGCCGACGGGGAACGGCGGTTCCCGCACCGCGAGCGCTACTGCTCGCCGGCCGAGATGGACCTGATGGCCCAACTCGCCGGCTTGCGCTTGCGCGACCGGTGGCTCGACTGGGCGAAGCGTCCCTTCAACGGTGAGGGCGAGGCCATTTCCGTCTACGAGCGCACAGCGCTCTAGTGGGCTTCCGTCACCACAAGGGGCCGCGTTCGGCCCGTTCCGCTGCCTTCGCGGGATCCCAGCCGCCCTGGATCAACTTGCAAACGAACTCCAGCCACGCATCCGCGTCCGGCGGCGCAGCCGGCAACGCATTCATCTGCTCATAGGCACGTTCGAACTGCATCGGATACAGGCGCGCCGCGTGCGGATATTCGTTGCTGTGATCGACACGCGGCGTAGGTATGGGTGCTGCGACGACCGCTACCGGCTCGACGTCACGTCCGCAGTACCGACACACGACTGCCGCGGGAAGGATCATCTCCGCACACCACGGGCAGGGTCGCCGCTGAGCCCCAGCGGAGTGACTCACCCCGGCGATGGTCGAGGCAAGCTCGCGGTTGCGCTGCACCGCCACCTCCTCGCTCGGCTCCATGACCGCGACCAGGATCCAACCGATCACACCCAGGAAAAGGCCGAGCCAGAACCCTTCGGTCGCCCGGCCCTTGCTCGACCCGATGGCGGATCCGACACCGCCGCCGATCAGCGCAAAGACGAGGACCCATAACAAAAGGAAACCCAAGTACACCTCACCCTCTCCGAGGCCCCACACGCGAAAGCGTCTCAGGACATCTTGCCGTCTTAGCGGATCGAATGCGGCGATGTCGAGAATCGATCGCCGGCTCCGACGTCTCCCACGAGCGGCGCACCGCGCACCGCTCTGCAGACAACGTCCTGCTTCACTTACGCCTGGAGGTAACACCATGAAGTACCTGCTGCTGATCTACGGCAACGAGGAGATCTTCGGCTCGTTTCCCGAAGAGGAATTCCAGAAGGTGATCGGCGAGACGAACGCGCTCCAGGCGGAGCTGCGCGCGTCCGGCGAGTGGATCGGCGCGTACGGCGTCGCTGATCAGGTGATGGCGAAGACCGTGAGGCTGCGCGACGGCGTTCCGGTCGTGACCGACGGGCCCTACCTGGAAGCCAAGGAATACATCGGCAGCCTCGACATCATCGACTGCGAGAGCCTCGAACGCGCCCTGGAGATCGCGGCCCGGGTTCCGTGGGCCCGCTACGGCGAAGTCGAGGTCCGGCCGTTGATGGCAGAGGCAGGGACCGAGATGTGACCACCGACGGTCGGGTCGAGGACCTCTTGCGCGAGATCGCGCCGGAGGTCCTCGGCGCGTTGGTGCGGCGCTACGGACACTTCGACGCCAGCGAGGACGCCGTGCAGGAGGCGCTGCTCGCCGCCGCGGTGCAGTGGCCGGAACAGGGGCGACCCGAGAATCCTCGCGCGTGGTTGATCACCGTTGCTTCGCGCCGGCTCACGGATCAACTGCGCAGCGACGGTGCTCGCCGGCGTCGCGAGGACACGATCGCCACGCGCGAACCGAACGACGAGCTGCTCGTTCCGGAGCAGGACGACACGCTGACATTGCTCTTCATGTGCTGTCACCCCGACCTGTCGCCGGCATCACAGGTCGCGCTCACCCTGCGCGCTGTCGGCGGTCTCACTACGGCGGAGATCGCACGCGCGTTCCTCGTGCCCGAGGCCACAATGGCGCAGCGCATCAGCCGGGCAAAACAGCGCATCAAAGCGACGGCGGTTCCCTTCGCGCTGCCGCCCGAGGCAGAGCGATCGGACCGGTTGCGAGCCGTCTTGCACACGCTCTACCTCATCTTCAACGAGGGATACACGGCGACCTCGGGTCCCGACTTGCAGCGCAACGACCTCACTCGCGAAGCGACGCGTCTTACCCGTGCAGTGCACCGCCTGTTGCCGGACGACGGCGAGGTCGCAGGACTGCTGGCCCTGATGTTGCTCACCGAAGCGCGCCGCGCCGCCCGCACCCGGCCGGACGGCGGACTGATACCACTCGCCGAACAGGACCGCAGCCGTTGGGACAAAGCCTTGATCGACGAAGGCGTTGCTCTCGTCAGTGACGCGCTGGCTCGCACGAAGCTCGGTCCGTACCAGTTGCAAGCGGCGATCGCCGCGCTGCATGACGAAGCGCCAAGCTCCGACGACACCGACTGGTTGCAGGTCGTGCTGCTGTACGAGCTACTCGAACGCGTTTCGCCCAATCCGATGGTCACGCTCAACCATGCCGTCGCAGTCGCGATGGTGCACGGGCCGCAAGCCGGGCTCGACCTGTTGGCGACCCTCGAGACCGACGACCGGATCGCGGAGCATCACCGCCTCCACGCGGTGCGCGCGCACCTGTTGGAGATGGCCGGCGACCACGTTGCCGCGCGCGCCAACTACCGGACCGCCGCTCGCCGTACGACGAGCCTCCCGGAGCGGCGCTACCTCGAAGCGCGAGCAGCGCGCCTTTCGGACGACCCTTCGAGTTAGCGGGTACGCAAACCAGCCATCTGCCCGCGGGCGACTTGTACCGTTTGCAGCCCGCGGCCGGAAGCGTCATTGACCCCACGCCGATGCACCGCGACGATTGCGGTGGGGCCAGGCCAACGGGGAGAGTCGATGACGGTTACTTCGGCGGGCATACCGGCAGCCGCGCGCGACGGCGACGTGAAGGAGCTTCGGCTCGCGCTCGTGTGTTACGGCGGGGTATCCCTCGCGGTGTACATGCACGGCGTCACCAAGGAACTCTTCAAGCTCGCGATCGCGTCGGCCGCGTACGAGCACGACGACGAGCACAACCCGTTCGACGCGAGTGATACCGCTCGCGTCTACTACGACCTCCTCGCGCGCATGCAGCGCGGTGAGATCGGGCCCGGACCCACGGGCGTGCGGACGCGCGTCGTTATCGACATCGTGTCGGGAACATCGGCCGGGGGCATCAACGGCATCTGCCTGGCCAAGGCGCTGGCTTGCAACTCCTCTCTCGATGCGCTCAAACAACTTTGGATGGAGAAGGCCGACGTATCCGTGCTCATGCGGGGCCCTCGGTGGATGCCGACGTGGTTGCGCGTCGCGGGTTTCGGAGCGCGTTCCGTCGGCCGGATGTCGATACGGCCGCCCCTCGACGGCGACCACATGTGCGGCTGGTTACACGAAGCGTTCGTCTCGATGGACAACGGTCCGCGCCCGCTACCCGATGCGCCCACGTTGGTGCCCGACGACCATCGCCTGCAACTCTTCGTGCCGATCACCGACTTCGTGGGGTACCAACGTGAGGTGCCCATCGAAGATCCGCATTACCTGCGCGAGCGCGGCCACCGCCATCTGATGACCTTCACATTCGACAGTCCTGCAAGCAACCAGTTCGACGGTGGTCGCAATCATGTGCTCGCGTTCGCGGCGCGCGCGACGTCGTCGTTCCCCGGCGCGTTCGCACCGATCACTGTTGGCGGCTACGCGCAGGCGGTAGGCGACAGCGACGCGATGAGCGATCAGCTCGACGAGTTCTTCCCCCAGTACGCGCTCGCGGGGAACCACGCTGATGCGAGTGTGTTCATCGACGGGGGAGTGCTCGACAACTTTCCGTTCGCCAGTTCCATCGAAGCCATCTCGCATCGCGCCGCCGCGAGCGAGGTAGACCGTCGCCTCCTCTACATCGAACCCGATCCGAGCCATGCCACGTTCGAGCCGGCGGCCACGGCGAAGGTGCCGAGTTGGATCGCGACCGTGTGGGGCGGCATCGCCGGCATCCCGCGCCAAGAGCCGATCCTGGACGACCTACAACACCTCGCCGACCGCAACGAGGTGGTGCACCGCGTACGCGACATCATCGAAACGAGCTTCACCACTATCAGCGCACGGGTGGAGCAACTTCTCGATGGGCGTCGCGACGAACACGGCGTAGAGGATGCGGTCGCGCTGCCGGACGATTCCGACGGCGATTCGCTCGCCCGTTGGCGACGCTCGATCGACGAGCGCGTCGCCCGCGAAGCGGGCTTCGCGTACGCGACCTACCTGCGGCTGCGGATCCTCGACGTGGTCGACCAGTTCGCCGACGCGGTCGCGTCCGCGCTCGACTTCCCGCCCACCACGTATCACGCCGCGTTCGTGCGCAGCATCTTGCGGGCGTGGGTCGCGAACGACGGTCTGCTCGAACAATCGGGCAGCGGGACGTCCACGCAGCAAGACTTCTTGTCGGTATTCGACCTCGGCTACCACCAGCGCCGCGTGCGGTTCCTGATTTCCGCATTCAGTTGGTGGTACGGCGACTGCGGGAAGCCCGGTTTCCCGACGCGTACCGAACTCGATAGCGCGAAGGCGCGCATGTACGCGCGGCTCAACGAGATCGGCGCGATCGAAGCGGATCTCGGCAACGACCCGTCGATCACCGTGCCACTCGCGCGTGTCTTCGACGCCGGCGCGATTCGCGACACCGTGCTCGTGCGCCAGGAACAAGCGAGCGCCTTCGCCGAGCTACACGCGTCGGAGTTGGAGTTGCTGCGCAAAGCGGTCGCGACACATATCGCCGCCCGCCTTCCAACCATCGAGGCCGGGATCCACGCCGAAGTGCTCGACATCATCAAAGCGTGGTCGGAGCCGGTGAAAGGCGCGTTCCTCACGCGCTACATGGGCTTCGGGTTCTGGGACGCGCTCGTGTTCCCGGTGTCGAAACTCGGAGGCGTCGGTGAGCGCGACGCGGTCGAAGTACTGCGCATGAGTCCACGCGAAAACACGCTTCTCGTTTCGCCCGACAAGCAGAAACTGAACGGTGCGTCGCTCGGGCACTTCGGCGCGTTCTTCAGCCGCCGTGGCCGCGAGAGCGACTACCTCTGGGGCCGTCTCGACGCAGCCGAACGGCTGATCGCCCTGCTTCTCGACGACCCGGCAACGCCCGGTCTGGAAACGCCGCCACCGAACGAACCCGCGCTCGCGTTCCGCGCCATCCTCGACGACGAACGCCCAACGCTGACCAAAGCCCGCGACCTCATCAAAGCCCTCGACCCCCAAGTAACCGCGATGCGTGCGTCGATAGGGGACAAATAATGTCCCCTATCGACGCACGCCTTTAGCTGAGGCCGAGGCGGGCGCGTACTTCGGGGCGGCGTAGCGGCGGAACGGTTTTGGGTGGGTTGCGGCGCGGCGGCACGGTGCGCAGCAACCGGTCGGTGATGGCGGCCACTTCGAGCGCGGCGGCCTCCATCACTTCGGCGACCAGCGGGTTCGGGCGCGTCACGCCCGTCACCTTCCGTACGTACTGCCGCGCGGCGGCTTCGATCTCTTCGGTGGTCGCGGCCGGTTCCAGGCCTCGAAGTTCAGTGATGTTTCGGCACATGCCCCCATGTTACGAATCCGGACACCCCTACCGCTTTCGCCGGGAGGCGTTTACAGTCTTGTCGCCAGTGAGCGACACGCTCGCTCGTGGGGCGGACGGGCCGACGGAAATCGGAGGCACCGTGGGAATCACACTCATCAATCAGTCCAGCGCGGTCAGCGACTCGCAAATCGAGTACATCGCTGAAGCGTGCAACATGCAGCTGCAGAACGAAGTTGCGAAGGCGTGGGGGATTCGGAGCCCACTCGTCGTGAGCACGACGCATCGCAAGACGTCGTACCCGTTCTTCTTCGTCGACACGATCCCCGAAGCGCCGGGCGCGCTCGCGTACCACTTCGTGCAGGACGACGGCGTGCCCGCCGGCAAGATCGGCGTGCAAACGACCCTGGACGCAGGAGAGTCGGTGGAGAGCGCGACGAGTCACGAGACCGTCGAGCTGCAGTGCGACATCTTCTGCGCGACATGGTCGTGGAGTAGCGCGCTTGGTTGCCTCGTCGCGACCGAGGCGTGCGACCCCGTCCAGAACGAGACCTACACGATGAAAGTGTCCGACGGCACGACCGTGCCGGTCAGCAATTTCGTCACGCCCTACTACTTCACCGACGACCCGCTCGGGAAGCCGGTCGACCACCTCGGGAACTTGTCGAAGCCGTTCGACATCTCACCTGGCGGCTACCAGATCCGTATGAAGGGCGGCCGCGTCACCGACCATTGGGGCAAGGACGCGTCGACCGCGCTCCAGTCGGCCAAGCACGCCAGCCAAGGCCGCACGTTCTGGCGCCATGTGACGATGGCGATCGCACTGTCGCAGGGGCCCGCGTAGCGTCTCCTGACATGCCCTGAAATTGCATATACGATGCAAATCGGGGTGAACCCCGCCGTCGCACTCCGGGGGGAACATGACGACGATTACGGCCGACGCGGTGTTCTCGAGTCGAGGGCGCGCCACGCTCTCGGTTGCGCCGGCGCTCGCGATTGCCGCGTTCGCGTCGATCGGTGCCGGCGCGATCCATGCCGCCGCGATCGGTGTGCACGGCGAACACCGCCAAGCCGTGATTGCGTTCACCATCGTCGCGAGCGTGCAGATCGGATGGGGTGTGCTCGCGCTCATGTTCCCGAGCCGCGCACTGGCGCTGGCCGGCGCGGCGGCCAGCGCGGCGATCTTCGCGGGTTGGGTACTCGCGAAGACGAGTGGGATCTCGTTCGTGCAAGGCCTCGATCAGGTCGAACCGGTGCAGCTCGCCGACGCGGCGGCCGCGGCGATGGCCGCCGTTGCCGTGTTCGGTGTGAGCTCGGCGATGTTGCGTTGGATGCGGCCGACGAGCATCGGTTCATCGGCGCTCGGTGTGAGCGCGCTGGTGACTGCGCTCATCACCGTGCCGGCGATGGTCTCGGCGGGCGGTCACAACCACGCGGCCGGACACGCGCACGGCGCCACGAACGTTGCCGCCGCGGGCGGCCACGTCCACAGCGCGGGCGCGGGCCCGGGCGGGGGCGCGAGCTCAGGCGCCGGCGTCGCCGGCGGCGGGCACGTGCACAAGGCGTCGGTCGTGCCACCGAAACCGTACGACCCGACGAAGCCGATCGATCTCGGTGGTGTCCCCGGTGTCACGTTGCAGCAACAAGCGCGTGCGGAGAACCTCATCGCGATCACGTTGTTGCGCTTGCCGCAGTGGTCGGACCCGAAGGTCGCGGAAGCAGCCGGGTTCCGTTCGATCGGTGACGCCGTGACGGGCGACGAGCACTACATCAACCTCGCGTACTTCGACGATGGCCGTATCCTCGATCCCGATCATCCCGAGTCGCTCGTGTACGAGCCCGACGGCAAGGGTGGCAAGCGGCTCGCCGCGGCGATGTTCATGATGGCGCCCGGTACGACGCTCGCGCAGGTGCCAGACATCGGCGGCAAGTTGACGCAGTGGCACATCCACAACAACCTCTGCTTCACCACTGACGGCCATGTCGCGGGTCTGACATCGGGGAACGGCAGCTGCGCGGCGCCGCTCGTCAAGGGAACGCAAGCGCCGATGATCCACGTGTGGATCAGGCCGCACCCGTGTGGTCCGTTCGCCGCACTCGAAGGCATCGGCGGCGGTCAGATCGCCGACGGTCAGGCCCGTCTGTGCGACACCGCGCACGGCGCCTGATCGGTCCAGCACTCGCGAGGTATTCAGGCGTCGAGGGCTCGCATGATGAGCCACCACGACGCGAGGCCATGCTCGCACCAGGCGTTGGGCGCGACGATGCAATCGTCGGGGCAGCGGCACACACCGTCGGCCGCCCATTCGACCAGTGTGTCTTCGTCGGGTGGCGCCCAGCCACTGTTCACTTCGAACCACGCGTGAGCATTGCGGATCGCTTCCGCCGCGCTCTGGGTCACGTGAGTTTCATGCGTCGGGGTACGTCCAGTCGGGACGTTTGGTGGCGTGACGGTGGTCGTAGACGACCTGCCCCGCGT
The DNA here is from genome assembly GCA_025463905.1 of Actinomycetes bacterium. Taxonomy (GTDB): domain Bacteria; phylum Actinomycetota; class Acidimicrobiia; order IMCC26256; family PALSA-610; genus JAODBJ01. Next base: position 10,859 of record JAODBJ010000083.1, read on the forward strand.
CGGTGATGTCGTCGATGAGCGGGACCGACACGTGCCGCGCCGGCTCGCCGCGGCTTTCGAGGTGGGCGGCGAAGTCTTCTGGGAACGCGCGCAAGATGCTCGACACGACGTTCTGCTCTTCAGTGCCGAGGTAGCAGCGGTTCGCGTCCGTCACTCGCAGCAGTCGCGAGTTCATGACACCGAACGTCGCGTCGTCGGCGTCGCCGCGCGCGATCGCGGCGAGTTGGTCGGTGATTGCCATCGACTCCTGCTTGCACGGTGGGCATTGCCCACAGGATTCGATCGCCAAGAAGCGCGAGAACTCGGATGCGACATCGACCATGTCGGCGCTGTCGTCGTAGATGGCGAAGCCCGCCGCACCCAACCCGGAGCCGATCGCGGCCAGCGCTTCGTACGAAAGCGCGACGTCGAAGTCTTCCGCGCGTATCACCGCGTTCGACACGCCCGAGAACGCGGCGCGCAACCGGCGTCCTTCCCGCGCACCGCCGCAGCGCGCGATCACGTCGTTCAATGACGTGCCCAACTCGACTTCATGGACGCCGGGCTCGACGACGTCTCCGACGATCGTGACGATCACGGTGCCGGGCGATTCGGTCGTTCCCATCGTGCGGTACCAATCCGCGCCGTTGGCGAGGATGTGCGCCGCCGCGGCAAGCGTCTCCACGTTGTTCACCACGGTGGGATTGCTCTGGCCACGATCGCTGATGCCGGCGCTCTCGGATTCCCAGCCGCCCGACGGCACCGTCGCGAACAGTCCGTGTTGCCATGGTGGCAGCAGGCGCGGCAACGGGTCGCGGCCCTCCACTACTTCGAGGAGCGCTTTCTCCTCACCGAACAAGTACTCGTCGGGGCCTTCGACGACGGTAATTGCCAGGTCTTCGAGCAGGCCGGCCTCGGTGAACTCGAGCGTGGCGCGTCGCAGGTTGCTCGCCGCTTCGGCGTAGTGGCGTTTCGTTGCGACGAACGCTTCCGTCGCCCCGACCGCGAACGCGGCGATCGCGGTGCCTTCAATGATGCGATACGGATCGCGCCGCATCAGGAGCCGGTCTTTGAACGTCGCCGGCTCGCCTTCCGCACCGTTCGCGACGACGTAGTGACGGCCGCCGCCGGTTGCCACCGATGTCCACTTGGTGCCGGTGAGGAAACCGGCGCCACCCCGGCCCCGGAGGCCCGAAGCCGTGATCTCGTCGATGGTGGCCTGCGGACCGAGCGCACGGGCCGCGTACAGCGCCGCACCGCCGCCGAGATCGAGGTATTCGTCGACGGTTCGGATCGGTTGCTTGGGCAACACCACGTGCAGGCTGACCATGTGCCCTGCGACGGTAGTGCGAGCGATTACGACTCAGGCGGTCGCGACTGGTCGTGGCTGGTTGGTGCCCACCATGAAGACCGCGAGGGTCGTGACGAACACGAACGCGAGCACCGCCAGCCCGATGCGAGTGCTCGGCTCGAAGATCACGGCGGCGAGAGCCCCGATGACCCAGAAGAGTTGGAACAGCGTCTCGAACCGCGCGAACGATCGGCCGCGCGCGGCGTCGGATGCGTCGCGCTGCAGGATCGCGTCGAAACCCTGACGCGCAATGCTCGTCGCGAACGCGATCACGAACACGGCGATCGCGACGGTCACGTGTCCGGCCCACAACGCGGCGCCGAGTGTGGCGGCGGTCGCGACGAAGAGCGCAACGCCGAGCAGCCGTTCGTCGTAGCCGAGCCGTCGCCGCGCGAGCGGGCTCATGAACGCGCCTACCAGCCCTCCGCCGATGCTCACCGCCGCGATGATGCCGAAGAACCACGTCGGTTCACCGGCGCGCTTCAGCCCGAACACGACGAGGAACACGAGGAACCCGATGCTGCCGCGCAACACCGACATGGCGCCGGCGGCGAGGCGAACCTTCGGCGCATGGAGTTCCGAACGTTCGAGCGACCGCGGCGGTAGTTCGCGGGGGTCGCCCGGCGCGATTCGCATGGCGAAGACCGCGGCCGCGAAGTAAACGAGCGACGCAATTCGCAGCACCGCGCTCGCGTTGCTGAGCGCCAACACCGTGGCGGCGATGGCGCCCGCGGGAAGGCCGGCGATCGTCGCAGCTCGCGCCAGCCGGGAGTTCGCATGAACGAGCTCGGCGTCGTTGTGCACGAGGCTCGGCACGAGCGCGCTCTTCGTCACCGAGAAGGCCTTCTCCAAGACGAGAATCCCGAACGCTTCGGGATAAAGCAACAGGTTGCGAAGGTCACCCGCGACGAACAGGCACAAGATGCCGCGCACCAAACACGTCGATGCCAACACCGCAGGGCGTGCCCGGCCGAAACGGTCGATCATCGGGCTGACGAGCGGCGCGAGCACGACAAACGGCGCCAGTGTCAGCACGAGGTAGGCGATCACTCGTGGGCGCGCCGCACCGATCGACACGTTGAAGAACAGCGACCCGGCGAGCGAAATCGCGAAGAAGCTGTCGGCTGCGGATCCGAGCGCGTTCACCGCCGAGAGCCGTGAGAATGGTGGCGGGCCGAAGATGCGACGCAGGGGAGGCATGGGCATTTCTATGGCCTCATCGCTCGGTCCCGGCATTCCGGGGTTTCGACCGCCATCGCACTCTATCGGCGCTCGCACTAGGTTCACTTTGCATCCGACCAATCATGTTGCTTCCCGCATCGATGGTGCTCGTCGCGGTCTCGTGCGGTGCCGGCCATGGGTCAACCACCGACGACCGCGAGATCGCGATCTATTCGGCGGTCATACGCGCCGTCGTGACGCAACCGGCGGGTCAGACCACGACGACGCGTCCGCACCTGTCGGTCTTCGTCGTCCCGGCCGATGAACGCACGCCGATTTCGCTGGAAGTGCAAGCGGGAATCGTCGACGCACTCCACTCCTACGTCACCGTTCGGTTCGACGACAAGCGATCCGAAGCGATCGACATACACAGCACCGACAAGGTCGTCCACCAGAACGGTGTGTTGCTCGCGCTCGGGAAGATCCCGGCGGGACGCGACGACGTGACGGTCGAGGTGGAACGCTATGAACGCGCCGGTGTGGACCGGACCTTCCGAGTCCGGCTCCATCGCACCGGCTCGACCTGGGCCGTCACGTCCGTCAGCTGAGTAGGCGGCGGCGGAACGTCGGGTTGGCACGTACTGCCGGAGGCGGGAAGGCCTGGACGCGCGAGCTTCGGCGGTTCGAGGAACGCGGGTCGACGTGTGAAGTCGAGACAGTCGAGGAGGTTCGACGCGTTCGCGTCGCGTCGAGTGAGCGCGCCGAGGTTGAACTTCGTCTCGATGAATCGCAACACAGACGTGTGATCGTGCACCACGTGCGAGACGTAGTGTCGCTTCGCGAACGGTGAAATCACGAAGGCCGGCACGCGCATGCCGTAACGGTCCCAGGCGGCGGGCACGGTCGGCGTGGCGACGACGTCGGGGGGAATGTCGTCGGGCGGTACCGCGGCGGGCGGCGACACATGGTCGTAGTAGCCGCCGTGTTCGTCGTACATGAAGAACAGCACGGTCTTCGGCCACGCCGGGCTGTTCATCACCGCGTTGATGACCGACGCGCTGTATGCCTCGCCGAGTTGGATGTCGGCCGGATTCTCTTCGGTGTAGCGGTCGACGCCGGGGCTGACGATCGACACCGACGGCAACGTGCCCGCGTGACAATCGCCGAGGAATTGCGGGAACGACTTCACCTTGTCGCCGTTGGCGGAGAACACCTTGGGGAAGAGCGCGATGTCGGGCAGGTCCCATGCATAGTCGTGCCACGAGATCCCGAACGCGTTGAGCTTCTCCCAGATGGTGCCGCCCGCGGGATGGGGCATGTTGAGCGCTCGCACAACGTCGGTCGACACGAGGTCTTGCGACGTTGCTGCCTGGAGGTACATGCGGTTCGGATAGGTCTGCGCTGGTGCCGACGCGAACCACCGATCGCAGAGCGGGAAGGTGTCGGCGAGCGACCAGTAGAACGGCAGGTCGGTGCCGTCCCAGTAGCGCATCGCGTTCGTGTTGCCGTCGAAAAGGAACCCGTCCATTCGGCGGCCGTTCATCTGTCGGTGCGTCGAAACCCAGCTCTGCGAAACGCCGCGGCCGGTCTGACACGTACTCGGTGCGTGGAACACGGGGACGGTGGCGCCATTCGGGTCCACGTTGCTGTTCGTCGGTACGCCGTGGCGTTTGTCGTAGCCGTCGCCGCGGTGGAACGCCCCCAGGTATGAGTCGTACGAGTGGTTCTCCTGCATATAGATGACGATGTGCTCGATCTGCGGCAGGAGGTCCGTGCCTTCGGGACGCCGCGGGCGCGGTCGGTCGCC
>JAODBJ010000019.1 GCA_025463905.1 Actinomycetes bacterium
AATTCGAACGCGCCCAACTCGACGTCGATGCCGTGCTCGCGAGCGACGGCAGCCATGCGCTCGTCGATCTCGACGCCGAGCACGTGGCACCCGCGGGCCGCGAACAGTCGAGACGCGATGCCCGTACCGCAACCGATATCGAGCACCTCGTGCGGCTCATCGACGGTGAGCGCGTCGACAAGCGCCGCCGGATAGCTAGGCCGCGCCCGGTCATAGCGAGCCGCATCCGCCCCGAACGACTCCGCCCGCCCCCGCTCCTCATGCAACACTCCCGCCAGCCTAGAAGCAGCAGCCATTCCCCAGCCCCAGTTGTTGCACTTGTGCTCCCGTATGGGCGCATAACTGCAACAACCCAGCGGGGTTCTCGCGACCTGGCTCCAATCGGGCAGAAGGGCGTGTCTCAGCCGGCCGGTACGGTGCAGGTATGACCGTGCGGCACGCTCACCCTGATGCGAAGGCGTTCGTGGGTGCTCCGCTGCGGCGCCGGGAGGAGCGGGAGGCGACGCTCGCGACGTTGCTTGCGCCGGGGGCGACGCGACCGGTTGGTGCCGGCAATCGTGCGCGCTCCGAATCGCCCGATGCGTTCCGGCTCTGTTTCGAACGCGACCTCGATCGGGTGAAGCATTCGAAGCCGTGGCGTCGTCTGGCGGGTAAGTGTCAGGTGTTCATCGCGCCGGAAGACGACCATCTGCGCACCCGCCTCACGCATGCCGTCGAGGTCGCGCAGGTTGCTACCGGCATCGCACGCGCGGCGAGTCTGTGCGTGCCGCTCACGGAAGCGATTGCACTCGCGCACGATTGCGGCCACGGGCCCGCGGGGCACGCGTCGGAAGAAGCGCTGTCGCCGTATATCGAGGGCGGTTACGACCACGCGGTCTACGGCGCCGATGTCACGCTCGAACCGCTCAACCTGTGTCTCGAGACGCTCGACGGTGTGCGCAACCATTCGTGGCGCCGGCCTGCACCGGGCACCCCCGAGGGTGAAGTGGTGGCGTGGTCTGACCGCATTGCGTATGTGTGCCACGACTTCGAAGACGCGGTGCGGGCGGGTGTGGTCAGCGCCGCCGACCTGCCGGCGGAGGTGGCGGATGTCGTCGGCCATCAACGGTCGCAGCAGATCGAGGTGTTCGTACATTCGGTGCTCGACGCGATCGCCGAAAGCGGGAGTGTCGGGATGATGGAGCCGGCTGCCGGCGCGCTGGCGGCCTTTCGCGCGTTCAATTTCGAACGCATCTATTTGCGTCCGGCGTCGGTCCGTCAGGCCGAACGGGTGATCGCGTTGCTCCGCGGTCTGGTGGAGCACTTCATCGACGTGCCATCGCGCCTTCCTCCCGAAACCACCGGGCTGACTGATGCGATCCGGCCCGGGACGAAGGAGGCGGCGGCGGTCGCCGTGCGTTACGTGAGCGGCATGACCGACCGTTACGCGCTCGGGCTGGGGATGGAACTGCTCGGCTGGCGGGCCGATGCCCTGCCCCGCGGCGTGTGATGTTCACGTCCTCCCCATAGCCTGGAAGCCACATGGGAACGAAGCGGAGGCCTGCCGGCCGCAGGCCCCTCGGCCGAGAGCGAGAGTGACCCCGACGTAATGGGCATTGTCGACGAGGATGTCGCGAGGGTCAGGGAAGCGACCGACATCGTCGCCCTGCTGGGTGAACACATCGCGCTGAAACGTGTGGGCCGGCGGTTCCAGGGTCTGTGCCCGTTCCACACCGAGAAGACTCCGTCGTTCTCGATCAACCCGGAACTCGGAGTCTTCCATTGCTTCGGGTGCGGGAAGAGCGGCGACGCGATCACGTTCGTGCGCGAAGTTGAGCACCTCGACTTCGCCGACGCAGTCGAACGCCTTGCCGCGCGTGCCGGCATCGCGCTGCGTTACACCGACGCGTCGATCTCAAAGGATCGGAAGCGCAAAGAACGCTTGCATGAAGCGGTTGGCGTCGCGATCGACTTTTACCACGAGTTGTTACTCAACTCGACCGACGCGGGTATCGCACGTCGTTACTTACGCGCTCGCGGTTTCGACGGTGATGCGGTGCGCCGCTTCAAGCTCGGCCACGCGCCCGACTCGTTCGATCTCCTGAGTCGTCACCTGCAGGAGAAGAAGTTCTCGCGCCAGGACACGGTCGACGCGGGGCTCGCGTTCATGAACAAAGCGAATCGACCGCAGGACCAGTTCCGTAGTCGCTTGATGTTCCCGATTTGGGATACGCGCGGCGAACCGGTCGGCTTCGGTGGTCGCACGCTCACCGAGCAAGGACCGAAGTACAAGAACTCGCCCGACTCCGCGATCTACCAAAAGTCCCGCCTGCTCTACGGCTTGCATTGGGCGAAGGGCGAGGTGGTCGCGCACGGCGACGTGATCATCTGCGAGGGCTACACCGATGTGATGGCGTTCGTGCTCGCGGGCGTGCCCAACGTGGTCGCGACGTGCGGTACTGCGCTGGCCGACGACCACTTCGTGATGCTCAAGAACCTTGCCCGTCGCATCACCCTCGCGTACGACGCCGACGCGGCTGGGCAAGCTGCAGCCGAACGCTGTTATCAGTGGGAGGAACGCTTCGAGGTTGAGTTCCGCGTTGCCGATCTCCCGCCGGGACGCGACCCCGCGGAGGTAGGCCAAGAAGACCCGCAGCGGCTCGTCGAATCGGTGGAGCACGCGAAGCCGTTCTTGCAGTTTCGTCTCGATCGGCTGCTCGCCGCGGCCGACGTATCGAGCTTCGAAGGCCGTGCACGCGCCGCGCAAGCCGCGGCCACGCTCGTCGGCGCGCACCCGAACGAACTACTGCGCGACCAGTACGTGATGCAGCTGGCATCACGTCTCGACATCGACGCCGATCATCTTCGCACCGCGGCGTCGAACGCGCGCTCGCGCGGCCACGTGACGACGCGCGAAATGCCGCGCGGCCCAGCGCGTCCGATCGACCGCCGAGAGCTCGACGCACTGCGCTGGGCGGTGCAGAACCCGGAGCTCGTCGCGGGGCGGCTCGACCGTTCGCTGTTCGCTGATCCGAGTGCCCTCGCGGTGTTCGACGCGCTCACCCAATGGAGTTTTGCGGAGGCCACGACCCGCTCCGAACCCGACGTTGCGGCACTTCTCGAGCGGCTCGCGGTCGAAGACCCTACGGAAGGCGACGAACCGCCCGATGAGGTCGTGACTCGTGTTGTGGTGAACCTCGTCGAGGCGTCAAGTAAACGCGTCGTGACGTCGATGGTGAAGCAGCGCGACGAACGCTCTAGCCAGGTGAAGACCCTCCTCGATGCACTCGTCACGGCGCGCCAGACCGAGCACTGGAACGCGGCCGAGGAAACGGCGAGGCAGTTGGTAGGGTGGATTGCAGAGTGCTCGAAGCGTGGAAGTGACGATGAGCGATTCGGCTGAGCACGACGACGAGACTGCACCGCCGTCTATACCCGCGGCAGTGCCCTCTGCGGAGTCGATTCCCACCGACGCACCCGGCGAGGAGCCCGACACGCTCACGGGTGTCGTGGCGATGATCCGCGAACGCGGCTTCATCACAACGGGTGAATTGTTCGCTGCGTTCCCCACGCTCGAGCCCGACACCGACGAGCTGCGCAAACTCTACGAAGCCATCGAGTCGCGCGGGGTGAAAATCCTCGACGAGATCGCGGAAGAACTGAAACTCGAAGACCAACGTCGCGCCGGCGGGATCGTCGAGCCCGACGAGCCTTCCGCGCGTCGCCGCGTTACCGAGCATCGACCGTCCACCGCGCACCGTCCCGGTTCACCGGCTACGTCGCGCCGGCCGTTCGAAGACGAACATCCCGAGCGCGCGTCGATTCGTCACGGGCCGAGCGAGGGCGGCAGCTTCGACCCTGTCCGCATGTACCTCAAGGAGATCGGCAAGGTGCCGCTCCTCACCGCGGAGCAGGAAGTCACGCTCGCGAAGCGCATCGAAGCGGGCGTGCACGCCAACGAACGCCTCGACGGCGACGAGCGCCCGAACGAAGGGCAGCGCACCAACCTGCTCGCGATCAGTCGCGACGGTGATTTAGCCAAACGCCAACTGACCGAGGCGAACCTGCGCCTCGTCGTGTCGATCGCGAAGCGCTACGTCGGCCGCGGCATGGCGCTTCTCGACCTGATCCAAGAGGGCAACCTCGGCCTGATCCGGGCAGTCGAGAAGTTCGACTACACGAAGGGCTTCAAGTTCTCGACGTACGCGACGTGGTGGATCCGCCAGGCGATCACCCGTGCGATCGCCGACCAGGCGCGCACGATCCGCATCCCCGTGCACATGGTCGAGACCATGAACAAGGTGTTGCGCATCCAACGTCAGATGTTGCAGGAGTTGGGTCGCGAACCGACTGTCGAAGAGGTTGCGGCCAAGGTCGAGATGACGCCCGACAAGGTGCGCGAGATCCAACGGATCGCGCAAGAGCCGGTGTCCCTCGAAACGCCGGTGGGCGAAGAAGACGACAGCCTGCTCGGCGACTTCGTCGAAGACCCCAATGTGATCGCGCCGGCTACCGCCGCCGCGCGCGCGTTGCTGTCCGAAGCGATCGAA
>JAODBJ010000178.1 GCA_025463905.1 Actinomycetes bacterium
GGATAGGCGAAAATCGTCTGCCGGTACGACGTCGTGACGATCGCGAGCAGGACCGCAACCGCGATTGCAAGCGGGATGAGGCGGCCGAGTGAGGCATTGAGGCTCGCGCCGCCCGTGACGAGTACGAAGAGGATCGACTCCGTCGCGTAGGCCGTCGACGAGATGGCGTCCGACGAGAACACGGCCAGCGCGATCGTCTTGCTGATCCGCTGGTGTTCCTGCTCGGCCGACGACAGGGGCCGCCCGACGAAGATCCGCTTGACGGTGTCGAGGCTGAGCGTCACCTCGGCACGGCTCGATTGCTCAGCTGCACATTCACCCTTAGCGTCCCGGCAGACGTACCGTACGTGAGCAGCATGCCATCCAGGCGAAACAGTTCCCCGAACAGGAATCGCCCAGGGTGCGGACAGTACGATCCGCCGAGCTTTGGCGCAGGCGGGAGGCCGACGTGCACGTCGTTGTGATGGGTTGCGGCCGAGTCGGCAGTGAGCTCGCCGCCGCACTCGAACGGGGAGGTCACGGAGTAGCCGTGATCGACAAGAACGTTCGAGCGTTCCAGCGGCTACCGGCCGGATTCACCGGCAAGGCGGTCACCGGGTTCGGCTTCGACCGCGACACGCTTGCCGAAGCAGGCATCGAGAGCGCCGGCGCCTTCGCGGCCGTGAGCAACGGCGACAATTCGAACATCCTCTGCGCTCGAATCGCTCGCGAGACGTACGGCATCGAACACGTCGTCGCCCGTATCTACGACCCCCGCCGGGCGCTGATCTACCAACGGCTCGGCATCGCGACGGTCGCGACTGTCGCGTGGACCACCGACCAGGTGTTGCGTCGACTCGTCCCCGGGGAGGCCCGCCACGAATGGGTCGATCCGAGCGGCAAAGTTGCGCTCGTGGAACGCACGATCCCGGCGACGCTCGTCGGAAAGAAGTTGGCGGTCGTGAATCAACCGGGCCGCTACTGGCTCACGGCGGTGACCCGATTCGGCAAGGCCGAGATCGTCACGACGGACATCGTCGGGCAGGAAGGCGACTTGCTTCATTTCGTCTCCGACATCAACGCCATGGACGAACTGCAACATCGACTCGACACGGCGGAGGCACACTGATGCGGGTCGCGATTGCAGGCGCAGGCAACGTCGGGTTGTTCATCGCGAACGACCTGCGCGCCGCCGGCCACGACGTGCAGTTGATCGAGCAAGAACCAACAGTCGTCGACCGGGCGAAGACTCTCCCCGGTGTCGAATGGCTTATCGCCGACGCCTGCGAAGTCTCATCGCTTCGCGAAGCCGGTCTCGAACGGTGCGACGTCGTAGTCGCAGCAACCGGCGACGACGAAGACAACCTCGTGATCTCGTTGCTCGCCAAGCAGGAGTTCGGCGTGCCGCGCATCGTCGCACGCGTCAATCACCCGAAGAACGAGTGGATGTTCAACGAGAACTGGGGCGTCGACATCGCGGTGTCTACGCCGCACCTCATCACCGCGCTCGTGGAAGAAGCGGTGTCGGTCGGCCGGTTGGTGCGCCTGCTGCAGTTCGAAGGTGGTGCCGTGCGGCTCGTCGAAGTGACGTTGGCCGAAGACGCGCCCGTGATCAACCAGGCCATCAAGGATCTCGACATCCCACGCGACGCGACCATCGTCGCGGTGGTGCGCCGCGATCATGTGGTGATGCCGCGCGGCGACACCGAGTTCGAGGCCGGCGACGAAGTGCTCGCCATGGTGACCACAGAGTCCGAAGAGGACGTCAAGAGCATCCTCACGGGTACCTGAACGTTCGCGCCGCCGAGCGGCGCGCGGTCAGGACCCGAGGAGTTTGTAGACGGGGTTGTAGATCAGGCGACGACGACCTTCGCCGGTGATCACACCTTCGACCACGATGCGCCGGCCCGGCGACACGCCGAGAATCCGCCTCCGGCCGAGGAACACCGCGGTCACTTGACCCCGGCCGTCGTTGATCGACACCTCGACCGCGTCCGCCCCCGCACGGGGGACGATGCGCAGGGATCGCACTTCTCCCGCAACCCGGACCGGGCGGCGCAGTTCCACCTTGTCGAGCGGCGTCGCGCCCAGCGTGGTGCAGTACGCCTCGAGGTCTCGCCGGTCGAGTTCCTCGATCGGTTGCCGCAGACGGTCGACGATTTTTCGCAGTGCCACACCACGATTGTCGCGCGCGATCGCGAGCCGCTGCGACGGGGTGACACCACGCCTACGGCTCCGCGTGGCATCCTGATCGGGCGATGTCCCCCCGCGCCCCCCTTTCAGCTTGGTACTGCCGCGCGGCCGCGCTCAGTCTCGTGGTGGCGCTGGCCGCCTGCGGTGGCGGCAGCAAGCACCAGGCCGTCAAGCACGCCACGACCTCCCAGAAGCTCCAGGTGCCGGGAGCGCACGTGGAGCTGCGCCTCGCGTCGATCAACGTTCAGTCGGCCGGGCCGGCCGTCAACCTCGACGAGAAGACGAAAGTCACCGTGATGACGCAAACGCGCCAATACGTCGAGGACGCGATCGTGAAGCCATTGCTGTCGGGAAAGAAGCAGAAAGGCCTCGCCTC
>JAODBJ010000068.1 GCA_025463905.1 Actinomycetes bacterium
TCATCGGTCCAGCGGTGAATGTTCGGGGCGCCCTGCGGCGCGGTGCCTGCGAGCACGATCCTGCGCACCTGGCGCGGACGCAGCAGCGCAAGCTCCTGCGCGATGTAGCCCCCGAGCGAGAAGCCGAGCACGTCGACCTGCCTGAGCTCGAGCGCGTCGATGAAGCGCAGCACGTCGCGGGTCATGTCGGTCACGTCGTCGGGAACAACGCCGGTCGAGGCGCCGACGCCGCGGTTGGCGAGCAGGACGACCTCGCGATCCTGGGCGAGGCGGTCGACCAGCGCCGGATCCCAATTGTCGAGGTTGCCGCGAAAATGCTGCAGACACAGCAGCGGCGGCGCGTCGGTCTGCGCGTTTCCGAAGCGGCGATACACCAGCGAGTCTCCGTCGACTTCGACCGAGCGGTTCTCAGCCCGCAACTGGCCGCCATCGCCCGTGGAGGCGTGCGTCTTCTTCTGGCCGGCGTCTGTTGTGCTCATCGCTAACCCCCTTGCGGATCAATTGATCGAAGTGTCGTTGCGTCAGGCGAACGCGATCTCGCTGAGATCGATCGAGACAAAGAGGGGCTCGGGAAGCGACTGGCCGTCGGGGGTGCGCGGGAAGATCTTGTGCTTGGTGGGGAGCTTGATTCCCGCGACCTCGTGGTAGTCGGAGACGTAGTGCGCCGCTTGTATCGCGACGCGTTCGGGTGTGAACGCACTTTGTCGGTCGGCCGCACCGAACGGGCGGTGTGACACGCGCTCTTCGTGCAGCCTCGCCGTGACGACGACGTCGTCGAGGACTCCTGCGTGACCCTTGACCGCCCAGAGCACGCCGCCCCGAATCAGGCGCGCGGAGACGGTATCGAGCTGGTTCCAGCGCTCCAGACCACCATGGGCCTCGAGCACGGTCTCGAGTAGATCGCTCACGACTTGGCCTCCCGCGTTTCCTCTTTTGCGACTGCTCCCTGGTCGAACACAGCCTGTGCGGTCGCGTGGCCCCCACCCCACCAGCTCGTGACGAGCGCCGCGTACTCGTCCGCCGTGTCCTCCCACGTGAAGTGGCCCGCGTCGACGATGTCGAGCTTGCTGTTGGGTAGCCGCTGGTCGAGGAACTCGGCGTTCACCGGCGGGACCACCGAGTCTCGCGCGCCGGCGATGACCTGCACGGGCGTTTGTATGCCCGGCAGCAGATCGCGGAGGACAGGAAGCTCCGTCGGATATGTGCGCACGTAGCCCATCGACTCGACGAAGCGGTCGCCCTCGTAGGATGAGAGGTAGTCCTCCCGGACATGGTCGGGAAGCGCGTAGCGCTGGATGTCGGTCAGCGCACCGGCGACGATCTGCCGCGGGTCGACGGTGCGGTACTCCTCCAGATCGGCGGCTTCGACCCACTCCTTCAGCACCCCACCCAGCTGTAGCGGGAACGCCGCGCCCCCACTTCCGACGACAACGCTACGCAAGCGGCCCGGATGCAAGGCCGCGGCGAACAGCAAAGCCGACGTGCCGATGTCGGGACCGACGGCGTGCGGGCTCTCGAGCCCGAAGAAGTCAGCGACGCGAACAACGAACTCGCCCATCGCCCGCGGCGAGAGCAGCGCGTCGCGACGCTGGGAATGGCCGAACCCCGGCAGATCGATCGCCACCAGATGGGTGTGCTCGGCGAGCCGCGCCCACGTCGGCTCGAACGCAAAAAGGCTCTCCGGCCACGGGCTCAACAAGAGGGCGTGATCGTCGCGGCCCTCGCTCTCGGCGAAACGAATCGACAACCCGTCGATCGTGCGAAACTGCGTCTGGATGGGTGTGTTCGACATGCTCACCTCAGGTGACGGCATCGGCGGGCTTCTTCAGTGCGACCGCCGACGCCCACACCGCGCCGGGATTGACGCGGTCCGGGTAGAGGGCGAGGACGTGGTCGTAGAGCTCGCGCGCCGTCGCCGACGACGCGGCGATTCGGTCGAAGTCGCGGATGTACTGGCGGGTCTCCTCGACGATCCGTGGATCGTCGGCGCGACCGGCGCGCTTGTGACCGGCGATCACGGCCCGCGGCCGTAGCGCCTCGATCGTGTCGAGCGCGGCGATCCATTCCACGCGTTGGGGATGATCGGATTCGGCGAGGAACTGATGGACGTCGTTGTAGGCGGCGTCGCCGGCGACGACGAGACCGATATCCGGCACGTGGAGGATCGTCGTCAGGTCGGTGTCGGTGTGCCCGACCTCGACGGCCACGAGTTCGTGGCCCTCGAGTTCGAGGCGGCCGCCGGCGAGCGGCTCGGGATAGACGAGCGTCTCCGGGAGCTTGCCGCGGAACCGCGTTCGCCAGCCTGCGATGAACTGAGGCGTATGCGTCGTGTGCATCCGCTCGACGACCGGCGGCAGAGCGAAGGCGCGCGCCTGTGGGAAGCGTTCGAGGATGACGGAGAGGCCGAACCAGTGATCGGCGTGCGCGTGCGTGACGTAGACGGCCTTCAGGTTCTTACCGTGTCCAGCGACCCAGTCGGCGAGAGCGTTGGCCTGGGCGACGGTCAGGAGCGCATCGACGAGAACCGCGTCGCGCTCTCCGAAAATAAGTGTCGCCGACGTCGGCGAGAACACCCGCTGCGTCGCGCCGGGAGGAAGATCCGTGTCCAGGGTCGGCTCGGGGTCGGCGACGTACACGTCCCAGGCGAGCCCAACTTGACTTGCAATTTGCATGTCAGCCATTACGAAGAAGCTACGGC
>JAODBJ010000100.1 GCA_025463905.1 Actinomycetes bacterium
AGCGCTCAGCGGCCCACGTGCACACTTCAGGCGCGTTCGACACGATGACGATCGGGCGGTCGCCGGCGGCGTCGACAACGCGGTTTGCCATGTCGCGCACGAGTTGCGCGCGTTGCCCGGCATCGAGGCGGCTTGCGAGCCGGGCCTTGCCGTCGACGAAGGAACGCAACGGCACCACAACACCGGCCATCACACCGGCGATCGCACTGGTGGCCGCACCTGCGGTCGTGCCGGCAGTATGAGGCCCGAGATCGCGCGGCATGGCGTGCGTATGCTACCGAGCCGTGGACGCGCTTTACTCCCTCGCCAAGGGGGTCTTCTACCCGGGTTTGCATTACGGCCTGAAGTGGGAGATGGAAGGCGTCGAGCGCATCCCCGAACGTGGTCCGGTCCTCCTCGCGAGCAACCACATTTCTTACCTCGACCCGCTGACACTGGCGTACGTCGCCAATGAGCGCGGGCGCCACGTGCGTTTCCTTGCCAAGGCGGAATTGTTCGACAAGCGCGGGCTCGGCTCCCTGCTCCGCGGGGCCAAACAGATCCCTGTGCAACGGGGGAGCGCGAATGCCGCGCAGGCGTTGAGCGGCGGCGTCGACGCGCTGCGCCGCGGTGAGTGCGTCACGGTGTTCCCGGAAGGCACGATCTCTCTCGACCTCGAACCGATGGCCGGCAAGTCGGGTACGGCGCGGCTCGCACGTGAAGCCGGTGTGCCCGTCACACCGGTCGGCCTGTGGGGCACGCAGCGAATGCTCTTCAAGGGGCGCAAGCCGCATTGGCAGTGGGGAGTCGCGCAAACCGCGGTCGTCGGTGAACCGGTTGTCGTCGGACGCGACGATCACGTAAAGGATGCGACCGATCGCATCATGCGAGCGATATGTGCGTGTGTCGCGCGCGCTCGCACGATCTATCCGCAGCGGCCGGACCCGGGTGACGAATGGTGGTGGCGCGAACCCAACACCGCGGTGTTGCGAAGCGTGCGGGCCGGCGCGAGCGCGCCGAAGGAAACCGCGTGAAGGTTGCCGTCGTCGGCGCGGGCTCGTGGGGCACCGCAGTTGCCGCTATCGCCTGCGCCAATGCCGACGCCGTGTTGTGGGCGCGTCGCGCCGAACTGACCGACACGATCAACGACACGCACGAAAACTCGCCGTACCTCCCCGGGGTGGCACTGCCGCCGTCGCTCGAGGCAACGTCGTCGCTCGAAGACGCGTGTTCGGGAGCGGACGTGGTGGTGCTCGGCGTGCCGTCGCACGGCTTCCGCCAGGTTCTCACCGAGGCTGCGCCGTTCATCGCGCCGCGCGCCGTAGTGGTGAGCCTCTCGAAGGGCATCGAGCAGGGCACCCTGCGCCGGATGACCGAAGTGATCGACGATGTGCTCGAAGGCCACGACTGGGGCAGTGTCGGTGTGCTCACCGGACCCAACTTGGCGAAAGAGGTTGCGGCGGGGCAGCCCACTGCGTCGGTGGTTGCGGTGCGCAACCCGGAATGTGCGCAGCAGCTGCAGCAGCTGTTCTTCACGCCGACCCTGCGCGTCTACACGAATCCCGACGTCATCGGGTGCGAGATGGCCGGCGCGTTGAAGAACGTGCTGGCCATCGGCGCGGGCATCGCCGACGGCCTCCAATACGGCGATAACACCAAGGCCGCGTTGATCACCCGCGGTCTCGCGGAGCTCGCCCGCCTCGGCGTGGCGTGCGGCGGCGATCCGCTCACTTTCGCCGGCCTCGCGGGCATGGGCGACCTCATCGCCACCTGTGCGAGTCCGCAGAGCCGGAACCGTCATGTGGGCGTGGAGCTGGGCAAGGGTCGCACCCTCGACGACATCGTCGCGACGATGAACATGGTGGCCGAGGGTGTGAAGACCACCGCCGCGGTGATCGAGCTCGCGCAACGCTTCAACGTGGAAATGCCGCTCGCGTCGTTCGTCGGCCGCGTGTTGTACGAAGGCGCGCGGCCGGCCGACCTCATACCCGAGTTGATGCTGCGCAAGGCGAAGCCCGAGCTGCACGGCATCCGCTGATGGATGACGAACCCCGGATCGTCGGCGCGCTCGGCGCGCCCGCGGTCGGGCACCTGGACGCCACCGGCCGGGTAGAACTCGACGACGTAACGCTCGAGTGGCGTGTCGGCGCCGAAGACCATTGGCACGACCCGCACCGCGACGCCGGTGTACGCCAAGACCGGCTCACCCCCGCTCCCGCGTACGAAACGCGGGTGCGCATCCCGTCGGGCGACGCGGTACAGCGCGTCTACGGCGCGCCCGGTCGTGACGGCGGCGCGTACGTCGTGGTCGACGTCGAGAACGCGTCGCCGGCGCCGTTCGCCCTCGCGCTGGTGTTGCGAGCCAAGCCGGCGCGGCGGGCAACGTCGATCTCGCTCGATCGCAGCACCGTCGTAGTCGGTGACCGGCCCGCACTCGTACTCCCGAAGCCGCCCATGCGTTGGGCAACCGCCGAAGGCGCGACTGGTACCGCCGAGATCGTCACGAGCGGCGCCGCCCGTGAAGGCCCGTTCGAAACGGTGCGCGCGCCCGGCGCCGAGGCGGCCTTCATCTTCCCCGTCGCGCACCGCACGTCGGTGCGGGTCGCGCTGGCCCTCGATAGGCGCGTCGAACCGTCGCCCGACGTGCTCGAGCAACTGCCGCCGCTCGACGCGGTGCAGCGCGGCTGGCTCGCGCAGCTCGACCGGGCCATGCGGGTCGAGATACCCGGCGCGCTGCAACCACGCGTCGACGCGGCGCGAGCGACGCTCCTGCTCCAAGCGGGTACGAATCGTCCCGATGCGCGAACGATGGTCGACCTCGAAGACTGGGGTTTCGACGACGAAGTCGCAGCGGCGTGGCATCGAGCGAAGACGAAAGAGCGTCGCGTCGCCGCGCATCGAACCGCCGGAGCCGGCAACGTGCTCGAAGAAGTTCGCGACGTGCTCCTGCGCGACCGGGGCGACGAGGTCGCGCTTCTTCCGGGGTTCCCCGACGACTGGGTGGGGCAGTCGGTGACCGTGCACGACGCGCCAACGCGCGCAGGACGGGTGTCGTTCGCGGTGCGTTGGCACGGCGAACGTCCAGCACTGCTGTGGGACGCGCCGGCGAACCTCACCTTGCGCGCACCGGTGCTCGATCCGTCGTGGTCGGTCGCGGGAGGCGAAGGCGAGGCGCTGCTGGCCCCCTGGAAGCCCGCGTGAGCGAGCACCTCGACGACCTCATCGCCGCCGGGCTCTACGACCCCTCCGGCGCCGACGCGCCGGCGCGCCTCGAGTTGTTCGAGTTCCTGCTCAGCCTCGGCATGTCGATCCCGGAACTCGTACGCGCCGACGAGGAACAACGCCTGTTGACCGTGGCCGCGCTGCGAATGTTGCGGCCCGACCGTGCCCGCTGCACGTTCCCCGAGGCGGCGGAGAACGCAGGCGTCGACGTGGCGTTCGCGTTGCGCGTGTGGCGGGCTGCGGGGTTCCCGGACCCTCGCCCGCACGCGCGGAATTACAGCGACAACGACGTCGGCCTGCTCTCACTCGCGCGGACGCTCCAAGCCGTGGTCGGCACTGAACTCGTCGTCCAACTCGTACGCACGATGGGTGAAGCGACCGCACGTATCGCGGAAGCTGAGGTCGCATTGCTCCGAGCCAACGTCGAAGCACCCTTGGTGGCGAAACAGCGATTGGTCGCGGTCGCGATGACGTACGCAGCCGTGGTCGAGGAGATACTCCCGCGTGTCGTGGAAGGGATCGACACGTTGCACCGCCGGCACCTGGAGATGATCGCCCGGCGCTACAGCGACGCCGGCACCGTGCCGTCTGCAACGAACCTCGCGTACCTGGCGGTGGGTTTCGCGGACCTGGCCGGATATACGGGCTTGTCGCAGGAGCTCGACCCCGCGGAACTCGGTGCGTTGCTGACCACGTTCGAATCCATCACCGGCGATCTCATCGCCGCCGCCGGCGCGCATGTGGTGAAGCGCATCGGTGACGCGGTGATGTTCGTCACCAGCGCACCGGGAGTTGCGTGCGCGCTGGCGCTCGACTTGATCGACGCGTGCGCGCACGCCCGCCTCCCACGTTTGCGTATCGGTCTCGCGTTCGGTCAGGTGATCGTGCGTCAGGGCGACTTCCACGGCCCGACCGTGAACCTCGCGGCTCGCCTCGTGAATGCGGCCGAACCGGGCGTGGTCCTCACCGACACGTCGCTCGCCGATCGCCTGGCGCGCATCGACTACCGGTACTCGTTCCACGCCGCTGGTCGCTACAACCTCGCCGGCTACACCGACCCCGTCGACGCCTACCAGCTACTGCGAGACGTGCGTCGATAGGGGACATTATTTGTCCCCTA